>NZ_CADIKF010000017.1 GCF_902859875.1 Paraburkholderia solisilvae | reverse complement strand
GGCCGATGCGCGCCACGCGTCGCCGCCCGCGTCCGGCACCGATATCGGCGGTGTCAGCGTGCCGTATCCGGGCGAACTGGTGTGCGGCGACGCGTGGGGTGTCGAAGTCGATCAGCAGGGCTTGACGGTGACGGTCGCCGACGGTCTCGGGCACGGACCCGATGCGCATGTCGCCGCGGCCGGCGCGATCCACGCGGTGCATCGCCGCGCGGGCCGCTTGCCCGCACAGCTGATGCAGTACGCACACGATGCGTTGCGCTCGACGCGCGGCGCCGCGGTGGCGATCGTGCGTATCGATCTGGCGCGCTCGCAGCTGTCGTTTTCGGGCACCGGCAATATCTCGGCCGCGGTGTCGGGCACGAGCCACCCGGTGCTCGTATCGGCGCAGGCCGGGATGCCGCTCGCCGCCGCGCCCGCGTCAAGCGAGCGTCGAAGCTGGCAGCTCAGTTCGCGCAACGGTATCGTCGGTCACACGATGCGCGATGCACAGGAATTCGAAGTGCCCTGGACGCGCGATGCATTGCTGATCCTGCATTCAGACGGCATCGGCACGCGCTGGGATCTGTCCGCGTATCCCGGCCTGCATCTGCAGCCCGCGGTGGTGATCGCCGCGGTGCTGTATCGCGATTTCGCGCGCGGCCGCGACGATGCGACTGTGGTGGTGGTCAAAGCGGAGCACGGAGTACATTTCACGCATGGCAACCCAGATACTGCGAATCCGGCTTGAGGCCGAAGAAGATGTGGTCGCGGCGCGCCGCCGGGCACGCAGCATTGCGGCCGGTCTCGGTTTTTCACCGCTCGATCAGACGCGCATTGCGAGCGCGGTGTCCGAGATCGCGCGCAATGCGTTCGAGTACGCGGACGGCGGCGAAGTGATCTTCGCCTTCGACGTGCACGCGAAGCCGCAGGCGTTCCTGATCGACGTGCGCGACCGCGGACCCGGCATTCGCGATCTCGAGGCGGTGCTCGACGGCAGCTACCGGTCGCCCACCGGCATGGGCCGCGGCATCGCAGGCAGCCGCCGGCTGATGGATCGCTGCGTGATCGAGTCGTCGCCGCAAACCGGCACGACGGTATCGATGGCGCGGCTGCTGCCGCCGGATCGCGCGGACGTCGCGCCGCTCGGCATCGACGCGATCGTGAGGTCGCTGATGCAGGAGCCGGCGCGCACGCGCGCCGGCTCCACGCCGCTCGACGCGGCGGCGCTCGATTCTTTCGCCGAGATGCAGGAGCAGAACCGCGAACTGCTGGCGACGCTGACCGAGTTGCGCGACCGCCAGGAAGAACTGCTGCGCCTGACGCAGGAGCTCGAAGCGACCAATCGCGGTGTGGTGGCGCTGTATGCGGAACTCGATGAGCGCGCGGACGAGCTGCGCCGCGCGGACACCATGAAAACGCGCTTCCTGTCGAACATGAGCCACGAGTTGCGCACGCCGCTGAGTTCGATTCGCGCGCTGTCGAATCTGCTGGTCAACCGGCTCGATGGCGAGCTCACCGAAGAACAGGAACGCCAGGTGCTACTGATTCGCAAATCGGCCGAGGATCTGACCGAAATCGTCAACGATCTGCTCGACCTCGCAAAGATCGAAGCAGGCAGAACGGATGTGCTGCCGACCTCGTTCCGGCTGTCCGGGCTGTTTGCCGCGCTGCGCACGATGCTCACGCCGCTGCTGGCCGATCCGGCAGTACGGCTCATTTTCGAAGATACGGAAGGACTGCCTGTGATCTTTACCGACGAGGCGAAGCTCACGCAGATCCTGCGTAATTTCGTCTCCAATGCGCTCAAATTTACCGAGCGGGGCGAGATTCGCGTGGGTGCGCAGCTCGAGCCGGACGGTGAACAGATCAGGTTCACCGTCGCCGACACCGGCATCGGCATAGCGGAGGAGCACCAGCAAGTGATATTCGAGGAATTCGGCCAAGTGCAAAGCCATTTGCAGCAGCGCGTCAAAGGCACCGGCCTCGGTTTGCCGCTATGCCGCAAGCTGGCCGCGCTGCTCGGCGGATACGTGGGCGTCGACAGCAAGTTCGGCGTCGGCTCGACTTTCTATGCGACGCTGCCGGTCCGGCTCGTCTTGCCGAACGATGCCGCCGGGCCTGAAGGCACGGCCGGCGCCGGCGTGCCGGTCGGCCTCGACCGCGCGGGCGACGCGGGCGGCGCGCCCGGCGATCCCGCACTCGCGGCACGCGGAGACCGGGCATGACACTTCCGGCCTCGCTCATTCTGAACGTCGACGACAACGACGGCGCCCGCTATGCGAAGACGCGCGTGCTGATTCACGCAGGCTTCGAGGTGATCGAAGCGGCGACCGGCCAGGGCGCGCTCGACCAGGTGCGCGCACGCAAGCCCGCGCTGGTGCTGCTCGACGTGAAGCTGCCCGACATCAACGGCATCGAGGTGTGTTCGCGCCTCAAGCGCGATCCGCAGACGCGTTCGACACTCGTGCTGCAGACCTCGGCCGCCGCGGTGCAATCGCTCGACAAGGTGCGCGCGCTCGAAGGCGGCGCGGACAGTTACCTGACCGAACCGATCGAGCCGGCCGAGCTTGTCGCGAATGTGCGTGCGCTGTTGCGGCTGCACCGCGCCGAGGAAGCGCTGCGCGACGCCGACCGCCGCAAGGACCAGTTTCTCGCGACGCTTGCGCATGAGTTGCGCAATCCGCTCGCGCCGATCCGCAACGCGGTCGAACTGATGGACCCGAAATATCACGCGGCCGACGCGGTGGTACGCGACGCGCGGATGATCGCGCGCCGCCAGGTCGAGCATCTGAGCCGGCTGGTCGACGATCTGCTCGACGTGTCGCGCATCACGCACGGCAAGATCACGCTGCGCATGGAATCCGTCGACCTCGCGTCGGCGGTTGCGACCGCGGTCGAAACGAACCAGCCGTCAATCGAGCGCAAGCATCACACGCTAAGCGTGAGCGTGCCCGACGTGCCGTGCGTGATTCGCGGCGACCCGATCCGCGTCGCGCAGGTGATCGGCAATCTGCTGTCGAATGCGGCGAAGTACACGCCCGACGGCGGCGCGATCGAGCTCGACGTGCGCGTGACGGACGGTTCGGTGGCGATTCGCGTCGCTGACAACGGCATCGGCATTCCGCCCGCGGAACTGGCTGACGTGTTCAATCTGTTCATGCAGTCGGCCGATTCGCTCGCGCGCTCGGAAGGCGGGCTCGGCATCGGGCTGTCGCTTGCGCGCACGCTCACCGAACTGCACGGCGGGTCGATCGAAGCGCGCTCGGAAGGCATCGGCCGGGGCTGCGAGTTCGTCGTGCGGCTGCCGGTCGCGATGACGCCCGAATATGCGGCCGCAACGGAGCAGGCGGCGGTGGCTGCCGCGCCGGCGTCGAAGCGCCGCGTGATGATCGTCGACGATAGCGTCGACGGCGCCGAATCGATGTCCGTGCTGCTCGAAATGCTCGGCCACGACGTGCGGGTCGCGTATGACGGCGCATCGGCGCTATCGGTGGCGCCCGGATTCAAACCGGAGGTGGTGATCCTCGATATCGGCTTGCCCGACCTCGATGGTTACCATGTCGCGCGCGCGTTGCGTGCGCAGCAGGCGACCGCGGGCGCGCTGCTGATCGCGCTGACCGGCTATGGACAGGAGAGCGACCGGCGGCGCACGCGCGCGGCCGGTTTCGATCACCATCTGGTGAAGCCGGCGTCGCTCGACGACGTCGAGCGCGTGATCGCGGCTTACGGCGCCGACGGGCAGCCGCGCAATCCGGGCTTCGAGCTGCAAACCGATCCGCCTGCGTAAATGATCGGAGCGGTCGGCGCGACTGGAGCGACTGGAGCGACCGGCTGGGACAGCGAGACGAACCGCTGAATCGTAAAGCGGACAGGTCCGCAGGCGCAATCTGTGGCAGGCAGTGCGCCCACGGCGCTGGCGAGTGAGGAGAACGCGTGATGAAAGCGGACAACTCGATGGCGGGCGTGCCGATGGTCAGCGCCGCCCCCGCGTTTCTGCGCGGCGGCGGCGACACAGGCGCGCTGATCGCCGCCCATGACTGGTCGAAGACGCCGCTCGGGCCGCCCGACGGCTGGCCGCAGAGCCTGAAGACCGCGATCCGCATCATGCTGACATCGCGCCAGCCGATCTGGGTCGGCTGGGGCCCCGAGTTGCTGTTCTTCTACAACGACCCGTACAAGTCGATCATCGGCGGCAAGCATCCGGTCGCGCTCGGGCAGCCGACCTCGACGGTCTGGCACGAGATCTGGCATGAGATCGGGCCGCTGCTCGACACCGCGCTCACCGGCGCGGAAGGCACCTATACCGAGCAGAAGCTGTTGATCATGGAGCGCAACGGCTACCCGGAAGAGACCTACTACACGTTCTCGTACAGCCCGGTTCCGGACGATCACGGCGGCACCGGCGGCATCATCTGCGCGAATAGCGATGACACCGCGCGCGTGATCGGCGAGCGGCAACTCACGCTGTTGCGCGAGATCGGCGCGGCGAACAACGAGGCGCGGACGTGGCGCGAGGCCTGCGAATTCAGCATGCGCGCGCTGGCGACCGATCCGCGCGACATTCCATTCGCGATGTTTTATTCAGGCGAGCCCGGCAGCACGAGCGTGTCGCTTGTCGGCGCGTGCGGCATCGCGGCCGGTCATGAGGCTGCGCCCGAATCGATGCAGGCGGACAAGGCGCCGCCGTGGCCGTTCGCCGAAGTGCAGCGGCGCCAGTTGATCAAGGTGGTGAGCGGGCTTGCCGAGCGCTTCGGCGATGCGCTGCCCGGCGGCGCGTGGACGCAGCGGCCGAGCCAGGCAGCGGTGCTGCCGGTGCAGCCGAGCGGCGAGCGCGGCCGAGGCGGCGTGCTGATCGTCGGCCTGAACCCGTTTCGGCTGTTCGACGACAGCTATCGCGCGTTCCTGAACCTCGTTGCGCGGCAGATCGGCGCGGCGATCGGCTATGCGCACGCGTACGAGGAAGAACGCCGGCGCGCGGAAGCGCTCGCCGAGATCGATCGCGCGAAGACCGTGTTCTTCTCGAACATCAGCCACGAGTTCCGCACGCCGCTCACGCTGATGCTCGGTCCGCTCGAGGAAATGCTCGCGCAGCCCGAATCGTCCGGCGGCGCGCGGCGCGAGCTGATCGAAGTCACCTATCGCAACAGCTTGCGGCTGCTCAAGCTTGTCAACGCGCTGCTCGACTTCTCGCGCCTCGAGGCCGGGCGCATCCAGATTCATCGCGAGCCGACCGATCTTGCCGCATTCACGGCCGAGCTCGCGTCGCTGTTCCGCTCGGCGGTCGAAGCCGCGGGCATGACGCTGGTCGTCGACTGCGCGCCGTTGCCGCATCTGGTCGAGATCGATCGCGACATGTGGGAAAAGATCGTGTTGAACCTGCTGTCGAACGCGTTCAAGTTCACGCTGTCCGGCACGATTACCGTCAGCGTGAAGACCGCGGCAGACGGCAACATCGAAGTGTGCGTATCGGACACCGGCATCGGCATTCCCGAGCACGAAGTGCCGCGCCTCTTCGAGCGGTTTCATCGGGTCGAGGGCGCGACGGCGCGCTCGGTCGAAGGCAGCGGCATCGGGCTCGCGCTGGTGCAGGAACTGGTGCGGCTGCACGGCGGCGCGATTCGCGTCGACAGCCGGCTTGGCATCGGCACCTGCTTTACCGTGGCGATGCCCGCCGGCAGCGAACCCGCCGCGGCGCCCGCGGTTGCGTCTGCGGTTGCGTCCGCAGTTGCGTCCGGCATGCCGCCGCGGCACGCACAGGCGACTCCCGCGACGACCAGCAAGCAGGCGCAATCGTATGTCGAAGCGGCGTCGCGCTGGCTGCCCGACGGCGCAGGCGTCGTCGATCCCGACGCGGATGCGGACGACGCATGGCGTCGCAGCGCGGAGGCGCTGGACGGCGGCGCGGCGTCGGCGAACGGCGCCGCGGCCCGCGTGCTGGTGGTCGACGACAACGCGGATTTGCGCGACTACATGCGCCGCATCCTGAGCGCCGCGGGTCACGACGTGCGCGTGGCCGACGACGGCGCCGCGGCGCTCGACGCGATTCGCACGGCGCCGCCGGATCTCGTCGTGTCGGACCTGATGATGCCGCGTCTGGACGGCTTCGGCCTGTTGCGCGAACTGCGCGCCGACCCGCAACTGCGCGAAACGCCGGTGTTGCTGCTGTCCGCGCGCGCGGGCGAAGAGGCGAAGGTCGGCGGCCTCGAAGCCGGCGCCGACGACTATCTGACGAAGCCTTTTTCCGCGCGCGAACTGCTCGCGCGCGTGGCCGGCAACCTGCAGCTCGCGCGGCTGCGGCGCGAAACGCGGCAACGCCTCGCTGACGAAACGCGCACGCTCGAAATTCTGAACCGGGTCGGCACCGCGGTTGCCGCGGAACTCGACCTGAACCGCGCAGTGCAGATCGTCACCGATGCGGCGACCGAGCTGACCGGCGCCGCGTTCGGCTCGTTCTTCTACAACGTGCAGGACGAAGACGGCGGCCGCTATACGCTGTACACGCTGTCGGGCGTGCCGAAGGACACCTTTGCGAAGTTTCCGATGCCGCGCAATACCGCGGTGTTCGCGCCGACCTTCAACGGCGAAGGGATGATGCGCGCCGACGACATCACGAAGGACCCGCGCTACGGCCTGAGCGAGCCGCACTACGGCATGCCGCCGGGACATCTGAAAGTGACCAGCTATCTCGCGGCGCCGGTGGTGTCGCGTACCGGCGAAGTGCTGGGCGGCCTCTTCTTCGGTCATCCGGAGGCGGGTGTGTTCACCGCGCGCTCCGAGCGGTTTCTCGCGGGCATCGCGGCGCAGGCGGCGAGCGCGATCGACAACGCGCGGCTTTATCAGGCCGCGCAGGCCGAGATCGCCGCGCGCGCGAAGGCGCAAGCGGCGCTGCACAACCTGAACGAGACCCTCGAGGCGCGCGTTGCCGAGGCGGTTGCGGACCGCGATCGTCTATGGGAGCTCAGCGAAGATCTGCTCGTCGTGGTCGGGCTCGACGGCGCGCTGCAACGCGTGAGTCCATCGTGGACGCGCGTGCTCGGGCACCCCGCCTGGACACTGACGATGCAGTCGTTTTTCGATCTGGTTCATCCGGACGATCTCGAACTCGTCAACGCGCGCACGCAGGAGTTGCGTGTGACGGGTGCGCCGACGCGTTGCGAGAACCGGCTGCGCCGCAGCGACGGCCGATGGAGCTGGATCGCGTGGACCTTCGCGCTCGACCCCGGCACCGAGCGGATTCACGGCGTGGGGCGCGACGTCACCGCGGATCGCGAGACGCAGGAAGCGCTGCGGCACGCGGAAGACGCGCTGCGCTTCGCGCAGAAAATGGAGGCGATCGGCAAGCTGACGGGCGGTGTCGCGCACGACTTCAACAACTTGCTGCAGGTGGTCGGCGGCAATCTGCAACTGCTTGCGGAAGATGTCGCGGGTTCTGAGCGGCCCGCGCAGCGGGTGCGCAATGCGCTGGCCGGCGTCGCGCGCGGCGCGAAGCTCGCGTCGCAACTGCTCGCGTTCGGACGGCGTCAGCCGCTCGCGCCGAAGGTGGTGAATCTCGGGCGCTTCGTGCGCGGCCTCGACGATATGCTGCGCCGCGCGCTCGGCGACGGCATCGAGATCGAGACGATCATATCGGGCGGCTTGTGGAACACGCTCGTCGATCCGTTTCAGGTCGAAAACGCGCTGCTCAATCTGGCGATCAACGCGCGCGACGCAATGAACGGCCTCGGCAAGCTGACCATCGAAGCGGGCAACACATCGCTCGACGATGCGTACGCGAAACGCAACGCGGACGTGGTGCCCGGCCAGTACGTGATGGTCGCGGTCACCGATACCGGCGCGGGCATGTCGCCCGAAGTGCAGGAGCATGTGTTCGAGCCGTTTTTCACGACCAAACGCGAAGGCCAGGGAACGGGCCTCGGCTTGAGCATGGTGTACGGCTTCGTCAAGCAGTCGGGCGGGCACGTGAAGATCTACAGCGAGCCCGGCCAGGGCACGACGATCCGCCTCTATCTGCCGCGCGTGCGCCAGCAGGAAGACCTCGAGACGGATGTCGACGCGGGGCCGTCGGAGGGCGGCGCCGAAACGGTTCTGGTGGTCGAGGACGATGCGGACGTGCGCACGACCGTTGTCGACATGCTGTCGAGCCTCGGCTATCACGTGCTACGCGCGAAGGATGCGCAAAGCGCGCTCGCGATTGTCGAGAGCGGCGTGCCGATCCATCTGTTGTTTACCGACGTCGTGATGCCCGGGCCGCTGCGCAGCACGGAACTTGCGCGCAAGGCGCGCGACCGGCAGCCGGGCATTGCGGTGCTGTTCACGTCCGGCTACACGGACAATGCGATCGTGCATGCCGGGCGCCTCGACGAAGGCGTCGAGCTGCTGAGCAAGCCGTACACGCATGAAGCGCTCGCCCGCAAGATCCGCCAGGCGCTGCGCATGCAGGGCGGCGCGAGGCGCGCCGGTTCGCCGACGCTGTACGCGGCGGATTCGCAAACGGTCACGCTGGTCGACCACGCGCGCCACGACACCTTCGATGCGGTGCGCGGGCTGCGCATCCTGTTTGTCGAAGACGACGAGATGGTGCGCGCGAGCACGGCCGAAGTGCTGCGCACGTTCGGGCTGTCGATTTTCGAGGCGGCCGGCAGCGACGAGGCGCAGCAGGTGATTGCCGGGCAGCCGGTCGACGTGCTGCTGACCGATATCGGTCTGGCCGGCCAGTCCGGCATCGATCTCGCGCTCGAAGCGATCCGCCGCCAGCCGCATCTGCGCGTGATTTTCGTAAGCGGCTATCCGGTCGAACTCGCGCCCGCCCAGCAGGCCGCGTTGAGCAACCCGTTGCATTTGCGCAAGCCATACGATCCGCTCGACCTGATCAACGCGCTGCGCGCGTGCGTGCCCCCAACTTCCAGAAATTTACCCGGGTAATATTGCGTTTCGTTTTATACCCGGGTAATATTCGAGCGACTCATATTCGATGGAGGCGTTCGAGATGACCTTGCACCCTGCAACCTGTACCGCATTCGAGGGCATGCGGCGCATCGCGTCCGGCTCGCCGAAGCAGGTCGCCCGCGCGGTCAAGCGCGCGCACGACCGCGCGGGCGGTGCGCCAATCCTCGTGTTCGACGATGCAACGAGCCGTCCGGTGGAGTTCGATCTGCGCGGCAGCGTCGACGATGTGCTGGCGCGGCTCGCGCACGACGGCACGCATGACGGGAGCGGCGTGGCCGGTACCGCCGACACTGAAAGCGGCGCGACCGACGCCGCGGACACGGCGGGCGTTGCCCTGGCGCGCGGCCGCGGCCGGCCGAAGCTCGGCGTGGTTGCGCGTGAGGTCACGCTGTTGCCGCGTCATTGGGAATGGCTGAATGCGCAGCCGGGTGGCGCATCGGTTGTACTGCGCAGGCTGGTCGAATCGGCGCGTCTCGCGGGCTCGGACAAGGAGCGGATGCGGCAGGCGCAGGAAGCGGCTTACCGTTTCATGACCGCAATCGGCGGCAATCTGCCGGATTACGAGGAAGCGACGCGTGCGCTTTATGCGAACGATCGCGCGCGCTTCGAAAGCATGACGGATGGCTGGCCCGGCGATGTACGCGCGCATGCGAGAAAGCTCGCGGCTGCTGCGTTCTGCGAACCGTAGTGACAAAAAAAAGCCGCTCGCACCGGGGAGTGCGAGCGGAAAGTCGGAGAGTTACAAAATCGCTTACGCTACACATGGGGTCGCGCAGCCAAACCAGTGTAGTGAGGCTGGTGGGTGCTGATAATCAGACTAGTCCCAATCCGTTCAGCGAATCGACAAGAGTTGGCGCTTCAGCGCTTATCCCGTCTCATATCTCGTGCTGCGTGCGTCATGGTCGATGCCTCGATGCTCATCTGAAGTTGTGTATCGAATCGACTCGAATTGGCGCTTTAACCCCAACTTCAGCCCCACGCAAGATGGGGTTGCCTTGCTTGTCAGTGGAATGGCCTCTCCGTACACTCGCGCGTAGCTCAGCCGTCCTATGCGGCTGATCGATGCATAAGCCATAACCAGACCAACATTGACGCCGTACAGAGGAGAACCCGCCATGGCCGAATCCTATTTCCCGCGCTGGCGCCTCGCGCAACGCACCGGCGAGCGCGTGATCTCGACCGATGAGCGGCTGCCGTTGCCGCAGATGTTCGCGATGGGCATTCAGCATGTGGTCGCGATGTTCGGCTCGACCGTGCTTGCGCCGCTGCTGATGGGTTTCGATCCGAATCTGTGCATTTTCATGTCGGGGATCGGCACGCTGTGGTTCTTCGTGATCACCGGAGGCCGGGTGCCGAGCTATCTCGGCTCGAGCTTTTCGTTCATTGCGCTCGTGATCGCGGTGACCGGCTATGCGGGGCACGGGCCGAACCCGAATATTCCGCTTGCGCTCGGCGGCATCATCGCGTGCGGCGTCGTTTATATGATCATCGGGGCGATTGTCGCGGCGTTGGGCACCGCATGGATCGAGACCTTGATGCCGCCGGTCGTGACCGGCTCGATCGTCGCGGTGATCGGTCTGAACCTCGCGCCGATCGCGGTCAGGAGCGTGAGCGCGAGTGCGTTCGACTCGTGGATGGCGCTCGTCACGGTGATCTGCGTCGGCGCGGTCGCGGTGTTCGCGCATGGCATGGTCCAGCGTCTGCTGATTCTCGTCGGCCTGCTGATCGCCTACGTGATCTACGCAATAGTCGCGAACGGCATGGGTCTCGGCGCGCCGATCGATTTCCCGGTCGTCGCGCATGCGCCGTGGTGGGGCATGCCGCGCTTTATGGCGCCGGCGTTCGATCCGCATGCGATGACGCTGCTCACGCCGGTCGCGGTCATTCTGGTGGCGGAGAACCTCGGCCACATCAAGGCGGTGGCCGCGATGACCGGGCAAAACCTCGACCGCTATATCGGCCGCGCGTTTATCGGCGACGGCTTCGCGACCGTCGTGTCCGGCTTCGCGGGCGGCACCGGCGTCACCACGTATGCGGAAAATATCGGCGTGATGGCGGTCACGAAAATCTACTCGACGCTCGTGTTCGTGATGGCCGCCGTCATTGCGCTGCTGCTGGGCTTCTCGCCCAAGTTCGGCGCGGTGATTCAGACGATTCCGGGGCCGGTGCTCGGCGGCGTATCGATCGTCGTGTTCGGTCTGATCGCGGTGACCGGCGCGCGCATCTGGGTGGTCAATAAAGTCGATTTCTCCGACAACCGTAATCTGATTGTCGCGGCGGTGACGCTCGTGCTCGGCGCCGGCGACTTCTCGCTGAAGCTCGGCGGCTTCGGTCTCGGCGGCATCGGCACCGCGACCTTCGGCGCGATCATTCTCTATGCGCTGTTGCGCCGCAAGCCGGCGCAGGAACCCGCGATCTGAGCTTTCACCTCCAGACGTTTCTTCACGTTGAGCTTTCACCTCCAGACGTTTCTTCACGTTGCGCATAGCCGATCCTGCATCGAACCCTGGTTGCCGCCGCCGCTAGCGCGCCTAAGCTAAAGAGGTGCGCGCGCAGGATGCGGCGCTGCGCGCGGCGTCCTGCGCCCGTATCGTCCGCCATCGGGCGCCGCGCACCGTCGCAGTGCGCCGCGCCCCATGCTCGACACGCGGACCTTGAGAGCGGTGCAAGTCTCACGGCAAAGCATGCGCGATCGTGCGCTACCGTGCGCATGGAGCTTGCTTAACAGGGACCGATATCGCACATTTTCAGTACGGGGCTCGCGGGATCGCATTCGCGACGGATGCGGCTTCGCTCTCGCGTGAGAGGAACGCATGACCACAGCGCAACAGGAAAGGACGGCCGCAGCGCCGCATGGATTCGAATTGAGCATGACCTCGGGGCTGCAGCGCTACTCGGTGCAGCACGGCGGGCTCGCGCTGACGAGCGTATTCCAGCCGATCTTCAGCGTGTCGCATATGCGCGCGGTCGGCTACGAGGGTTTATTGCGCGCGCACGATGCGTTCGACCGTCCGGTGTCGCCCATCGATGTATTCGGCGAAGCCGCTCGGGTCGGCGACCTGCTGCAGGTCGACCGGCTCGCGCAAGTGCTGCATATGGAGAATTTCCGGATGCTCGGCGCTGAGCGCGAGTGGCTGTTTCTGAACGTCCATCCGGGTGCGCTGATCGATCCTTATCATTCGGCGTCGCTGCTGGCGAACCTGCGGCGCCTGAACCTGCCGCCGCGGCGCATCGTGCTCGAGGTGCTCGAGCAGAGCGCCGACGATATCGAGCGTCTTGCCGAAGCGGTGCGTCAGTTCCGCGAGCGCGGCTTTCTGATCGCACTCGACGACTTCGGCGCGGGACACTCGAATATCGAACGCATCTGGCAGCTGAATCCGGATATCGTGAAGCTCGACCGCATTCTGCTGTCGCACGCCGCGCATCGCGCGGATGTCGCCGCGATTCTGCCGGGCCTTGTCGCGCTGTTGCACGAGGCGGGCAAGCTGGTGCTGATCGAAGGCGTCGAGACCGAGCAGGAAGCGCATATGGCGCTCGATTGCGACGTCGACTTCGTGCAAGGTTTTTACTTTGCGCGGCCGGCGCCGGGCATTGCCGACAGTGCGCATGCCGCCGCTTGCATCAGCGAGCTGAGCGAGCGCCACCAGACGCTTGCCGAAGCGCGCGAGCGGCGCGCAGCGACCCGGCTTGCGCCGTACCTGCGCGCATTCGAGCGTGCCGCGGAACGCCTCGCGGCCGGCGAAGCGCTCGATGAAGTGTGCTGGAACTTCCTCGCGCTGGACGACGCGGCGCGTTGCTATCTGCTCGACGCAAAGGGACGTCAGGCCGGGCGCAACGTGATGTTGCGCGCGGACCGCGCGACGCACGAGACGCGCTTTCTGCCGTTGGCCGACGCGCAAGGCGCGAACTGGCTCAGGCGTCCGTACTTCCGCACCGCGATGGCGGAGCCCGGGCACGTGCACGTCACGCGGCCGTATCTGTCGATCAACGAAGCGGTGCCGTGCGTGACGCTGTCGGTCGCGACGCAGATCGCCGACCGCACCTGCGTGCTGTGCGGCGATATCGACTGGCTCGACGACGGGCGCGTCTGACATCATGTCGTTTTCGACGACGACACGTGAGAGCCATGCCCGATTCCGCTGAACCGAGTACAGACACAAACGGAAACGCAACCACGCGCATCCTGCTCGAAGTGATTGCGACGACGGTCGCGGATGCGCAAGCGGCCGCGCAAGCCGGCGCGGACCGTCTCGAACTGATCACCGCATTCGGCGAAGGCGGCCTGACGCCGAGCATCGGCACGATTGAAGCGGTGCTCGATGCGGTGCGCATTCCAGTGAATGTGATCGTGCGGCCGCATAGCCACTCGTTCGTGTTCGATGCGCATGACCTGTCGGTGATGCTGCGCGATGTGCGCGCGATCGCGGCGGCGCGTGCGCACGGCATCGTGATCGGCATGCTGACGCCGGCGGGCGAGATCGATCGCGATGGGCTCGCGCGAGCGGTGGACGCGGCAGATGGCTTGCCGATTACGTTTCACCGCGCGTTCGATGAAGCGCGCGATTTGCCGCGCGCATTCGACGTGCTGCTTGGCTTCGACACGGTGACGAACGTGCTGACTTCGGGCGGTGCGCGGTCGGTTTTGCAAGCGGAGCCGGTTATCCGCGCGCTGGTCGCGCAGGCGCGGGGCACGCATTGCACGGTGCTTGCGGGGGCGGGGCTGACGGTTGATGCGCTGGCGGGTTTTGTCGCCGCGACCGGCGTGCGGGCGGTGCATGTCGGCAGCGGCGTGCGCGTCGGCGGCCAGAGCGGCGCGCCGATCGATGCGGACAAGGTGGCGCGCGCGAGGGCGCTGCTGGATGCGGCGGCTGGGCCGCGCGGCTGATTGAAACGTCAGACTTGCCGTGTCGCGTTGCGCCAGTTCACTTTGCTGTTACTACCGGAATGCTCTTGACCGCTCGCGCCTCGCGCATGTTTCAGCGCGTGCCGCGCTGCTATGCCGGAAGCTGCCTCAAGTTCCAACCGGCTCACTTCGCGACCACTACCGGAATACCCTTCAACGCGCCCGCGCCTCGCGCATGTTCCATGCGCGTGCCGCGCTGCTATGCCGGATGCGGCCTTAAGTTCCAACGGGTCACTTCGCAACCACTACCGGAATACCCTTCAACGCGCCCGCGCCTCGCGCATGTTCCAGCGCGTGCCGCACCGCCATGCCGGTTGCCGCGTCGAGATTCAGACGCGCAGCCAGTTCGCGTTCGCTGCGCTTTACCGCTGCGAGATTCGCGAGCTTCACGTGACCGTACCCGCGCACACGCGCATGCAGTTCCGCGAGTTGGGCGATGTCGTCCGCGGTGTCGATGGTGAGAATCGTCAGCGCGCGCTCGATTGTCGCCTGATAGTCGTCGGCGAGTTGCCGTTCCATGCGGCGCTCCGCCGTGCGTCCGAACGGATCGAACGGCGTGCCGCGCAGACGCCGGCCTCTCGCCAGCACGCGCAGCACGGGCCACATCCATGGGCCGAAGGTCCGCTTGCGCGGCGGCGAATCTGGCGTGCCCTTGGCGCTGCCACCGTGGTTCACCGCGCGCGACAAAGCTGGCGGCGCCATATTGAACTTCACGCGAAAGTCTTTGCCCGCGATGCCTTCGAATTGCGCCTCCAGTGCGGCGCGGAACGCCGGGTCCGCGTAGAGCCGTGCGACTTCGTATTCGTCTTTCACCGCAAGCAGGCGGTAGAAGGTCGTCGCGACTGCGCGGCTCACACGCTCGCCTGACGCATTGGGCGCGGCGGCGCTTGCATCGCGTTCGTCGTTTGTACTGCCAGCACCGCCAACACCGCCAACACCGCCAACACCGCCAACACCGCCAACACCGCCAGCACCGCCAGCACCGCCAACACCATACGCGCGGCGCTCCGCACGCCGCGCCGCATCGACCAGCGCGCGGTAGCGCGTCACATACTTGCGGCCACCATAAGCAGCGAGCCGCGCCTCGCGGTCCGCGACAAGCGCATCGAGCGTGCCGCCCGCATCGACAGCCGCAGTTCGCGGCGCCGCGCCCGCATGTCGTTGTTGCCACAACCTTTCGAGCGCGTCGGGGCCGGCGGCCGCGAGCCGCCCGATCGAAAACGCGAGCTGATTCATCGATACGGCGACATTGTTCAGCTCGATCGCACGCATCATCGCCGCGAACGACACCGGCACGAGTCCGAGCTGCCACGCAAAGCCCAGCGTCACGATATTGGCGCCGATCGTGTCGCCGAGAAAACGCGTCGCGAGCGCCTGCGCATCGCACGACGCAAGCCGTTCACCGCCCGCCGCGTCGCGCATCTTGTCGAGCAGTGCACTCGCGTGCAGGTTCGCATCCGGATCGCGCACGAAGGTCGCGGTCGGAATCGCGTGCATATTCACGACGATTCGCGTGCGCCCGTGCCGTACCGTCTGCAGTGCGTCGGCACTCGCGCCGACCACCATGTCGCACGCGAGCAGCACGTCCGCCTGCTGCGTATCGATGCGCACCTGGTTCAGCCATGCGTCGCGCGCGGCAAAGCGCACGTATGACAGCACCGCGCCGCCCTTCTGCGCGAACCCCATGAAGTCGAGCACCGACGCACTCTTGCCTTCCAGATGCGCAGCCATGCTGATCAGCGCGCCGACCGTCACTACGCCGGTGCCGCCGACACCCGTGACCAGAATGTCGTACGGCGCCGCATCGAGCGCGATGGCCGGCTGCGGCAGCGCATCGACTTGCGCGACGAGCGCCGCGCGATCGAATGCCACACCCGCGGCTTTCTTCAGCGCGCCGCCTTCGATCGTGACGAAGCTCGGACAGAAGCCGTTCACGCACGAATAGTCCTTGTTGCACGACGACTGATCGATGCGGCGCTTGCGGCCAAGCGGCGTCTCGACCGGTTCGACCGACAGGCAGTTCGACTGCGCGCCGCAATCGCCGCAGCCTTCGCATACCGCCTCGTTGATAAAGAGCCGTTTGTCGGGATCGGGGAACTCGCCCTTCTTGCGGCGGCGACGCTTCTCGGCCGCGCAGGTCTGGTCGTAGATCAGCACGGTCACGCCGTCGATATCGCGCAACTGGCGCTGCACCGCGTCGAGCTCGCTGCGGTGATGGAACGTCGTGCCCTTCGGAAAGAGGTCATGATGGCCATCATATTTTTCCGGCTCGTCGCTGACCACGACGAAGTGCGACACGCCCTCCGCCTCCACCTGCCGTGCGATCTGCGGCACCGAGATGCTGCCGTCGACCGGCTGGCCGCCGGTCATCGCGACCGCATCGTTATAGAGAATCTTGTACGTGATGGTCGCTTTGGCCGCGACTGCCTGGCGGATCGCGAGAATACCGGAGTGAAAGTAGGTGCCGTCGCCGAGGTTCTGGAACACGTGGCGCGTGCGCGTGAACATCGAATGCGCGGCCCAGTCGACGCCCTCGCCGCCCATCTGGATCAGTCCGGTCGTATCGCGCTCCATCCACGACGCCATGAAATGGCAGCCGATGCCTGCTTGCGCAATCGAGCCTTCCGGCACTTTCGTCGAGGTGTTGTGCGGGCAGCCCGAACAGAAGTACGGCGTGCGCCGCACCGCATCGGCTTCGTTCGACAGGATCTGCGGCGCGACCAGATCGACGACGCGCTCGCGCCGGTCGAGCGCCGGCTTGTGCCGCGCGAGCCAGCTCGCGAATACCGGCAGAATGCGCGACGGCCGCAGCTCGCCGAGTGCGGACAGCAGCGGCGTGCCGTCCGCCGCGTGTTTGCCGATCACGACGGGGCGCGAACCTGTCTGCCGGTTGTACAGGTAATCCTTGATCTGCTGTTCGACGACCGGGCCTTTTTCTTCGATCACCAGCACTTCGGTGAGTCCGCCGACGAATGCGTCGATGCGCGTCATCTCAAGCGGAAACGACAGCCCGACCTTATAGATTCGTACGCCGGCCGCATCGAGGTCGGCGGCTGTCAGATCGAGGCGGCGCAGCGCCTCCATCAGATCGGGATGCGCCTTGCCGCAGGTCACGATGCCCACATTCGCATGCGGGCTCGGCGCGATCCATTTGTCGATGCTGTTGATCCGCGCGAAATGGCGTACCGCGTCGAGCTTGGCCGCGAGGCGCGCTTCGATCGCGAGGCTCGGCAGGTCGGGCCAGCGATTGTGCAGACCGCCTGCCGGCGCCGCGAAGTCGCCGCTGGCGGTCCAGTCGGTGCGTAGCGCGTCGAGGTCGACCGTCGAGCCGGATTCGACCGTCTCCGAGATCGCCTTGAAGCCGACCCACGCACCCGAGCAGCGCGACAGCGCCCAGCCGTAGAGACCGAACTCGAGCATATCGGCGATATTCGACGGGTTCACGATCGGCATCGACCACGCCATCATCGCGTAGTCGCTTTGATGCGGCATCGACGACGATACGCAGCCGTGATCGTCGCCCGCGACCACCAGCACGCCGCCGTGCGGCGACGAGCCGTATGCGTTGCCGTGCTTGAGCGCGTCACCGGCTCGATCGACGCCGGGGCCTTTGCCGTACCACATCGCGAATACGCCATCGACGGTGCGCTGCGGGTCCGCTTCGACGCGCTGCGTGCCGAGCACCGCGGTGCCGCCGAGTTCTTCGTTGATCGCCGGCAGAAAGCGGATGTCGTTATCGGCGAGCAGCGTGCCGGCTTTCCACAATTGCTGATCGACCACGCCGAGCGGCGAGCCGCGATAGCCGCTGACGAAGCCGGCGGTGTGCAGACCGCGCGCGTGATCGAGCGCGCGCTGCATCAGGACGAGACGCACCAGCGCCTGCGTGCCGGTCAGAAAGATCCGGCCGCGCGTCGCGGTGAGATTGTCGGCAAGCCGGTAGGCGGCGAGTGCGGGCGTGTCGTTATCGGACGCGCCGGGGGACGGGGTGTTCGGCGCGACGTCATCCGGCAGGCGTGCGGTCATGGGGGCGTCTCCATGCCGCGTGACTCCCGGTTAGTGATTCAGCGCTTACCAGGAGTTGTGCGGCGAGTTATCGACCGGAGTCGCAGGTCGATCGGAGCGGCGCTTTGGCGCCGGCAACGAACGGTCCCATGCTTCCCCCGGCGCTCTGCAAGTTGCTTGCGTTTGCCGTTCGCGTGCTGCGCCATCGCGCCTGATGAGCTCAATGGCAGCATCGCAACGAAAGACACTCTATTTTTTCGCGCCGATGGGGGAAGATTTTTGCTAAGTTCGCGTGCCGTTGGAGCAACGTCGCGAGCGGCCGGGCGAATTCCGCCTTTTTTGAGATAAATCTGCCGAAGCCGGGCGCGCCGCGCGCGACGCCTCGGCGAGACTGGTTACGCGTGCTCGTGCCGGGCCGCGTCAAGTGCCGACGACTCGAACGGCATCACGTCGTGAAAGTATGTGTAGTCGACGTGGGTCACGCTGCCCTCTTCCCGTATCACGTCGACATAGCGATGCTGCCAGCGGATATCGTCGCTCGGCCATGCGTACCGCGCCTGCATCGTCTGTGCGGTATTTTCGTCCGAGCCTTCGATCGTGATCAGCAATTCCGCGTGGTGCTTCGCAAGCGATTCGGCGGTCTCACCAAAGAGCGGACTCGTCTCGTCGATCACATGCATCAGGTTCCAGCCGAACATGAAGAGCGGATGCTGATCGCGCACGAGTTTCAGATCGAGAATACGGCGGATGCGATAGCCTTCCGCCGTTGTTTCGAGGCGCATCAGCCGCAACCGCGCGCGCGCTTCCGCAATGACGTTTTGCCGCGCGTTCGCGGTGCGCACCATCAGCGTCGTGCGTCCTTCAACCGGATGCACGACCGCATAGCGCGCGAACATGATGTGCGCGCGCGGCCTCGAGAAGCGCGCGAACACGATGCCGGTGGCCAGCGCGATGCCCGACATGCCGACGAAGATTTCGAGCGTCGCGACCAGGTGCGCGTAGACGGTTTGCGGATGCATGTCGCCATAGCCGACCGTCGCGAGCGTTTCGACGCTAAAGAAGAACGCGCCGCCGAAGCCCGGCGGATACTGGTTTGCGATCGGCGCGTCGCCGAGCATGTAGAGCGACGCGAAGGCCGTGTTGAGCACGAGAAACAACCCGCCGAGCGACCCGAAGAAGACGGGCCACTTCATCGTCAGCGCGCGGTGGTAGATATCCTGCCAGAAGCGCAACGGCAGGCCTTGCGTGACGATCGTATGCGCGCGGATGCGCGTCGTGCGAGTGGTCACGCGCGCGTCGTGCTGACGACGATCGTGACGGGAAGGGTTCGGCTCGTCTGGCCGGGGTGACGTGCCGTGCGCCATCGCGTCCTCTCGGTTAGAAAAAACGCGCAAAGCGTAGCACGCGGCATACAGTCAGCGAGTGGATTTTCGTCACACCGGTTCGCGCCGACGTCGCGCCCGGCCGCCGCTCTGCATTCCGTCAGATCATGCGGCGGCCGGTGCGTGCTTCAAGGAAACGCGTGCTTCAAGGAGACGCGTGCTTCAAGGAAACACGTGCCTCAAGAAATGCGTGCTTCAAGAAATGCGTGCTTCAAGAAATGCGTGCTTCAAGAAATGCGTGCTTCAAGAAATGTGTGCTTCAAGAAATGTGTGCTTCAAGGAAACGCGCGCGGCTTCGGAATACCGGCGCCGTGTTCGATATCGGCCACCGCCTGCTGATGCGCGGATTCGATCGCCTCGGCTTCGGTCGCGTAGCCGGCGTCGCCGCCGACGGTCGTCCAGCGTTGCACCGCGTGGTCGCGATGCCGGATTTCATACTCGGCGTCCCAGCGCGCGCCTTGCAACGCGAGCGGCCGCACGTGTATGGCGTATACGCCGTAAAGGAAGAGCGGTTCAGTCATGTTCGCCTCCGCCTGTTGAGCACGACAATGCGCGACGAGATGCATTCAAACGATGTCGATGCATCGGCACGAATACGGTGAGGTGAGCAGCGGGACGGGACGCGGCACGCGGCGAACGCACGCCGCGTTCGCCCGCTAGAACTCGATTTCGCCGAGGATTCGATGGGCGAGTGCCTTCGCCTCTTCAAGCGCTTCTTCGGAACTGGCCGATACGCTTTCGACTTCGTAGACCGTGTTCTCGGTCTCGTCGCCTTCGTCGCGCTCGAGCGCGACGACGCCCTGATAGCGTCCACCGTCTACCGGCCGCACGCTTGCTGTGGCCGTGTAGATGCCTTTGGTGTAGGTGACGTCCTCCATGGTGCATCTCCTGCAGGAAGGAGATTCCATCCTAGCACGCCGTTGGGTCGCTTTCAGAGTGTGCGGCCCGCGTGCATCGATCAGACAGGTACGTGCTCCGGACCCTGAACGCCGGCGTCAGTCGTCGTCAGTCGTTCAGCAGCGACACGATTTCGTCGAGCGTCGGCGAGTGCGCGCCCGCATGGCGGCACGCGGCCGCGCCGGCTGCCAGCGCGAACGCGAGATGCTCGTTGCACTTGCGCTGCGGCGCGCTGATCAGACTGAACAGCAGGCCGCCGATCGACGCATCGCCGGCGCCGACCGTGTCGACGACTTCGACGCGCGGCGGCGCCGCTTCGACCGTCAAACCGCCTTCGCCGATAAACGTCGCCTTGTCTGCGCCGCGCGTGACGAGTATGTGCGCCTTCGGGTTCATCGCGCGCAACTGGTCGAGCGCGCTCGCCTCGCTGGTCTTGAACAGCAGGCGCAGGTCTTCGTCGGAGACCTTGATCAGGTCCGCGAGCGCGGCCATCTTGCGCAGCGTCGGCTCGTAGCCGTGCTCCATCAGGTTGCGGTAATTCGGGTCGAAGCTGATCTTCACGCCACGTTCGCGCAGTTGCGCCGCGAGGTTCGCGAGTGTCGTGCCAAGCGGTTGCCGCACGAGGCTGATGCAACCGAAGTGCGCCCACTTCACTTGCGACGTCCAGTCGTCAGGCAGCCGTTGCGGATCGAACGCGAGATCCGCAGCGTTTTCGCCCATGAAGAAATACGCGGGCGGATGCGTCTGATGGACGATCGCAAGCAGCGGCGGATGATCGACACGCTGCATGAAGCGCATGTCGAGACCAGCTTCGACGCTGGCCTGCCAGATTTCGTCGGAGAAACAGTCGGTGCCGAGCGAGCCCGCGCAGGCGGTCGGCAAGCCGAGCCGCGCGACCGCGCGCGCAACGTTCCAGCCGGCGCCGCCGGGGCGCGACAGCCAGTGCGAATCGCCAGTGCGCACGAGGTCGGTCAGGATGTCGCCGGCGGATACGAAAACAGGTAATGCGGTGCTCGCGGTCATGGTGCTCACCGTGCGGTTCGATTCAGGGGTAGGGCGGCGTGCGCGGCCGGGTTTGCCGTGCCGCGCGCGGTTGCGTCTGCTGCTGCGTCCGAGGTTGCGTCCGCTGTCGCGTCGTCGCCGAGCGCATGCATCAGCACTTCGTAGCACGCGCCCATCGTGTGATAGTCGGTCTTGCCGGCCGGGCTCTTTTCGTCGCTGTATTTGCGGTTGTCGCAGGTGAGAATGCGATACCACGCGCCGTAGCGGTGATCGACGAAATGGCTCCAGCTGTAGCGCCACAGTTCGTCGTACCAGTCCCAGAAGCGTTCGTTGCCGGTGCGCTTGCCGAGCACGGCCGCCGCCGCGAAGGTTTCCGCCTGCACCCAGAAGTACTTGTCGTGATCGCAGATCGTGCGGTCCGGGCCGAAGCCGTAATACAGTCCGCCGTGATCGTCGTCCCACGCGTACGCCATCGCCGCGTCGAACAGTTCGATGGCGCGCGGCAGCAGCCACGGCAGCGGACGATGCCGCTCGAGAATCAGCAGCAGCTTCGCCCATTCGGTCTGATGGCCCGGCTGGAAGCCCCACGGACGGAAGATGTTCGAGCTGTCTTCCTCGTTGTAATGCCAGTCGACCGACCAGTCCGCGTGAAAGTGCTCCCACACGAGGCCTTGCGACAGCTTCGCCTGGCGCAGCGTGATATTGCTTGCGACGCGTTCGGCGCGGTCCAGATAGACGAGATGCCCGGTCGCTTCATAAGCGGCAAGCAACGCCTCGGTCGTGTGCATGTTGGCGTTCTGGCCGCGGTACGAGCTCACGCGCCAGTCGGCCGTCGCTTCGTCCGCATAGAGACCGGAGGCGGCGTCCCAGAAGCGGTGCTCCATCAGATCGAAGGTTGCGGCGATCATCGGCTTCGCCTCTTCGATGCCCGCCATCGACGCGTGCGCATACGCGAGCAGCACGAATGCGAGGCCGTAGCAGTGACGCGTGCCGTCGAGCGTGCGCTTGTGGCCGTCACGCCATTCGAGCTCCCAGTCGTAGCCCTCGTTATGCGCATCCCAGTGCGCGTCGCGCAGAAACTTCAGACCGTGACGCGCGTATTCGAGGTGCTGCGGGTCGCCGAACTGCCGGTAGGCCATCGCGTAGTTGAACACGTAGCGGCAACTGCTGACGAGGTGGCGCGTGGTGCGGTTGTAGATCGAGCCGTCGTCGCGCAGGAAGTGGAAAAAACCGCCGCTCGGATCGAACACGTTCGGCGCATAGAAGCGCAGCGTGTGCTGGATGTGCGCGAGCAGGAACTCGCGATCGCGGAAGCTCTGGACCGGCGGCAGGTGGGCCGCGGACGTCGTCGGGTCGTTCAGAAGCGTGTCGGATTGGGTCATGACGGATTCACCGAGGTACTGGCGCGGACAACGAGATGGACGGGCAGACGCACTTCGAGCTCGGCCGGCGATTCTTCGAGCAGCAGCTCGACGCCGCGCCGGCCGAGCGCCTCCTTGTCGACGGCGATCGTCGACAGCGGGGGCGTTGCGTGCTCCGCGGCGGGGATGTCGTCGAAGCCGATGATCGCGATGTCGTCGGGCACGCGCAGGCCGCGCGCGATGCACGCGCGCAGCGCGGCAAGCGCGGCGGCGTCGTTATACGCAAACACGGCGTCGGGCCGCGGGCCGGGCGCATCGAGCAGGCGCTGCATCGCGAGGTCGGCGCCGGTGGCGGGGTCGAGCCCAGCGTCGATCGTCACTTCGAGCGACGGATCGAACAGCAGCCCGGCTTCGAAAAACGCACGGCGGTAGCCGAGCGCGCGCTGCGCAATGCTGTAGTGCGCGAGCGATCCGCCGATGAACGCGACACGCGTGCGCTTCTGTGCAAACAGATGCCGCATCGCCAGCGCGGCGCCGGTGGCGTTGTCGAGATTCACAGAGCGCAGGCCCGGCGCCCACAGGTCGATCAGCACGAGCGGACGCTGCATGGCGGCGAGCGTGGCGAGCGTTTCGGGTTCGACGAAGCCGGCCACCGCGATCGCGTCCGGTGCGTGCAGACGCATCTGCTGCGCGACGTCTTCGGTCGGACCGGCAGTCAGCACCGACGGCACAATGCCGCGCTCGCGGCACGCGTCTTCGACGCCGTGCAGCACATGGGAGAAAAACGGGCTCGCCGCGAAATTGTTGTGCTGCCGATGCAGCAGAAACGTGAGCCGGCGAATGCGCGGACGCAGTTGAGCGGCGTCGTAGCCGAGCCGGCGCGCCGCTTCGACGACGCGCACGCGTGTGGCGTCGGACAGGCCCGGCTGGTTCTTGAGCGCGCGTGAGACGGTGCCGATCGACACGCTGGCTTCGCGGGCGACGTCGCGGATGGTGGTGGCCATCGATGGATTAGGCCGGGCGCGATTGCACGCAACCCGGCGAGGTTCGAGTTCGGGCGATTGTATAGTAAAAATAGTAGAGAAAACCCGTCAGCTGGCCCTCAATGCACGCGGAGATACCCGTAGACGAAGGCTTTTGACGGTAAGTGCGTGTTTAGTAAAAATGCTAAACAAATGGCCTGAGTTGGCGGGAGTGAAGAGAGCGGCCCGGGGGCGACGAGCGGAGAGCGGGCGGGCGTGTGCCGCGTGCGGTGATTCAAACCCGGGCGCGGCGATAGGACGCGAAGGGGTTGCATCGAGCGTGCGCAACGCGCGACTGGCGGCGCATTTTCGTGGCGCGCAGCGACCGGCCTATCGTGATGGGCGTGATGACGTGATGGCGTGATGACGTGACGGGCAGCAGCGATAGCGACGCACGCGCACGCGGCCGCGCGCGGTTGGTGCGTCAGTTCCAGTGCGGCGCGCGGCTCAGTCCATCGTCGCGTGCGACGCTTCGGCGCGGCCTTGCATCAGCGTTTCGCTTTCGCGCGCATCGATCAGCACGAGTCCGGACGGCTCGTGTTTCGCGCGCCGTTTCGCGAGCGCCGCGACCGACGCGATGTCCTCGCTCGTATGCGGCGCGGGCTCGCCGCACGGCTGCACGTGCACGCAACCGATCGCCATCGTGACGAACCCGAAGAAAGTCGGATTGCCGCGCCGGTCCTCGCCGTGGATGCCGCCCGCGAGGCGGTCGGCCGGCGCGTAGAAACGCTGCGCGCCCTCGTTGAATGCGTAGATCGCGCGTTGCGCGCGCTCGATGCAATCGTCGCTCTGGAACAGGATCAGGAAATCGTCGCCGCCGACGTGGCCGAGAAAATCGCGCGTCGGATCGCAGACGTCCGCCAGCACTGCGGCCGCGAACTTCAGCACTTCATCGCCTTGCCAGTAACCGTACTGATCGTTGAAGGGCTTGAAGTGGTTCAGGTCCACGTAGCACGCGTAGAAGCCGGCGCCGTTGCTGAGCAGCCGCGCAATGTGCGAACTGATCGGAATGTTGCCCGGCAGGAACGTCAGCGGATTCGCGTAGCGCGCCGCTTCGATGCGCACTTCGGTCACCGCGCGCACAAGGTTTTCGCCGGTGCCGAGCCCCGCGTATTTGCCGTTGTCGGTGATCACGAAACCGTCGGCCAGATAGCGCTGGTCGTCGCTCGCGAGAAGCTTGGCCATCTGTTCGACCGTCATCGACTGCTCGATGATCACCGGCGATTCGTTCGCGAACAGCAGGCAGGGCCGCTTGCCGAACAGCTCGCGGTGATACGGCAGCGCATAGCGGTCCATAAACGCGCGCCGGTTGATCAATGCGACCGGCACGTCGCGTTCGACCACCGCGACCGCATGCAGATGCGGCAGCCGGTTGAACAGTTCGAGCACGTCGTTGTTGGTCGCGTGGCGCGGCAGTGCGGGCGCATGCACCATCATCTTCGCCGACGCCATGCCGCCCGACGGCGACGCGGTGAGCGTGCGCGTCGCTTCCGGGAACACCGCGATGTGTCCGGCGCGGATCGCCTGGCGCGCATCGTCGGCGACGTTGCGCGGCGGCCGGGCATTCGGCTTGCCGAGAAAATAGCCTTGTCCGCAGCCAATGCCCATATCGCGCACGACAATCAGATCGGCTTCGTTCTCGATGCCTTCGGCGACCAGCGTCGCGCCGCTCGCGTTGGCGAAATACTGCATCGCTTTCACCGCTTCGAACTTCAGCGGGTCGCTCGCGATGTCTTGAATAAAGAAGCGGTCGATTTTCACGACGTCCGGCTGCAGTCTCACCCACAGATTCATGCTGGCGTTCGCGGTGCCGTAGTCGTCGAGCGCGAACTGCGCGCCCGCGGTGCGCAGCGTCGCGATCGCGGGCAGCACATTGTTCACGTCGGGAATCGCGCTTTGCTCAGTGAGCTCGATCACGATACGGCTCGCGTCGACGCCCGAGCGGCGCAGCAACGCGAAGGTTTCGTCGCGCGCATCGGCCAGCTGGCGGATTGCGCCGGCGCTGAAATTCAGAAACAGCTTGCCGTCGCAGTCGAGCCGCGCGAATGCCTCGATGCAGGTGTGCGCGGCCGCGTGCTCGAGCGAGATCACCGCGTTCTCGGCGACCGCCTGCGAAAACAGCGCGCCCGGCGTTTCGAGATCCGACCCGGCCGGCCCGCGAATCAGCCCCTCATAACCGACGATCGCACCGCCGTCGAAATCGACGATCGGCTGGAAGACGGCGGACAAACTGCGCTGGGCAATCAGATCTGCAACGCGGGAGGCGCTGGACCGGGCGGGCGAGCGAAGTGACATGACGGACAGCCAGACAGGGGACGTTCGGCATATCGGCGGCGATGCTGAAGACTTGAATGAACTTTTAATGACTTTTGCACGGGCGCGGCGTGCGTATGCGGCCCGTCGCGCCGCGCTTTTTACCTATGCCATCCGGCCAGGCTGACGGCAAACGTGTGCGCGCGGTCAAATAGCGGCGCAACAACACGAATCAACGGCGGCAGGCAAAACGAAAGCCGCATCGCGCGGCTTTCAATCAGACTCAGGGAGAGCGTATATGAAGGTCTTATCAGGCTCGAGGTCCAACTCGGCCACTCGCGGCAACCGTTGCGTTCTGCTGGGCGGCGCGCTTCTGGGCGTCCGTTTCGCGGGCGCCCCAGCGTTGCGCGAGCGCGGCGCAGGTCATCAGCTGGATCTGATGGAACAGCATCAGCGGCAGCACGGCGGCGCCGACCGCATGGGTCGCGAAGATCACCTTCGCCATCGGCACGCCGGCGGCGAGACTCTTCTTCGAACCGCAGAAGATGATCGTAATCTGATCGGCGCGGTTAAAGCCGAGGCGCTTGCTGATCAGCATCGTGAGCGCCAGCGCGAGCGCAAGCAGCACCGCACACGCGACCAGCAGCCCGCCAAGCGCCGACAGCGGAATGTGGTGCCACAGGCCTTCGCTGACCGCTTCGCTGAAGGCCGCGTACACCACCAGCAGGATCGAGCCCTGGTCGACGTACTTGAGCACGCTGCGGTTGCGGTCGACCCAGTTGCCGATCATCGGGCGCAGCAACTGGCCGGCGACGAAAGGCACGAGCAGTTGCAGCACGATGTTCCAGACCGTATGCCACGGCGACACCCCGCCCGCCGTCTGGCTCGCAACGATGACGCTGACGAGCGCGGGCGTGATGAATATGCCGAGCAGGCTGGAGGCCGAGGCGCTGCATACGGCGGCGGGGACATTCCCCTTGGCTATCGACGTGAAGGCGATCGACGACTGAACCGTCGACGGCAGCGTGCAAAGGAAGAGGATGCCGACATAGAGCGATGGCGTGACGATCGGCGCAAGAAGCGGTTTGAGCGCGAAGCCGAGCAGCGGAAACAGCGCGAACGTGCTTAACAGCACGACCGCGTGCAGGCGCCAGTGCGTCGCACCGGCAACGATCGCCTCGCGCGACAGCTTGGCGCCATGCAGAAAGAACAGCAGGCCGATGGCGACGTCCGTGACCCAGTTGAACGCCATCGCGGCCTGCCCGTGAACGGGCAGGAGGCTGGCGAGAATCACCGTGCCGACGAGGCACAGCGTGAAGTTGTCCGGAAGCAGTTTCGGGCGAGCCATCTTGAAATCTCGTTGCGAGGAAAACGTGCGGCATTAGGGAAAACACGTATTTTCCATGCATTAGGATTAAATATGCAAATTCATTTGCAGAATCGATTGATGCATTTGACGCATGAACGCAACGGGCTTCGGCGAATCGGCGGTGGCGCGCACAGGGCATCCGTCGTCCATCTGGCAAGGGCGTTCCGAGCCCTTATTTCATCGTCGCGAAAATGCGTCAAACGTCCGCCAGTCGTGCTTTTCCGACAAGTCATTCGTCCGAAAAAGAACGCCGTAACATGGTGTTACAACCCTGCTCAGGGCATAACATTTTTTGCCTCGACACTGCCAGGCCCCCCCCATAAATTACTGCTGAAAGGCCATCGGGACGTGCGATTTGTTGAGCAACCGGCGCGGCCGCATGTGCCGCGTGCCACGCAGGCGCCGCTGGTCATCGCGCGGTGCGTCTGCCTGGTTGCAGCAGCGTCCCATGGCGGGGCTTCCGGCAGAGTGAGTGATGGTGAGTGCAGGGTTTTCTCGAACGAAGTGTTGGCTCTCGGGCGCGATCATCGCGGCCGCGGCTTCGTTCGCCCATGCAAGTCCCATGTTGACGACTCACGCACACGCGTCCTGGCGCGCATTCAGTGCGACGCTGATTCCCACCGCACCGCCCACGGCCGGGTTCGATACCGCCTGGCAACGCATGCAACCCGCGGTGCAACGTGCCGGCGATCAACGTGCGGGCGTCCAACGCGTCGGTGTCCAATATGCTGGCGCGATCACACCGGTCAGCACCGATACGCGGGTGACGCCGCGTCCGCCGGCCAATTCGCAGACCCTGCACACCGGTTCGATTCGCGACGACGTCGCGCGTTATAACGAAGAGCGCGTGTCGCGTCAGATTGTGCGCCCGCCAGTCGATAGCGGTCGGCAGCAAGGCGCGTCTCCGTATCGCAACTAGCGGCAACTAGCCCGCGACCAGCCGCAACGAGCCGCAGCTCGCTGCGCCCTGAGTTTCTCCCTCACCGCTTTCATCCGTCGGCTCACCGGCGCACCCGGGCGTGCTCGTCTGCCCATTGATGCGCGCGTGGCGAATCGATCGACAGCGCATCTCCGTCTTCCCTTTCATCCGCGTAAGACTCGCGGCGTAACCGCGCTGCGCTGAACCTGCCGCGCTGTTTCCGCCGCGCGAAGCGATGCGCGCGTCGCGTACTCGTCAGTCAACCAAACTACTCAGACCGCTATACCCGCAATAAGCCTGCGTGTTTTTGTCCAGAAAAATGGCCGGCAAAGATGATCCAGCCCAGCTTGGCTCGTCGTTCGGATCGCTAACCGAGACGGACCGCCGGGCGCCCCGCCGCCCAGCCCAATTCCAATTGACAAAGACAGGAGATCCGATGAGAACAGCGATCAGCCGTGAGGTCGACCGCGGCGTCGGCCGCGAGGCGAGTCCCGAGGTAAGTCCCGAGGTAAGTCCCGAAGCAGGCTGTAAAACCCGCTGTGCGGCAGGCCATGCACCGGGCCGTGCGTCAGGCCTGATGCTGAAGGCGAGCGCCGCGGTCGCGCTGGCCGTCGGCGCCGCTTCGGTCCATGCGCAGTCGAGCGTGCAGCTATACGGTCAGGTAGACGAATGGGTCGGCGCCCAGAAATTTCCAGGCGGCGAGCGCGCGTGGCAAGTGTCCGGCGGCGGGATGTCGACCTCGTACTGGGGTATCAAGGGCTCCGAAGATCTCGGCAACGGCGTCAGGGCGATCTTCACGCTCGAAGACTTCTTCCGCGCGCAAAACGGCCGTTACGGCCGTTTCGATGGCGACACATTCTTCGCGCGCAACTCGTACGTCGGTATCGAATCGCCTTATGGCACGGTGACGGCCGGGCGCCTGACCACGCACCTGTTCGTGTCGACGATTCTCTTCAATCCGTTTATCGACTCGTACGTGTTCTCGCCGATGGTGTATCACGTGTTCCTCGGCCTCGGCACGTTCCCGACCTATACGACCGACCAGGGCGTGGTCGGCGACTCGGGCTGGAACAACGCGATCCAGTATTCGTCGCCGAGCTTCAACGGCCTTTCCGGCAGCGCAATGTACGCGTTCGGCAACACGGCCGGGCAGAACGGCTCGAAAAAGTACAGCGTGCAATTCCTGTATTTCAACGGGCCGTTCGCGGCGACCGGCGTCTATCAGTACGTGAACTTCAACAACGATCCCGCCGACCTCGATACGCTCGTGTCCGGCATGAAGAGCCAGGGCGTCGGCCAGTTCGGCGTCACGTACGACCTGAAGTTCGTCAAGTTCTACGGCCAGTACATGTACACGAAGAACGACCAGCAGATGGGCAGCTGGCACGTGAATACCGCGCAGGGCGGCGTCACGGTGCCGGCCGGGCCGGGCACCGTGATGGCGTCGTACGCCTGGTCGCGCGACGCAGGCGGCCTCGATCAGACGCGCCAGACGTGGGCCGTGGGCTACGACTATCCGCTATCGAAGCGGACCGATGTCTACGCCGCCTACCTGTACGACCACTTTTCCGGCCAGTCGACCGGCGACACGTTCGGCGTCGGCATGCGCACGAAGTTCTGAGCGATTCCGCGCGGCGCGCGAGCGGCCCTGACGAGGCAGTTCCAGGTAATGCGTGCGCTTTGCTGACCGCTATTTGATAAAGTCGACGGGAATTCAACGATTGTTTCCTGTCGCGAGCGATTTGCCCATGGATACGCTGGTCAGCATGAAGGTGTTTCGTCACGTCGTCGAAGTCGGCAGCTTTGTCGGCGCCGCCGAGCGGATGGACATGTCGGCGGCGATGGCGAGCAAGCACGTGATGCATCTCGAGCAGCAACTCAACGCGCGCCTCCTGAACCGCACGACACGCCGGGTCGCGCCCACCGAGGCCGGTCGCGAATACTACGAGCGGCTCAGTCAGGTGCTGGCCGAGCTCGACGAGGCGGAGCAGGCGGTCGGCGCGGCGAGCGTCGTGCCGCAAGGGCGGCTGCGCGTGTCGTCGCTGTCGGCGTTCGGCTTGCGTCATGTGATGAGCGCGATCGCCGATTACGCGACGCTTTATCCGCAGGTCACGGTAGACATCACGTTGTCCGACCGCGTGGTCGAGATGATCGACGAAGGGTTCGACGTGGCGATCCGCGCGTCGCCGACGGGGCTCAAGTCGTCGTCGCTGATCGCGCGGCAGGTGGCGACCGCGCATATCGTGCTGTGCGCGTCGCCGGATTATCTGAAGCGGCACGGCGTGCCGAAGACGCTCGCGGATCTCACGCAACACAACTTCATCGAATATTCGGGCGTGTCCGCGCAGGAGCTGGCTGCCGCCGCGAACGGCGGCGGCGTGCCGTTGCGGGTTGCCGGCAACATGGTGGTCAATCACCTCGAGGCGCTGCGCGTGGTCGTGCTGCAAGGCGCGGCGATCGCGCTGCTCGGCACCGAAGTGGTCGGCGACGATCTCGCCGCGGGGCGGCTCGTGCCGCTGCTCGTCGATGCACTGCCGCCGCGCGAGCTGCCGATTCACGTGATGTACGCGAGTCGCCGGCATGTGTCGGCGAAGGTGCGTTCGTTCGTCGATTTCCTCGCCGAGCGGTTCGCGAGCGAGTCGTTGTGGCCGGCGCTCGAACAGGTGCGCGCGCTCGCGGTCAGTTGAAATACCCGCCGTTCCGGTCGCGATGAATACGACGCGATGCATCCGGACCGGCCGGTCGGCAAGCCGTTCGATGGCGGCTGATTTGCAAGTGTCGGCCACGGCCGCTGAACCGGCGCCGTTCCCGCTGCCGGCAGGCGGCCTATCCGACTCAACGCGCGATGCCGAGCCGCGCCTTCGCGTCCGCGTATTCCTGCTTGAGCCGCGCGACGAGCTCGGCGACGCTCGGCGCGTCGTCCATCAGACCGACGCCCTGCCCCGCGCCCCAGATGTCGCGCCAGGCCTTCGACTTTTCGTTCGCAAAGTCCATTTTCGATTTGTCCGACGCGGGCAGCGCATCCGGATCGAGCCCTGCGGCAACGATGCTTTCGCGAATGTAATTGCCATGCACGCCGGTGAACAGGTTCGTATAAATGATGTCCGCCGCGCTCGCATTGACGATCGCGTGCTTGTAGCCGTCGGCCGCATGCGCCTCCTGGGTCGCGATGAAACGCGTGCCCATATACGCGAGATCGGCGCCCATCGCTTGCGCGGCGAGGATCGAGCCGCCGTTCGCGATCGCGCCCGACAGCACGATCGGCCCGTCGAAGATGCGCCGCACTTCGCCGACGAGCGCGAACGGCGACGTGGTGCCCGCATGTCCGCCCGCGCCGGCGGCGACCAGAATCAGCCCGTCGACGCCCGCTTCGAGCGCCTTGTTCGCATGACGCAGATTGATCACGTCATGCAGCACGATGCCGCCATAGCTATGCACCGCATCGATGATCTCCTTCGCAGGCGCCCGCAGACTCGTGATGAAAATCGGCACCTTGTGCTCGACGCAGACGCGCACGTCGTGTTCGAGCCGCTCGTTCGACTGATGGACGATCTGGTTGACCGCGATCGGCCCGATCACCGCATCCGGATGCGCGGCCTGATGGTCGGCAAGGGCGGTTTGAATCTGCGTGAGCCATTCGCCGAGGCGCTCCGCCGGACGCGCATTGAGCGCAGGAAAAGCGCCGACGATGCCGGCCTTGCACTGCGCAAGCACGAGTTCCGGGTAGCTGACGATAAACATCGGCGCGGCGACGACCGGCAGCGTGAGGTTCTGCAGAACGGCGGGCAATGCCATGGCGGAGATCTCCCTTCAGAAGGCGGAACGGGGCGCTCGTCGAGCGCCGGTCCGGCACGATGAGTGTAGCGGTAAGCCGCGCGTGACCGGCAATGCGTGACCGGCAATGGCGGATGGCGGTAGACGCATTGAATACATGCGAACGCATTCGCATGCGTCCAATGCGCGCCGCAGCAATGCAGCCAGCGCCAGCCGGCTAAAGATATCGACTTAAGAACGATCGTTCGATTATAGACATGCGTGTCACGCTCCGTCTGCGGCCGACGACTGGAAGGAGAGTTCGGTTTCTATATCTGCGTGGGCTAACCCACCTCGCGCGATCGCATCGGGCTTCTACAATGCGCAGACTCATAACGACAACAGGCATGCACCGATGTTCTTCGAGCACTTCACACCGTTTCGCGTCGATGCGAACGGCGTCGACATACACGGCGTCAAGGGCGGAGCGGGACCGCCTCTGCTGCTGCTGCACGGTCATCCGCAGAACTATCTGATCTGGCATCGGTGCGCCGCGCGCCTCGCCGAACACTTCACCGTGATCGCGACCGACCTGCGCGGCTACGGCGCGTCGGCGAAACCGCCGAGCGACGCCGCGCACGAGCCGTATTCGAAGCGTGCGATGGCGGCCGATCAGGTCGCCGTGATGCGTCACTTCGGCTTCGAGCGTTTTCTCGTTTGCGCGCACGACCGCGGCGCGCGTGTCGCGCACCGGATGACGCTCGATCATCCGCACGCGGTCGAGCGTCTGATGCTGCTCGACATCGCGCCGACGCTGGCGATGTACGAGAACACCGGCCGCGACTTCGCGACGTCGTATTTCCACTGGTTTTTCCTGATCCAGCCGGCGCCGTTTCCGGAGACGCTGATCGAAGCGAATCCGTCGGCCTACGTCGACCAGGTGATGACGACTCACGCGGGGCTCGCGCCGTTCGCACCCGAGGCGCTCGACGCGTATCGGCGCGCGCTGCGGCAGCCCGGCGCGGTGCATGCGATGTGCGAGGACTACCGCGCCGCTGCTACGATCGATCTCGAACACGACCGCGCGGACCTCGAGCGCGGCAACCGGACCGGTTGCCCGCTGCGTGTGCTATGGGGCGCGCAGGGTGTGATCGAGCGATGCTTCGAGCCGCTTGCCGAGTGGCGCAAGGTCGCGCGGGATGTGAGCGGCCGGGCGCTGCCATGCGGCCACTACATTCCCGAGGAAGCGCACGACGAGCTGCTTGCCGAAATGCTGTCGTTTTTCGAAGCTATCGAATCCTAGCCGCCGCTAGCTGCGCTTTGCCGCATGCGCCGCACGCACGTCGAGCGGCGGCAGTCGGCGCGGCACCGGCGTCGACTTGACGATCGCGGTGCTGGTCTCCGCGCGCTCGGTCACCTTCGACAGAATGTCGTCGAGATGTTCGATCGAGCGCAGATACAGGCGGCAAATGAAACAGTCGTCGCCGGTCACCTTGTCGCATTCGACGAACTCGGGAATGCGCCGGATCACCTCTTCAACCAGATGCAACTGGCCGGGCAACGGCTTGACCCGCACGATGGCCTGCAACGTATAACCGAGCGCGCGCGGATCGATCTGCACCGTGAAGCATTCGATCACACCCGACGCTTCGAGCCGGCGCAAGCGCTCGGCCGTCGCTGGCGCCGACAGGCCGACGCTGCGCGCCAGTTCGCTGACCGGCTGACGCGCGTTCCCGGCCAGCGCGCATAGCAGCGCGCGGTCGGTGTCGTCGAGCGGCGCGGCGAATTGCGCTGCAGCGACGGCAGGGGATTCGGCCGACATACCGGAACTGAGGCGTTTTGTCATAAGAGCCTATTTTTGAAAGGTCGATAAGCGCATCAGCTTTAGTTTAGCCATGTATTCGCCCCCGCACATTCATTACACTGCTTCCATCAATGTGATGGGTGCAGGGGGCAACATGGCTGTCAGCAACGACGTCCGGCGCGGCGCGCTCGAGATGACCATGGCGATGCTGATATCCGGCACGGTCGGCTGGCTGGTCGTGTCGTCGCAGCAATCGTCGCAGAACGTGGTGTTCTTTCGATGCCTGTTCGGCGGCGCGACGCTCGCGCTCGCGTGCGCGGCGCTTGGCCTGTTCCGGCGCAAGCTGTTCACGTGGCGCATGCTTGCGCTCGCGACGCTTGGCGGCGTGGCGATCGTCATCAACTGGGTGCTGCTGTTTGCCGCGTATTCGCGCGCGTCGATCTCGATGGCGACCACCGTCTACAGCACGCAGCCGTTCATGCTGATCGCGCTGGGCGCGTTTGTGTTTCGCGAGCGCGTCACGGCGTCGACGATTGCCTGGCTGGCGATCGCGTTCGCCGGACTGGTGCTCGTCGTGAAAGTCGAGCCCGCGGTGCTCGCCGTGCCGGGACAATATCTGCAAGGCGTGGCGCTCGCGGCCGGCGCGGCGTTTCTGTGGGCGGTGTCGTCGATCATCACGAAGTACCTGAAGTCGACGCCGCCGCATCTGATCGCGTTGATGACCGCGGCAACCGGCGTGGTGATGCTCGCGCCGTTCGTGCGCTTCGATGCATTGCCGACCAGCGCCGTTCACTGGCTGCAACTGGCGACGCTCGGCGTCGTCAATACCGGCGTGATGTACGTGCTGCTGTACGGCGCTATCCAGAAGCTGCCGACGGCGATGACCGGCGCGTTGTCGTTTATCTATCCGGTGGTCGCGATCGTGGTTGACAGGTTTGCCTTTGGACAAAAGCTCGCGTGGGTCCAGGTGCTCGGCGCGGTGCTGATTCTGCTGGCTGCCGCGGGCGTCAATCTGGGGTGGCGCATCGTGCCGATACGTCGATATTCATCAACTTGAAATACTACGGATTCCGGAACATAAGGCGGACATCGATGCGCGCGCCGGTACGCCTGTAAAGCCAGGGTTGACGGTCTTATTTTCCGAATTCCGATGCCTGTAGGGAAATCACCGATGCGGGATTATGCGTCGTGGAAGTATTATCTGTAGCGACGCTGATCACGTCACATAGCATTGCGCCGCTCGCCAGACTTGCCGAGCGGCTTTCTTTTTTGTGCCGCCGGCATTCAATTCACGGCAGCCGCGCGGCCACGCATTCGCCGTCGACGCGCAGCGCGCCGCCGTCGCCCGCAAGCTCGCCGACGATCTGCCGCACCAGCGCCGGCCATGCGTCGCGCGGCGCCAGCAGTGCCGCCGCGGCGCGCATCGCGCTGGCGTTGTCGAGCATCCCGGTCAGTGCGTCGAAGTGCGTCGTGCGCACGTCGAGCAGTCTGAACACGAACAACACCTTGAGCGCATTTTTCGCGTTACGCCGCGGATCCGCGCGCAGCCATGCGACACGCGAGAACGCGCGGTCGAGCGCCTGCTGCACGTTGGCAAACGGCGCACCATGGCCGGGAATGACCAGCGATACGTCAAGGCTCGCGATCAGTTCAAGCACCGCTTGCTGTTCCGCAAAGCCGCTTGCGCCGTCCAGTTCCGGAAAAATCACGCCGAAGCCGTTTTCCCACAGCGCGTCCGCGCTGATCAGCACGCGCTCGTCCGCGCAGTACAGCATCAGCGAATGCGGATCGTGGCCCGGCGCCCCCAGCACCTGCCAGTCGAGCGCGCCGAGTTCGAGGTGCATGCCGGGCGCGAGCGTGCCGGTAGCCGCAAAGCGTTCGCAGCACTGCCCGGTTGCGTGAAACGTCAGGCGCGACTCGTCCCATTGCTGCACGGTGTCCAATTCAGTGGATGGAATCAGCGTGTCGCACGGCCATGTCCGTTGCAGCAACGCATTGCCGCCGCAATGGTCCGAGTGCAGATGGGTATTGATGATGCAATCGAGCGGCCGTGCGCCAAGCGCGTGCCGCACGAGCGCGACGGTTTGCCGCGCATGAGTCGCGTAGCCGGTATCGACCAGCACGGTGTGACGCTCGTCGGTCAGCAACACGTTGTTCGACGACAGCCAGCCGCGTTCGAAAACGCGTATCGACGCAGGCAGGCGGATCATTGCGCACCGCCTTCGCGTTTGCCTTCGCGCTCGCCGTTGCGCGCAGGTCGGGATACGGGCTTCGGCATCACGAGTACCGTCGCGCGAGCGCGCAGCACGGTTTCGCCGCGCTGGTTCACCACCTGGCCGTCGAGCTGCGCCAGATCGCCGTTCAGGCTCGGCTTCCAGAACGCGCTGCGCACGTGCCATGTGAAGGTCAGCGTGTCGTCGCTGCGCACCGCCTGCGTCAGCTTGATATCGAACTCGAGGCCAAGCGGCTGTGCGTACTGCGAGAAATGCGTGGCGACCAGCGCCATCAAATGCGCGCTCGGCTGTGTGCCCGATGCGATCAATCCGCCGAAGCGGCTGTGCGCCGCATATGCGTCGTCGTGATGCAGCGGGTTCAGGTCGTTGACCAGCGTCGCAAACGACTTCACCGACGCCGCGCTCAATGCGAGCGTCGAGCTGAACGTTTCGCCGATCGTCACGACGCGCGGCGGCGCGTTCATCGGGGCGCCTCGCCGCGTTGCGCGATCCATTGCGCGTGCCGCGCTTCGAGGGCGTCCCAGACCGTGCGCTTCGCCGCATCGTCGTACAGCGACCAGTTGGCAATCTCGTCGATCGTGCGCAGGCAACCGTCGCACCAGCCGGTCGCTTCGTCCATCCGGCAGATGTTGATGCACGGCGACGGCACCGGCAGCGAGGCCGTCTCGTCAGTCGGGCAAGCGCGGCCGGTCATGCCGGTTCACGCAGCGCGACGTCGGCGACCGGCGCGCCGGTCAACGCGACGAGCTCCTGCGGCGACAGATTGAACACCGCATGCGGATGCCCCGCCGCGGCCCAGAGGCTCTCCAGCGCGAGCAGGTCCGCGTCGATCAGCGTGACCGGCGCTGTCGCGTGGCCGATCGGACACACGCCGCCGATCGCATAGCCGGTCTTTTCGCGGACGAATTTCGCGTCGGCGCGGCCGACTGCGCCGACCTGTGCGGCGACCTTGTGCTCATCGACGCGATTCGCGCCGCTCGCGATAACGAGCACCGGCGCGTCGTCGTCGCGGCGCCGAAACAGGATCGACTTCGCGATCTGCGCGATCGAGCAGCCGAGTCCCGCGGCCGCTTCGGCCGAGGTCTTGCCGGTCTCCGGCAGCATCACGATCTGGCCGGCGTGGCCGCGCTCACGCAATAGCAGCGCGACGCGGCGCGCAGCGTCGGGCAGTGCGTCGAGTTCGCTGAATGCGGGGGCGCCTTGAAATGAAGGGTTGTCTGTCATCGTGTGTGGTGTTGTCGCTGAAGTGGATTTATGCGCAGCTTGCGTCGCTGCTGCGCGCCTTCGCGAGCAAAGCCTTGCCCGCGCGCGAGACGTTCGGCCGTCCGATCGACGTCGAGATAAAGTCGCCGATCTCGACCACGCGGGCGAGATCGATGCCGGTTTCGATGCCGAGGCCATCCATCAGATAAAGCACGTCTTCAGTCGCGACATTGCCGGTCGCGCCTTTCGCGTACGGACAGCCGCCGAGGCCCGCGACCGATGCGTGAAAGATCTCGATGCCTTCCTGCAGCGCCGCGTAGATGTTCGCGAGCGCCTGGCCGTAAGTGTCGTGAAAATGCCCGGATAGCCGCTCGCGCGCAAAGACCTGCGTGACCGCGGCGAATACCTCTTTCGTGCGTTCGGGCGTGCCGACGCCAATCGTGTCGGCGATGTCGATTTCGTCGCAGCCGAGCGCGGCGAACCGCTCGACCACGTCGACCACCGACGCGACCGGCACCTCGCCCTGATACGGGCAGCCGAGCGAGCACGACACGCTGCCGCGCAAGCGCAGGCCTTTTTCCTTCGCGGCGTGCGCGACCGGCGCAAAACGCTCGATGCTCTCCGCGATGCTGCAATTGATGTTCTTCTGCGAAAACGCTTCGCTGGCCGCGCCGAAGATCACGATTTCATCGGCGCGCGCGGCGAGCGCGCCGTCGAAGCCGCGCAGGTTCGGCGTCAGCACCGAGTAGATCGTGCCCGCGCGGCGCTCGATGCCGCTCATCACGTCGGCGGCGTCGGCCATTTGCGGCACCCATTTGGGCGACACGAACGAGGTGGTCTCCACATTGCGAAACCCGGCCGCGGAGAGCCGGTTGACCAGCTCGATCTTGGTGGCCGTCGGCACCTGCTGCTTCTCGTTCTGCAGCCCATCGCGCGGACCGACTTCGACGATCTTGACCGATTGCGGGATTGCCATGTCGTTTCTCCTGCCGCTGCACGCGGCGTGACTCTCGTGATTCAGCTGCCGCGTCAGTAACCGCGCGCGACATCGACGATACCGGTGACCGGCTCACCGCGCGTCAATGCGATGATCTTCTGCGCAATCTGCGCAACGCTTTCGGCGCGCAGCGTGAGCGCCGAGCTGTGCGGCGTGATCGTGATGCGCGGCTCGCGCCAGAAAGGATGATCGACGGGCAGCGGCTCGTCGCGGAACACGTCGAGCGTGGCCGCGGCGATCTGACCGTTGTGGAGCGCGTCGAGCAGGTCCCGCTCGACCAGATGTGCGCCGCGCGCAACGTTGATCAGGTAGGCGCCGTGCGCGAGCTTCGCGAGTGTTTGCGCATTCAGCACGTCTTGCGTGTCCGGCGTATGCGGCAACAGGTTCACCAGTACCTTGAGGCCGTCGAGAAAAGCGTCGAACTGTGCCGGACCCGCGTAGGTCCCGATGCCCTCGATGCGTCGCGCGCTGCGGCTATAACCGCGCACCGGCAGCCCAAACGACGCAACCGCCTGCGCGACCGACGCGCCGAGCACGCCCAGCCCCAGCACGCCGACCGTAAACGATGCGCGCGGATGCGGATCGAGCACGTGCCAGCGGCGTTCAGCCTGCAACTGCGCGTATTCGTCGAAGCGCCGCATATAGCGCAGTACCGCATGGACGATGTATTCGACCATCTGCGCGGCCATGCCGGTGTCCTCGAGCCGCACGAGCGGCACACCGGACGGCAGCGTGCCGGGCTGCTCACGTTCGAGCGCAAGGATCGCGTCGACGCCGGCGCCCAGGTTGAATACCGCGCGCAGGTCGCTGCGGCCCGCGAGCATGTCGTGCGGCGGACGCCACACGATGGCGAAATCGGCTGGCCCGCGGTCGCCCGGCTGCCATTCGCGCACCGTGGCGTCGGGCAACGCGCGGCGCAGGTCGGTGAGCCATGCTGCGGCGTCCGATTGCGGCGTGTAGAACAGAATCTTCATGCGGGTGACTCGTGGTGGCTCGTGGTGGCTCGAGCGGCTGTTCTGCGGCGCATGCCTGCGGCAAAGGGGACGCGGAGGCCGATCACCAGCGCTTCGTGCGCAGCGCGCACGGCGAATGACGTCTCCCTGGAAAGCGGCCTGCGGCATGAGCCAGTCCGAACCGGTCTCTTATTGGATAGACCTCATTCTACTTTTTTGAGCCAGCGCGCGTCCGGCCCGCAGACCGGGCGCCGTACGCACGCAGCGCGAAGAACTTGTGCGGCATTCGTCCGATATGCAAAGCACGAAAAATTGGTTCGACCGCACCGGCCAGCGCGCCACAATGGTTTCTCTGACTTCGCCAGCGAGGAAAGAATCATGTTTTCGTGCAGAACAACGGCATGGCCGCCTCGGCTCGTGACGGTGCCGGGCTTGCATGGCAGCGAGGGCGCGCATTGGCAGACATGGCTCGAGCGACAATTTGCGCGTTCGTTGCGTGTCGAGCAGGCCGATTGGGAGGCGCCGAACGTCGAGCGATGGGCGCAGGCGGTTAATGATCTGCTTGCGCGGCAGCGCGGCCCATTTGTGCTGGCGGCGCACAGCTTCGGCTGCCTCGCCGCGGCGCACGCGCTCAAGCAGCGTGCGCAACGCGCGAGCTCCGCGGACGTAGTGGGCGTGCTGTTTGTCGCACCCGCGAGTCCGCGAAAATTTGCGTTCGCCGGTGCGTTCGACGCGACGCGTGTGGCGGTGCCGTCAATCTTGATAGGCAGCGAGACCGACCCGTGGATGCCACTGGAAGAAGCGCGCGAACTGGCGCAACGTTTCGGCAGCGCCTTTGTGAACCTGGGTGATGCGGGACATATCAACACGGCCGCGGGTTTTGGCCCGTGGCCGCGTTCCAAGTACTTCGTGGATACCCTGGCGCACTGTGCTGCGCCACTGCGGTTTCGAGACGACACCGCATTGCTCGACCCGGCTTCACCGGTTGCCGCTTGAGGCTAACGTGATCAGAACCAGTGGAACCCCTTCGCGATCATCGTGCAGACACCGATCAGCCCGGCCCAGGTAATGTGAAAATCGGACCGCTGAGCCTTGCGGATATCCTTGATATCGCCGCGCAACGAGAGGATGTCTTCGTGGACTTGCTCGAGCGAGGTTTCAACGCGGGTGGTACGTGCTTCCATAACTTTCTCTCCAAATTGATGCAATCGACTAGACGGCTTAACACCTGCAGCACGATTCAATGATTTCGAAAACATAGGCTAAACGAAACCTCTCTTAAGCTGTGCACTTTTTCACGAGAAAAACAGCAGAACAGCAACCATAAACAGAGCAGCGAATCTCACCGCTCCACCTTTCGCAACACGCGATGGAAAGAATCGTACGGGATGCTGATCGATATCTGTAGTCGGCCAGATGGCATAGGCAAGCACTAGGCAGATATCAGAAAGACAAAGGCCGCCTCAACGGGCGGCCTTCGATTCTTTGCGCAGCCTAACTCGAGCGCAAGCCGCATGCGAAAGCATGCGATGAGAGGACCTCAGTTCTGCATCGGATGACCATCGCAGCCGTGTTCGCAGCCGCTTGCGTCACGCGGCATCTGCTGGGCCGCTTCCGCGCGCATGCCGAGGCGCGCGAGCAACTGACGGTCGGCTTCGGCTTGCGGGTTGCTGGTCGTGAGCAACTGGTCGCCATAGAAAATCGAATTGGCGCCCGCGAAGAAGCACATCGCCTGCAACGCCTCGTCCATTTGCTCGCGGCCGGCCGAGAGCCGCACCATCGCGCGCGGCATGGTGATGCGCGCAATCGCAATCGTGCGCACGAACTCGAACGGATCGAGCGCTTCGGTGCCGGTGAGCGGCGTGCCTTCCACTTGCACGAGGTTATTGATCGGCACCGACTCCGGATACGGCTCCATGTTCGCGAGCTGCGCGATCAGGCCCGCGCGTTCGCGGCGCGATTCGCCGAGGCCGACAATGCCGCCGCAGCACACGTTGATGCCGGCGTCGCGCACCCGCTCGAGCGTGTCGAGACGGTCCTGATACGTACGCGTCGAGATGATCTGGCCGTAGAACTCGGGCGACGTGTCGAGGTTGTGGTTGTAGTAATCGAGGCCCGCCGCCGCGAGGTCTTGCGCCTGATGCGTTTCGAGCATGCCGAGCGTCACGCAGGTTTCGAGCCCCATCGCCTTGACGCCGCGGATCATGTCCTTGATCGGCTCGAGGTGGCGGTCTTTCGGGTTGCGCCATGCGGCGCCCATGCAAAAGCGCGTCGCGCCGTTGTCTTTCGCGGCGCGCGCGGCGGCGAGCACGTCGTCGATCGGCATCAGCTTGTCGGCCTTCACGCCGGTGTCGTAGTGCACCGACTGCGGACAGTACGCGCAATCTTCCTCGCAGCCGCCGGTCTTGATGGACAGCAGCGTCGACAGCTGCACCGTGTTCGGGTCGAAGTGCTCGCGATGCGCCTGCTGCGCGCGAAACAGCAGATCGTTGAGCGGCAGTTCGTACAGCGCGACGATGTCGGCGACACGCCAGCGCGCGTGCGATGCCGCGCTGGCCGCGGCCGGGGCGCTCGCCTGTTGTGCGTCGGCCGCAGCCGGCGTCGCGTGAGAGGTTGCGTGGGTCATGGGTTCAATCCTTATGGATGGATTCGATTCGAAAAAGGTTCAGCGCTGCGCGTCGCGCGCAGCGTTCGCAACAGGCCGGACATGTCGAGATGCGCGAGCGCCGCATCGGGCGAGGCCGGCCGCAGATGCGGCACGACGCCGATCAGCGGCGCGCTGTACTGGCGGCCGAGGCGTTCGCGCAACGCATCGATGTTTTCGTCGGCGAAACGCATTGCCGGGTCGACGCGGTTCGCGACCCAGCCGGCGATGCGCAGTCCGCGCGCGGCGATCGCCTCGGCTGTCAGCAGCGCATGGCTGATGCAGCCAAGGCGCATGCCGACCACGAGCAGCACCGGCAGATTCAATGCGAGCGCGAGATCGGCGGTATCGCGCGTGTCGTCGAGCGGCACGCGAAAGCCGCCGACACCCTCGACGACCACGATATCCGCGGCGCGCAACGCTTGCGTATGGCCGTCGACGATACGCGCGATGTCGAGCGTGACGTGCTCCCGGGCGGCGGCGATATGCGGCGCGGCGGGCTCCTTCAGCAGATACGGCGTGCGTATTTCAGGCGGCAACGGCGCATTGGCGGCGGCGTCGAGCTGATCGGCATCCTCGTTGTGCCAGACGCCGTCCTGCTCGAACGCGCCGGCGGCGATCGGCTTCATCGCGGCCGCGCGCAGACCTTCGCGCGCGAAGCCGCGCAACAGCGCGGCCGAGACCAGCGTCTTGCCGATCTCGGTATCGGTGCCGGTGACGAAGAGCGACAACGCGCGGGCTTGCATGCCGTTCATGCGTGCGCTCCCGGCAGCACGGTCAGCGCCGCTTCGAGCCGGTCGAGATCCGTATGCGAGTGCGCGGCCGACAGCGAAATGCGCAGCCGCGACGTGCCCTCCGGCACGGTCGGCGGCCGGATCGCGGGCACCCACAGACCGGCGCGGTCGAGCGCGGCGGCGATGTCGAGCGTCGCTTCGTTGCTGCCGACGATCAGCGGCTGCACGGCGGTGTGCGAATCGACCGGCAGCCACGGCGTCACCTTCAGCAGCGTGCGCGTGCGTTCGATCAGCGTATGCAGATGCGCGCGTCGCGCGTCGCCTTCGTCGCCGGCGATGATGCGCAGGCTCGCGGAAACCGCATGCGCGGCAGCCGGCACCGACGCGGTCGTGAAGATATACGGACGCGCGCGCTGCACGAGCCATTCGATCACGGTCTCGTGCGCGACGACGAACGCGCCGGATACGCCCGCCGCCTTGCCGAGCGTGCCGATCGACACTAGGTTCGGCGAACGCAACCCGGCTTGCGCCAGCGCGCCGCGTCCTTGCGGGCCGAGCACGCCGAAGCCGTGCGCGTCGTCGACCACGAGCCATGCGCCATGCCGTTGCGCGAGCTCGACGAGGCGCGCGAGCGGCGCGAGATCGCCGTCCATGCTGAACACGCTGTCGGTGACGATCAGCTTGGCCGGCGCATCGGACGCGTCGAGCATCGCGGCCAGCGCGTCGGTGTCCGCGTGCGGATAGATCTGCACTTCGGCGCGCGACAGTCGTGCGCCGTCGATCAGCGACGCATGATTCAGCGCATCGGAAAAGAGCATCGTGCCGCGGCCCGCGAGCGCGGTGAGCGTCGCGAGGTTCGCCATATAGCCGGTGCTGAAATAGAGCGCGCGCGGCGCGTCCGAAAAGCCGCCGGCAAATTCGGCGAGCTCGTCCTCGAGCTGCGCGTGCGCGCGCGAGTGGCCGCCGAGCAGGTGCGAGCCGCCGCTGCCCGCGCCATAGCGCCGCGCGCCTTCGATCAGCGCCGCCACCAGCAGCGGATGAGCGGCGAGGCCGAGATAATCGTTGCTTGCAAAGCCGATCACTTCGCGTCCGTCGACCGTCATATGCGCGGAGCACGGGCTGTCGGCGACGCGCCGGTGGCGGCGCAGCCCTTGTGCGTCGAGTTCGGCGAGCGACTGTTCGAGCCGGTCGAGCATGGACGTCAACGGCGGCATCAATGGCCCTCCGCGACAGTCTCGTCGAAGATTTCGATTGTGCGCGCGGCGAGCCATTCGAGTTCGGCGGTGTCCAGCACGTACGGCGGCATCAGATACACGGTCAGGCCGATCGGGCGCATCAGCACTTCGTGCGCGAGCGCGCGTTCGAAGAAGCGGCGCGCGAAGGTTCGGGCGAGCGGCGCATCGTCGAGCGCGGCATCGAACGCGAAGATCGTGCCGCACTGGCGCAGGTTGCGTGCGCGCGGATGCGTCGCGAGCGGCTCGAGCGCCGCGCGCAGCTGTGCCGACTTCGCGGCGTTGGCGGCGAGCACGCCGTCGCTGTCGAACAGGTCGAGCGTCGCGAGCGCCGCACGGCATGCGAGCGGATTGCCGGTGTACGAGTGCGAATGCAAAAAGCCGCGCGTCGTGTCGTCGTCGTAGAACGACGCGAAGATCTCGTCGCGCGACAACACAATCGACAACGGCAGGTAGCCGCCGCTGATGCCCTTCGACAGGCACAGGAAATCGGGCCACACGCCCGCCTGTTCGCTCGCGAAGAAGGTGCCGGTACGCCCGCAGCCGACCGCGATTTCGTCGGCGATCAGATGCACGCCGTAGCGGTCGCATAGCGCGCGCAAGCCCGCGATATACGACGGGTCGTGCATCGCCATGCCGGCCGCGCACTGCACGAGCGGCTCGACGATCAGCGCGGCGATGCTGGTGGCGCGCGCTTCGAACAGCATGCGGACGTTGTCGAGCGCACGGCGCGCGACGTCGGCGGCCGTTTCGCCGTCGCGCGCATGGCGTGCGTCAGGCGATGCGACCACATGCGCGTGACGGATCAGCGGATCGTACGCGTCCTTGAACAGCGCGACGTCGGTGACGCCGAGCGCGCCGATCGTTTCGCCGTGGTAGCCGTTCGCGACGCAGACGAACTCGCGCTTGAACTCAAAGCCGCGATTGCGCCATGCGTGAAAGCTCATCTTCAGCGCGATTTCGACCGCGGACGCGCCATCGGACGCGAAGAACGCATGGCCGAGCGTGTGTTGCGTGAGCGCGGCCAGCCGCTCGGCGAGTTCGACTGCGGGTTCGTGCGTGCAGCCGGCGAGCATCGCGTGCTCGAGCGTGTCGAGCTGGTCTTTGAGCGCGGCGTTGATGCGCGGGTTCGCGTGGCCGAACAGGTTGACCCACCATGAGCTGATCGCGTCGAGATAGCGCCGCCCGGTGCGGTCGTACAGCCACGGACCCGCGCCGCGCGCGATCGGCAGCAGAGGCATCTGCTCGTGATGTTTCATCTGCGTGCACGGATGCCAGACGGCGCGCAGGCTGCGCGCGACCCAGTCGTCGGGCTGGGGCGCGTGGGTTGTCGACGGCTCGGGCGTCGCTGGGGCTGCTGCGGTTACTTGCGTTTCCAAAAACCACTCCGGGCAAAACGGTCGCGCTCGGCGCGGGCCGGGCGCGGGCATGCGAATGCAATAAGGGCAAGTCGGGACGGCAAAGGCGTCCTGGACACGCGGCGAATACGGGGAGGCAGTGAGATTAACGCGTTATTGCGCGTAATGCATCAGGTGAAAATTGCCGCGCAGGGCTCGAGTCGTGCTGGCGCGATGCCTGATTCATCACGATATTTCGACGATCGAAGCAGCACGGCACCGTTCGCCCACGAAACGCGCAAATCGACGCAGTTAGCGACGGCAGAGTGAGCCACTGCGTCCTCCGAAAATTGTGGCGTAGATGGAACTGAGCGCGCGCGGACGCCGCTCGGCGCGCCTGGTGTGCGCCGGGCCGGAGTGAGACAAAGTCTTGAGGGGCGCGCGTGCCGGGCGTATGACGACATCGCACGCGTCTCTTGCGCGAACGAAATCGGCAAGCGGGCGATACGACGGGGCGCACTACAGGACTATGGGACTACAGGACTATGGAAAGGACGCGCTTGCGGCGCACTGCAAAACGCCGCGCGCTCGAGATCAGATCAATTGCGGCTTGCGAGGGCCGGCTTGCTGGTGCTGCTCTCGGCGGTTTGCGTATCGCCGGACGTGGTCTGCTTCCAGACGACCGTATCGTTGACCGCGTACAGCCGGCACGGATCGCTGCTTTGCTTCTGGCAATTCGAAATCGCGACCGCCATCGGATCGTCGCCGCCTTCGGCCCACGACCAGGCGCCCGACGCCGACACCGCAAACGCGCGGCTCGGATACTGATGCAGGAAGTTGCGGTAGCCGTTGCGGCCGGCGTCATCGACGAACGGCACTGAACTGATCGCGTCGATCGACGCGAAGTCGGTCGCCTTCGGCTGCGCCGGCTCGGACACCTGGTACTGAACCCGCGTCGGCATGCCCGAGCGCGCGAGGAAGCGTTCGACCGACGGCCACCAGATATGCACGCCGTCGCGGTCGCCGACGAGGCGATGCGCGTCGTTCTTGTACATGCCGAAGTCGACCATCTTCGCATTCGCGCCGTGCGCTTCGAAGGCCGCGTACATCTGTCCGACGAGATCCGGCGACCAGATCGAGTCGTTATCGCCGTAGAGCCACAGCGACGGCACGCTCACCTTTTCTCCGTAGGTGCCGAATGCGCGGGTCAGATTGCCCTGCCAGTCGGTGCACGCGTCCTGGCGCAGGCCGCCCGAGAAGTTGATCAGTCCGCGCACGCCCGGCGCGGCTTCGGCGCCGTAAGCGATGGTCGCGAGACCGCCGTGCGAGGTGCCCGCGATCACGATGTGCTGCGCGTCCACATACGGCTCTTTCGACATGAAGTCGACCGTCGACGCGATGTCCGCCGCCTGGCTCAAGCCGTTGCGCTCGACGTCGCAGCCGTCCTGCACATAGGTGCCGCCCGACTGCGCGAAACCCTGGCGGTTCGGCGCGACCACCACATATCCGCGGCGCACGAATTCGCGGGCGAACGAAATCGGATCGCTGCGCGCCTGCGAGCGCGGATCGCCGTGAATCTTGCCGTGGTTGAAGACGACGAGCGGGAATGGGCCCGGGCCGTCCGGTTTGTAGACCGTCGTTTGCAACGTGACGCTGCCGTCCGGGCCGCCGGGAATGCCGATGACTTCTTCGTTCAGGTGAACGGTCGGCAGATAGCGGTCGTCGTCGAGCGCGATGCGCGGCACCGCGGCGTTCGCGAGCGGGCCGCCGTCCGCGTCAGCGGCCGTGCCTGCCTGTGCAAGCGTCGTGGCCAGCGCTACGCACGCTGCCACCACTGCACACCCCGTTCGGATCTTCCTCGACATCATCCGCTTTACCTGCTTCCAAAAACGCCTGAATAGTGCTTGCCGGCGTGAATCGTTTGTCTGCATCGCGCGGGTTGCGCAAAAAAAGACAAAAAACAGCGCACCCGCGTGCCGAACTTGCGCTCGCACGCTGATCGAATCGCACCGAGAGTGAATCACCCACCTTGGTCGACGCCACCCCACGCGTCGATGAGGAGCGTCGCGCGATGCCTCGCAGCACGCCGCGCTGGAGCCTGAAAATAAGCTTTCAGTTGCGGCATGCCCGGACATCATGCGGGGGCGGTGTGGCCGCACCTCCGCGACGGACGCTCAGGACTATGGCTCGATCCTGGCACGACAATTTCCCTTTGTGCAATTCGGTAGAAACCCCTGCCGTACGAATTGCCGTTGCGCGATGTGGGAAATCGCGGGCGGAAGCCCGCTGTGCGTGGCTTCAGGCCGGCGTCGCAAACTGTCGATGTCGCGGACAACCAACGATCGACAGCGGAAAAAAACCGGCTGTTCACGGGGCGCTATCGCGAATCCGATCGCATTTCTCCGTGACTTTCAATGAAACGAGATAAATCTGTCATAAACGACGCGAGGTCAGCGCTCGCTTACGTCGCCGTCCACATAGCGCCAGCGGCCGTCGTCGCCGCGCACGAAGCGGCTCGATTCGCACAGCCGGTGCGCCCGCCCGCCGACCTTGTAACGCGCGACGAATTCGACTTCGGCATGCGTGTCGTCGAGGGCCGCGAAGCGCTTGATTTGCAGGCCGAGCCAGCGCGGCGCGTCGGGCGCCGTGCGGTCGACATCGAGGACGGCGGGGCAGGTTTGCGGCGCCCATGTGGCGCGCAGGTAGCCGGCATCGCCGAGCACGTACGCGCTGTAGCGGGAGCGCATCAGTTCGAACGCGTTCGGCGCGGCTGCGCCGCCGTCGATATAGCGGCCGCAGCAATCGGCGAAACGCGGCGCGGCGGCCGGCGCGCCGCGCCGGGCGGTGTGCGCCGCGGTGTTTCCAGCCGCGCTTCCAGCCGCGTTTGCCGCGACGGTCCCCGTCGTGTTCCCTTGCATCCGCTCAGGCACAGCGCCGCCGCACGGACATTCAAGCGGGCGGGGTGTCGCAGCGGCCGGCGCCGCGGCGCGTTTCGGAGTGGTGTGAGTTGTCATCGTGTCAGCGGCGATTACCGCTCGTCATGCGGCCGCTTCACCAGTCGAGCGGCGTGCCGTCGTACTGGAAGAAGCGGCCGTGGAAAAATGGTGGCGCGCCGGCCGCCTGCGCGAGCACGTCGCGCAGGCCGGCCTGCCGATACTGCCGCGCGAATTCCCAGCCGATGCCGCGCGACGCGCCGACGATCAACACGGTTTTCATGCCGTCTCCCCGGGTGGCTCCGGCATGCGTGGGTCGCGGGCGCTGCGCACGGCCGCCGGCGCCGCGCGCTAGAGGAGCTCGACGCCCAGTGCGGTCGCTTCGCCGCCGCCGATGCACAGGCTCGCGACGCCGCGCCTGAGCCCGCGCTGCTTCAGCGCGCCGATCAGCGTGACGAGGATGCGCGCCCCCGATGCGCCGATCGGATGGCCGAGCGCACAGGCGCCGCCGTGCACGTTGACCTTCGCATGCGGCAAGCCGTGCTCCTTCATCGCGGCCATCGTCACGACCGCGAACGCTTCGTTGATTTCGTACAGGTCGACTTCGTCCGCGCGCCAGCCGTTGCGCTCGAACAGTTTGCGCAGCGCGCCGACCGGTGCGGTGGTGAACTTCGCGGGCTCCTGCGCGAAGCTCGCATGCCCGACCACGCGTGCGAGCGGCGTCACGCCAAGCCGCTTCGCGGTCGACGCGCGCATCATCACGAGCGCCGCGGCGCCGTCCGAGATCGACGACGAATTCGCGGCCGTCACCGTGCCCGTTTTGCTGAAAGCGGGCTTGAGCGTCGCGATCTTGTCGAGGTTCGCCTTGAACGGCTGCTCGTCGCGCTCGACGAGCGTGTCGCCCTTGCGGCTCGTCACTTTCACCGGCGCGATTTCCCATGCGAACGAGCCGTCTTCGTTCGCGCGTTTTGCGCGCGTCAACGATTCGACCGCGAACGCGTCCTGCGCTTCGCGCGTGAAATCGAACGACGCCGCGCATTCCTCGGCGAACGCACCCATCAGCCGGCCTTTGTCGTACGCGTCTTCGAGGCCGTCGAGGAACATATGGTCGAGCACCTGGCCGTGACCCATGCGCATCCCGCCGCGCGCCTTCGGCAGCAGATACGGCGCGTTGGTCATGCTCTCCATGCCGCCCGCGACGATCACATCCGCCGAGCCGGCCGCCAGCATGTCGTGCGCGAACATCGCCGCGCGCATGCCGGAGCCGCACATCTTGTTGATGGTCGTGCAGCCGGTCGAAAGCGGCAGGCCCGCGCCGAGCGCGGCCTGGCGCGCGGGCGCCTGGCCCTGGCCGGCGGGCAGCACACAGCCCATCAGGGCTTCGTCGACCTGCCCGGGCTTCAGCCCCGCGCGTTCGACTGCCGCCGTGATGGCCGCCGCGCCGAGCTGCGCTGCGGTGAGCGCCGCGAAATCGCCCTGGAATGCCGCGATCGGCGTGCGGGCCGCGCCGGCGATCACGATTGGATCATCTGTGTCACTCATGTTTGAGCTCCTTGATAACGCCCGCGACGACCGCGGGCACGTCGCCGAGCTTCGCCGCGTCGGCGGCGACGACGTCGTTGTCGGCGTCATGCGCGCCGCTGGCCGACACGGCGGCCACGCAACGCTCGTAAGTGGCTTCGAGTATGTCGAGATCGGCGATCGTCATGCCGAGGTCGCGTACGCGGCCGTCATGCACGCCGTATACCCAGCCGTGAATGGTCAGGTCCTGGCCGCGCGCCCATGCGTCGCCGACGCTCGTCGTGCGGCATACGTTGACCACCTGCTCGATCGTGTTCAGTTCGACGAGGCGCCGATGGCGCGCCTCGCCGATCGGCCACTGCTCGAGCAGGTCGGCATGTTTCGCGCGCACGTCCTGCACGTGATGCAGCCAGTTGTCCGCGAGGCCGACGCGCCGGCCGAGCAGCGCGGCGCCGACGCCCGAGCAGCCGTAATGGCCGACCACGAGAATGTGCTTGACCTTCAGCAGATCGACGGCGAACTGGATCACCGACAGGCAGTTCAGATCGCTGTGCACGACGACGTTCGCGATATTGCGGTGCACGAACACTTCGCCCGGCGGCAAACCGATGATCTGGTTGGCCGGCACGCGCGAGTCCGAGCAGCCGATCCACAGATACTCGGGCGTTTGCTGATGCGCAAGACGCGAGAAGTAGTCCGGATCCTCGGACAGCTTGCGCTTGACCCACGCTTCGTTGTTGTCGAACAGATGCGCGAGCGGGTGAGTGTCGGAAGTAGCGTGGGTTGTCATGATTGCCTGAAGCCGTGGTGAGGACCGGCGTGCCGGTCCGTTGGAAAGTGCGGGCGCCGCTTGCCGTCGCACGGGCGACGCAGCGGCTGGGGTTGGGCGGCGTGCCGCATGGTGTGGCGTCTCATGCGGCGCGCGCCGCCGCGGCGGCGGCGCCATCGTCAGTAAGGGACGCAAAGCGTTCCGGGTAGCGGTTGCGAAACCGGATGCCGCGCTCATACGGATAGAAGTCGGGTAGCTCGCCTTTGAGAATGTGATCCTTGTGCCGCTGCCACAGCGCCGGATCGAAAAAATCCGCGTGATGCCGGATAAAAGACCGGCGCACGCGCGGGTCGCCAAGCAGGAACGTGCCGTATGTCTCGGGAAAGATGTCGTGCGGGCCGACCGTGTACCACGGCTCGCCGGACATCTCGTCTTCTTCGTGGCGCGGCGGCGGCACCGCGCGGATATTGCAGTCGGTCAGATATTCGATCTCGTCGTAGTCGTAGAACACCACGCGGCCGTGGCGCGTGACGCCGAAATTCTTGTACAGCATGTCGCCCGGAAAGATATTCGCCTGCATCAGTTCCTTGACCGCGTCGCCGTATTCCCTGATGCCATGGTCGATGTCGTCGTCGGTGCCGTTTTGCAGGAACAGGTTGAGCGGCACCATGCGCCGCTCGATGTACAGATGCTCGATCACGAGGTTGCCGCCTTCGTATTCGAGCAGCGACGGCACTTCCTTCTGCAATTCGCGCAACAGCGCGTCGTCGATGCGCGACAGCGGCAGCGCGACGCTCGAATACTCGAGCGTATCGGCCATCCGGCCGAGCCGGTCGTGACGTTTGACGAGCTGATACTTGTCCTGGATCTGCGCGCGCGTGGTGTCTTTCGGCGGCGGGAAATGATCCTTGATCAGCTTGAACACGTACGGAAACGACGGCAGCGTGAATACGAGCATCACGAGGCCCTTGATGCCCGGCGCGATTGTAAACGGGTCGCTCGAGTGCGACAGATGATGCAGCAGGTCGCGATAGAACAGGTTTTTGCCCTGCTTCTGCAAACCGACCGACGTGTAGATTTCCGCTTTCGGCTTGCCCGGCATGATCGTGCCGAGAAACTGCACGAACGCCGACGGCACTTCCATATCGACCAGAAAATACGAATGCGAAAAGCTGAAGATGATCAGCAGCTGTTCGCGTTTGAGCAGCACCGCGTCGAGCGCGAGCACGCCCGGCCGCACGTGATGCACCGGAATCGCGAACGGCACCAGCAGATCGCCGTTGATGATGCGCCCGACGATATACGCCGCCTTGTTGCGGAAGAACAGCGACGACAGCACGTGAATCTGGAAGTTGGGCGCTTCGGTGAAGGCGCCGAATGTGTCGTGAATGGCCTGCAGCACGCAGCCGACGTCGCGTTGCAGGTCTTCGAACGGCGGGTTCAGCTGAAAATTCGTGACGATGCGCTCGAGCGTCTGCGCAAATCCGTCCTTGCCCGGGTAGTACGCGCGATAGGTGGGCTTGGCCGCGGGTTCGTCGTTTTCGATGTACTCGGTCGAGATGGCCGGGCGCACGAAAATAAAGTCGTTGTTGAAGTACGAGCGGTGCAGGATCTTGCAGCAGACGGAATTGAAGAATGTCTCCGCGCATTCGGGCTGCCGGTGCGCGGTCAGGAGGCCGATGTAGTGCAGCTTGATCTGCTGCCAGACTTCGTCGTCGATATTTTCGGCGTCGTATTCGTCTTCGAGCCGTTCGACACATTCCTGCACGCGCTCGTCGTACGACGTGATGCGCTCGCGCGCGAGGCGCGCAATGCCGTGCCAGTCCGCCGCCTCGAACAGATCCTGCGCGCGAACCGCCGCGTCGCGGAAAATCCGGTAGTGCCGGTCGAAACCTTCGAGCATGGCTTGCGCGACGTCGAAGCCGATCTGCGAAGACAGCAGTTTAGGAAAGTGATTCATGTCGACCGTGCATCCGCTCAATGTCGTGAAGACACCTGCCATTGTAGCGTTCGGGTAACCTGCGCCGCCCGCATCAGGTCCGTTCCCGCCGCGCGCCGCGCACGGCGCGCTCCGTCTCCCGCTCCCGCTGCAGGGGTTGCCGCGCTTGTTCCGATGATTCCGATGATTGCGATGCGTGCGGTTGTTTCGTATCGTGCGGCGCTCGTGCGCTGCGCTCGAGCAGTGCACGTGCTTCGGCTTCATATTGCGCAAGTTCGTCGAGCGTCGCGTTCAGATCTTCACGCTGCTGCTCCAGCACTTCGCGATGGCGGACCACGGTCGCGAGAAATGCCTGCAATTGCGGCGCCGTGTCGGTCGGCGAGTCGTACAGATCCAGCAGATCGCGTATTTCAGACAGCGTGAAACCGAGCCGCTTGCCGCGCAGCGTCAGCTTGAGCCGCGTGCGGTCCCGCGCGGAGTAGACGCGGCGCAGGCCGCCCGCGCCTTCGCGGCTCGGTGCGAGTAAACCCTGATCTTCATAGAAACGGATCGCTCGCGGCGTGACGTCGAATTCGCGCGCGAGTTCGCTGATCGTGTATTGCACGCTCATGGTTCTGCATTCCGGTGGAGCGGCCCGCCCGGCGAGCCGGCGCAACGGCCTCTCGACGAGGCGCCGGGCCTGCCAGCGAACCTGGCTTAAGCCGGTGCGCCGCGCACGATGCCGGGTTGGACGATAGAATCGACGTTTACGTTATCGTCAACCTGCGCAAAGCGCAACCGCGCCGGGCGCGGCCATGCGTGTTGAAACGCACCGGTCGCGACGATGGCGGTCGCAAAGACCTCGGACCGAACGGCGCGAGAGCGCCCATCCGCGCGGCCCACTCGCAAGGGATTCTCCTCCACGATGAATGAACTCGAACACCAGCTCGACTATCCGTTCGGCGACACGCTGCCCGAAGCGGGCACCGCGTATGAAGTCGCGCCTGGCGTGCACTGGCTGCGCATGCCGCTGCCGTTTGCGCTCGACCATATCAACCTGTGGCTGATACGCGATGAGATCGACGGGCGGCCGGGCTGGACGGTGATCGATTGCGGCATCGCGTCCGACACCATCAAGGCGAACTGGGAGCGCGTGTTCGATACCGTGTTGGGCGGCTTGCCGGTGCTGCGCGTGATCGTCACGCATTGTCATCCGGATCATGTCGGTCTCGCGCACTGGCTCTGTGACGGCGGCGACCGGCAGCGCTGGAATGCGCGGTTGTGGATGTCGCTTGGCGAGTACATGTTCGGGCGCGTGATGGCCGCGGGCGAAGGCTCGAACGCGGGCGGTGAAGGCGCCGCGCGCCACTTCGGACGGCACGGTCTCGCCGACCCCGACCTGCTCGAACAATTGCGCAATCGCCAGAGCTACTACCCGAGCCTCGTGCCCGCGGTGCCGCGCCAATATCGCCGCATGCGCGAAGGCGACATCCTGACGATCGGCGAGCGCAGCTGGCGCGTCGTCACCGGTTTCGGTCATTCACCCGAGCACTGCGCGCTGCATTGCGAAGAGGCAGCATTGCTGATTTCCGGCGATATGGTGTTGCCGCGCATTTCGACCAACGTATCGGTGTTCGATATCGAACCCGAGGGCGATCCGCTCGCGCTTTACCTGCAGGCATTGGCGCGCTACGAACCGATGGCCGGCGACACGCTCGTGCTGCCGTCGCACGGCAAGCCGTTTCGCGGCTTGCGCACGCGTATCACGCAGTTGCGCGACCATCACGCGGCGCGGCTTGCCGAGGTGCGCGCCGCTTGCGGGGAAGCGCCGCGCAGCGCGGCGGACATCGTGCCGTTGATGTTCCGGCGCAAACTCGACCTGCATCAGTTGACGTTTGCGATGGGCGAGGCGCTCGCCCATCTGCATCTGCTATGGCACGCGGGAGAATTGCGGCGGGTGGAAGGCGAAGACGGCGTCGTACGCTTCGCGGCGCTGTGATATCACGATCGCGGTGACCGGCAGGGTCGCGGCGAACTTCACCGCGAACTTCATTGCGAACTTCACGGCGAACTTCACGGCGAACCTCACCGCGAACCTCACCGCGAACCTCACCGCGAACCTCACCGCGAACCTCACCGCGAACCTCACCGCGAACCTCACCGCGAACCTCACCGCGCTAGTAGGTCCGGTCCCGAGCAGCGCGCGCGCCGGCACGACCTGGCGCTCGTCTAAGGCTCTTTCACTGGCATTCCGGGCACCACGACCGGCAACGCCGTCGCGCCCGCGGATGGCGGCTGCATCACCTTGCGCACCGTTTGCCGATACCAGTGCGGAATCGTCGCGCCGAACAATGCGCCGATTACCGCGCTGAGCGCGACCGGCAGCCACGGCTGCGCGGGGGTGCGCCAGCCGGTGGCGGCGAGATCGGCGGCCAGCCATGTCACGACCCCATAGCCGACGAGCGCCATGCTGCCGGCGATACTCGCGCTTTCGGCCCATCTCAGCCAGCGCGGCGCCTGCGCTTCGGTCACATAGTTGTCGCATGCGAACGCCAGCAGGACAGCCAGCACGGTGGACAGCGCGAGCCACTTGCATTGCGCGCCGAACGGCAGCAGTGCTTCCGCGTGCGGCAGGCCGAGCCTGATCGAATAGACGACGGCGGACAGCGCGAGCACGACGGTCAGCGTCAGCAGCCCGGACAGCACGTAGGCGAGCACCGGCCGCTCGCCGCCGCGATCGCGGTTCGCAAACGCCCACAGCTGCTTCGGCAGGATCGCGAACGCGGCCGCGACGCAATGATTGACGGCCACCAGCAAGCCGATCGAGAGCCGGCGTGTAATCACGTCGCCCCCCGGCGCCGCGGTCAGGATGGCCACGATACCGAACAGCACGACGACGCCGATCCAGTCGAGTGCGAGCAGGTTGAACGGGAATGCCACACCCGCGCGCGGCGCGATCGTGAAACCCAATGTCCTGAGTTCGCTCGCGATCTGCGCTTCACGGTTGTTGCTGTACAGCAGCAGGCGCGCAAGCATCAGTCGCGCATCTTCATACGCATCCTTGGACAGCACGCGGAAATTTCGCACCGAGTCCGGCAACGCGGCGAGTTCCGGCGCCGGCAATTGCGCGGCCATGGCGAAAAAGCCGGCGCTCTGCGCGAAATAGCTGCGCATGCGCTTTTCGAATGCGTCGGCATCGTCAGGGAAGTCCGCGTCGAAACGGGCGCGGCTGCGGTACTTCTTCAGCCAGACATACAGCGCGAGCACGCGGGTAAAGCGATACTGCTGTGGCGCTCCGTCTCTGTCGGCGCTAAGTTGTGCGGCGAGCGAGGTGGCCAGATCGTCGCTGTCGCGCACGTAGGCCGCGGCATCGTCGACGAGGCTCGCGCGCATCTCGAACGGAGCGTCGTCCATTCTCTGCGCCCAGCGAACCGCGCCGAACGGAATTTCACCGATCGTATGGAAAAACGCGAGTATCTTGCCGTCGACGGTGTTGAGCATCGGCACCGACGGCAATAACGTGGTGAGCATCAGCGCGGCGACCAGCGGGGCTTCCAGTGCGTCGAGCCGCGTACCGTCGGCGGGCGCCGGATGCAGTATCGCGAGCCATTGCGGATTCTGCTCGATGGCCAGCGTGATGCCGATCCACAGGCCCGCGCAGGAAAGCACGTAGGTGATGCAGCTTGCGAAGTACTGGAACCGGCTCGTCTGCGCCCGCACGGTCCTCGGCGTGTTGAAGCGGCTCCACGCGTAGAAGCAGACAAGCAGAAATGCGAGCACATGGCTCGCGTGCAACTGTGCAATGAAACTTGCGCTCATGGTCGACCTCCGCGCCGCGTGTAGCGTATTGCTGTTTGCACTGCATGGCGGCACGCAATGACGGCGGACGCCAGCGGATGAAAACAGAACGAACGGGTGCGGCGCAGTTTTTAAACGGAGCGACGCAGGCGTGCGAGAGATCGCGCTGCACACGGAGCGATGAGGTTCGTTATCTTCGTCGGTTGCAGCAAGCGATAGCAAACGACAGGCGAGTGACCGGGAGCGGGCGAAATAGGCGAAATGGGCGAAACACAGAAACGGCCATCCAGATGCAATTCGGGCGCGGCATGGTCGCCGCGCCCGAATGCGTTCAGCTCACTCAAACGTCACCGCTTACGGCTCGTGACGCAGGTACCCCACCTTCGACGGATCGCGCATGGTGAACGACACGAGCAAGCCGATTGCGCACAACGCGGTGACATACCAGTAGAACGTGGTCTCGCTGCCCGCCTGCTTGAGCCACAGCGCGACATATTCGGCCGAGCCGCCGAAGATCGCATTGGCCACCGCATACGAGAGCCCCACCCCGAGCGCGCGCACTTCCGGCGGAAACATCTCGGCCTTGATCAACCCGCTGATCGACGTATAGAAGCTCACGATGGCCAGCGCCACCACCACGAGCACGAACGCCATATACGGGCTCGTCACGTCCTTCAATGCATGCAGCAGCGGCACCGTGCCGATCGTCGCAAAGAAGCCGAACAGGATCATCGACTGGCGGCGACCGATGCGGTCCGACAGCGCGCCGAACAGCGGCTGCATCAGCATGTACACGAAGAGCGCCGCGGTCATCACATTGCTCGCGGTCTTCGCATGCATGCCGGCGGTATTCACCAGATACTTCTGCATATACGTTGTGAACGTGTAGAAGATCAGCGAGCCGCCGGCGGTGAAGCCCACCACCGTGAGAAACGCGCGCTTGTGCTTCCACATGCCGGCGAGCGTGCCCGCGTCGCGACGCTGACGGCTGGCGGCCGTCGACGTTTCGTCGAGCGACTTGCGCAGATACAGCGCGATCAGCGCGGCAACCGCGCCGACCACGAACGGCACGCGCCAGCCCCACGCCTTCAGCTCGTCGGTGGTCAGTGTCTGCTGCAGGATCACGAGCACGAGCAGCGCGCACAGCTGGCCGCCGATCAGCGTGACGTACTGGAACGACGCAAAGAAGCCGCGCCGGCCCTGCAACGCGACTTCACTCATATACGTCGCGCTCGTGCCATATTCGCCGCCGACCGACAACCCCTGGAACAGCCGTGCGACCAGCAGCAGCACCGGCGCGAGCACGCCGATCTGCGCGTACGACGGCAGCGCGGCGATTACGAGCGAGCCGCCGCACATCATGAACACCGACACCATCATCGCAAAGCGGCGGCCGCGCTTGTCGGCGAGGCGCCCGAAGAACCAGCCGCCGATCGGGCGCATCAGGAAGCCCGCAGCGAATACGCCCGCGGTGTTGAGCAACTGCGTGGTGGTGTCGCCCTTCGGGAAGAAGGCCGGTGCGAAGTACAGCGCGCAGAACGAGTAGACGTAGAAATCGAACCACTCGACGAGATTGCCCGATGACGCGCCGACGATCGCCATGATGCGGCGGCGGGTGTCGCGTGCTGTGACTTCTGCGGGGATATTGAGATTGGTCATTTAACGATGTGCTCCTTCATGTTCCCCTGTCTATTCTGATATGGATGCCAAATTATTAAGACGCTCGTGCCGGCGACTTGGTTTGGCATTCTAAATGATGAATCGGGTTTGTTGAGAAAATATCGATCGATATCAATGCAGTCGATGCCGAGTGATGGTGAACTACGTATTGCCACACAAAATGCATAGTCACATCGGCACCGGTGTTGTCGAATTGCAGAATGAGTGGCCGCTCAATGTGGCGGCCTTTATCTCGATATTCGGCACATCAACCAGGAGACGCCAATGAAAACAGAAGGTGCGTTCCGTAGCGAACTTCCATCCGCTCACAGCGAAGTCGCTTCGAATAACACGCCTGCCACGCGAAGCGCCGGCCGCGCAGTGCAACGCGCAGGTGAGGCACAAGGCAAAAAAGCGTCGGCATCCGATCCGCAGCAACCGGATGCACAGACGAAGTCCGGCAAGCCGGCCACGCTCAGCCAGTACAACACCTATGCGAAGTACGCGAGCTCCATCGTCCGGCAACTGCTGTTCGGTGAAAGCCGCTTCAACAATTCGAAGCTCGTGATGGGCACGATGCTTTCGGCACTACAGGTCAAGGGCGGCCTCGTGCCGCCTGGTGTCCGCCTGGGTACGCTCGGCATGACACGGCTGAATTCGGCGACTGCGAACTTCTCGAGGGCGTGTGGATATATCGCGAGCGCCGCGGAGAAAAGAAAGGCTGGCAAGAACGCGGACGACGATATCGTCTCCGCTACCGCGCTGATGGGCGAAGGGCTGACGGAGGTGTCCGCGGGCCTCGGCGCCGACGTCGGGAACTACCTCGTCAAGCAATGGCAGACCCAGCTGGGAAAAACGAGCAGTACCGTCGCCACGGCGGCGCCGTCGCTCACGGAAAGCGACACCGTCCTCGAGGCGGAAACCGGCACGCCGATTCCGCGTGCGGCGATCGGTTCGGATGTCGATGCAACGCTTGCGCACGTGCCGCCGATGTCGCCGGAGCAGCACGAGGCATTGATGAAACAGAGCGAGCAGACGTACGTCGCGAAACTCGACAGTCAGCTCGACGCGATGCGCGAACGTGAAGTGCAAGGTATCGTCGAGGAACTCGAGAAGACACCGCCGGCCAGCCAGCCTGCGAGAATTGCGGAAATTTCCGCGCAGGCGCACGGACGGCTCGACACGGCGGCGGAGCTCGCTCAGGCGGCGAAGCTGGATATTTCGCAGAGAAAGACGCAATCGGTGGCGGACCTCACGCAGCTCGACAAGGACATGACGCAGGTCCGCGAGCAAATGAAGAGCGGCAAATATACCGACCCTGACGTCGCCGGCTTGTCGCACGAAGATGCGGCAAAAAAACTCGGCGCGCGGCTGCTTTCCTATCGCCGCCGCGAAGAGGAACTCGCGCAAGGATTCGAGATGCTCACCGAAGACGCATCGCCGGATCTCGAGGGAATGCGGCAACAGGTCGACGCGGCGAAAAGCATGGGGAGCCTCGAGAATCTGCCGAAAGAGGAAAGGCTCGCGAAGCTGGAGAAAATGAAAACCGCGTATCGGGAGAATTTCCTGAAGTACCAGAACGCGATCTCCGAGCCCAGCGCGAATCTGCCCGAATGGTTGAAGATCTCGCCTGCGCTGAAAGCTCAGCTCGGTCCCGCCGTGCTCAATACGGCGTTTGCCACAGCCGATGTGGGCGCGAGAATCGACGATTACGTCAAGAAGATCGCGGACGGTTCAGCTACCGAAGCGGACAACTGGAAGCTGGCCGGCAGTGTCGTCGGACTTGTCGGCGGCATGGCGTCGTTCATTCCGGTTGTCGGGCCGCTCGTTTCAATCGGGTTATCGCTGGTCGGCATCAGTCTCAGCAGTTTCCCTGAACATCTGGCCGAGCAGAAAAAAAGCGAAGCGATCGACGCATTGCGCGATCAGGCGGTCGACGCGTATCGGAAGAAGCATCCGGGTTCGGAAAACTACGTGTACAAATCGGACGTCGGGGCGGGCGCGTAACGCGGTTGCATGTGAAGTTGCCGGCGAAGGCCGGCAACCGGTTGATTGATACGATTCGTGAAGACCGCTGTCGCCGCGCTCGAGAGGTCCGTCCGATGCGAGCGACAGCAGCCGGTGCAACCTCGGAGCGTCAGGCCGATGCGCCGCCTTGACCGCCAAGGAGGCCAGATGCGAGGCCCGATGCGAGACCGCCCGCGCCACCGCCACCGCCACCGCCACCGGCGCCGCCCAGCATGCCCAGCAGCGGCATGATCGCGCCCATCACCATCTGCATGATCTGCGAAGGATCGATCTGCTGGCCGCCTGCGCCGCTACCCTGTCCACCGCTCGCTTGCGCACCGCCGTCGCTTCCCGCACCCTGTCCGCCGCTCGCTTGCGCGCCGCCGTCGCCTCCCGCACCTTGGGCCGCGGCCCCAGCCGCTGAAGCGTCGTCCGGAGAAAAGATGCGCGGACCGCCGCTCAGTGCCTGGGCCGCGTCGAGCGTACCCTGCATCCGCCCCTGGTCAAATGCTGCCGGTGCAGTATTGCCCAGCGTCGCACCCGCGCCGGACGACATGGCATTGCCGCCGGTACCCAGCGCCTGGGCCGCATCGAGCGCGCCCTGCACTCGCCCCTGGTTGAATGCTGCCGGCGCGTTATTACCCAGCATCGAGCCCGCCCCGGACGACATGTAGTTGCCGCCGGCGCCGAGTGCCTGTGCCGCATCGAGCGTGCCCTGCAGCCGGCCGTGGTTGAATGCGGTCGCTGCCTGATTGCCCGATGCAAAGCCCGCACCGGGCATCATCGAGCCGGCATGATTGTAAGAAGAGAATGAAGTCGACGTCGTTTGAACCTGCATGAAGATTTGTCCTTTTGATGATCGCTCTGTATACGGTTAGAGCGGATTCCGAATGGCCTGTACGGCTCGAATATCAGATGACGATTCTTTTTCTACATCAACACCTCCTGATTGCCGGATTAAGCGCGCTTTCGAGCTGACGCGAGCGGCCGGCCTGATGGCTCATTGAACGTCGCGCGCATTGGCGAGGCCGGTTGAATTCGCCGCGCCATCGGTGGGCATCGAACCAGAACGTTTCATCAACTGAACCACGCAGATCACACGCACATAGCCGGTGAAGTTCCACACGTCCTCATGCGCGAGATCCATCTCCAGTGCCCAGCGGGAAATCAGTTTCCCGACTGTCAAAGATTCTTCGCGCGCCAGCTTTTCGATGATTGTCCAGTAGACCTCTTCAAGCCTTAGACATGTCGCAAGACCATTGACGCGCACGGATCGCTGTCGCGGCCGTGCGAGGTCTGCGCTGAAATTGCAATACTGTGTAATGGGCATTTGAACCTGCTCAGAAATTTCGAAGCTGCTCAAAGTTATCGTTTGAAATGCAAAGTGGAACTTTCTGCAATCCGCTGCCCGGAGACAAATGATTAGGCATATTGATCAAATAAACTAAAAAACATTTGCCTGCCGGGTGTGTCGACTATCCTCGCGCAGTTCGCGAAACTCCGGTGATATATTTGTATGACCGTGATGCATGCGCGCACAACTAAAGTTCCGTCATGACGTAGCCGGCCTCGCCGGCAGAGGAGCTTTGATGTTCATGACGTGGTGCAACGCGGGCAAAGAGAGTCGATGTCGTTATCGGCGGCGCTATTCGACAGGCGTCGCGATGCGTCGTCTTGCGTTTGCATGGGTAACGTTGCAAGCGTGCGTGACGCATGCGGGCGAGCCGCCATGGCGCAACGCGCCGATGCATTACTTCGCGCGTAACTCGCAGCTAGCCGATGTGCTGAAAGATGTGGCGAGCGCAGGCGGGTTGTCGGTCGACATCGCGAAGAACGTCAAGGGCATGGTGAACGGCGCGTTCGACGAGCCGCCCGCCGCTGTGTTTGCAAAGCTGACGGAGGCCTATGGCCTCGCATGGTATTTCGACGGCAGAACCTTGCACGTGTCCGGCGGTTCCGACATCAGAACCAGAACGATCCCGTTTGCGCCGATGAAGCGCGAGGCTGTCGCCGGCCTGTTGCTCAGCCTCGATCTCGACGACCCGCATTTGCCGGTGCGCTATTCGGACACGACCGCTAAAGCCACCGGGCCGTCACGTTTCGTCGATTCAATCGCCGACGCAATCGAAAAGGCACGTCAGCAGGCGACGATCGACACGCCGTTCGATCAGACGCAGATTCGCGTGTTTCGCTTGCGCTATGCGCAGGCACAGGACATCACTTACACCAGCAGCAACCGCACGCATACGATTCCCGGCGTCGCGTCGCTGTTGCGCAAGTTGATGGGCGATACCTACGTGTCGCGTCCGCAACACCCGCCGCAACCTAAAGAAGTGCGCGCGTCGCGTAACGGGCCGCCGCCGTTGCCGAGCCTGCGCGGACTCGGGCTCGCGAGCGGCGATCAGCCGGCCGAGATGCTGTCGCCTGAGCCGGGCGCAACGCAGGTGGATGTTGCCAGTGTGCCCGACGTGATGTCGGCGCGCCGCAATATCGTGGCCGATGCGCGCACCAATTCGGTCGTCGTGTACGACGTGCCTGAAATGATGTCGAACTACGAGCGCGCGATTGCGATGCTCGATCAACCGCAGGATCTCGTCGAGATCACCGCGGCCGTGATCGACGTGTCGACCGACGCGGTGCGTGAACTCGGCATTCGCTGGGGCGGCGCAACGTTCGGCAGCGATGGCGCGGCGCATGCGATGGTGAATGCGTATCCGCCGTCCGCTGCGCAGACTGCGCTAACGGGTGTGCAAAGCGCGCTGCAAGGGGTGAACCTCACCACGCTGATCGGCAACACCGCGAACTATCTGTTTGCGCAGATTCGCGCGCTCGAAGAAAGCGGCAAGGCGCGCATCCTGTCGCGTCCGCAGGTGCTGACGCTGAATAACTCGGAAGCGGTGCTGTCGTCGCGCAACTCGATGTACGTACGCGTGGCGGGCAATCAGGACGTCGATCTGTTCAACGTCGACACGGGGCTGACGCTGAAGGTCACGCCGACCGTCGAGTCCGCTGACGACCCGCGCCGGAATATTTTGCTGAACGTGCAGATCGAGGACGGCGGCTTCGATTCGACGCAAACGGTGGACGGTATTCCACGCGTCAACAACCATTCGATCGTCACGCAGGCGATCGTCGCGGATGGCGAGAGCCTGCTGATCGGCGGCTACGAATATGAACGAAGCGAAACGTCGAAGTCGCAGGTGCCGGTGCTCGGCGACATTCCGTATCTCGGCGGCCTGTTCAGCGGCAAGCGAACCAGTACGCAGCGTCTCGAGCGCCTCATTCTGATAACGCCGCGGCTCAAGCGGATGACCGGCGGCGCGCCCGTCGACGTTGCGGCCGCGCAGCCGGTACCGGCTGCCGTGCGTACCGGCCTGCAGCCTGTCGCGCCGGCAGCGGATGTCGCGGTGACCGGCGCGTTGCTGTCGCTGTCGCAGCCGGCGGCTGCGTCGAACCGGCCGATGCTGCAAGGCACAGCCGCGGGCGCGCTGCCGATGCAGGACCTGCACCGATGAGCAGCGCCGCACTGATCGTCGTGACAGGCGGAATTCACGTAGGCGCAAGTGTGCAACTGTCGGAGGGTCACGATCTGTCGATCGGCAGCGGCGATGACGTCGATCTCGTGCTGATCGATGAAGGCGTTGCCGCGCATCACGCGACGATTCGCGTTGCCGGCGAGAAGCTGGCGCTCACCGCGCTGCAGGATCGGGTGACCGTGTTTGGCCGTCCGCTGCGCGCCGGCAAGTCCACCGAGTTGCGTTACGGCGGATCGTTCGCGCTCGGTGTCGCCACCTTGCAGTATGGCGGACGCGATGCGCTGACGCCGCGCGCGGTGCGCAAGGCCGAACTCGCGTGGCTCCTCGCACACGCGCCGTTGGCCTATGCCGCAAGGCGCAGCGCGCTGACGCCCGGGCCTGCGAAGGCCGGCCTGGCGGCGCTCGTGCTGGCGCTGATCGCGGGCGCCGGCTGGCACCTCGCATCGCCGCTTCTCGCCACGAAGGCAACACGCGATACCGGCAATCCGGCGTTTCGTTTCGTGCGCATGCATGTCGACGAGAGAGCCGGCGTGCCGGTGTACGAGGGGTACGTGCAGAGCTACGCGGATCTCTCCGCGCTGGCCGTCGCCGCGCGCAGCACGGCACGCAGCCCGGTGCTGAAAGTGATCGTGGTCGATCAGTTGCAGGAGCAGTTGCGCGCGTTTCTCGACAAGTACTACCGCGCCGCGCAAGTGCAGCCCACGCAGCCCGGTGCGTTTGCGATTACACCGCCCCCTGCCGACGGCTATCTGTTGCCCGAGTCGTGGGACTACGCGCGCGTGGCGCGCCTCGCGCGCGCGGAGATCGACGGCCTCGCCGGATTGACGTTCACCGGGCATCCGGCGAACAGCGGCGCGGTGCGCGTCCCGCTGGAATCGATCGGCATGAACCTGATGCGATCGACGCACGGCGCGTGGCTCGTCGATCAGCAGGGCGGCATGTACTTCGCGGGTTCGCATCTGCGCATCGGCAAGCTGACGCGCATCTCCGAATGTGTCGCCGAGGTGGTGCGCGATGACGATGGGTCGGTGTACGAATTCTTCACCAAAGGCGCGCGGGAGGAAGGCAAATGTTGATCGCGCGCTGAAGAGCCAGCAACAGGGCCAACCCACCCATTCACCTTTCGACGGAAAACAGGAATCGGGCGCAGCAGTCGAGCGTCCCGCTCCGCTTGCCGGGCGCGCGCGTCGCCAGGCAGGCGGTCGATGGAGCAGTCGCTCCGCAGAAATACGCGTGATCAAACTTTGAGGATCGAAATCATGGCTATAGGTGCAATCAGCCCGTACGCGGGCCAGTACGGCGCGGCGGGCGGCGGCTACGACAACGGCACCGTCTACAACGCATTGGGCAACGCGACGCGCGGCAAGGACGCGGCAGCGACCAAGTCTGCGCAGAGCGGTACGCCGCAGGACGCGCAAGCCGCCAAGCAGGCCGCCAACAAGGAGTCTGAAGCGGCGCAGACCGCGGCAATGCTCGAGCAGAGCCGCAATCAGTCGGTGATGGCGCTGTTGCGCTAAGCCCGCTTTTTCTCCCGCAAGGGGTTGGGGCGCCCTGAACGGGGCGCCTCGGCAGCCCGGGCATCCGGATGGTCCGTGCCCGGTTCGAACGTCCATGCTTTCACCGCAGAACACTCATTGAAGAGAACAAGATGGTGCCGCACATTCCCGCCATTGCAGTGACTATTCCCGAAGTTCAGCCGGCGACGCCATCATTCGACGCAGCCGGCGCCGCCCCGTACCCCCTCGGCGACCCGCTCTCCGGGCCGCCGGTCGCCTCGGCCGACGCGCGCCGCAGCGCATTCACCGACGACGCGGCGTCGCGCAGCGTCGCATGGATCGAGCGTGCCGAAGAAGGCTCCCGGGCATCGACCGAGAATCTGGATCAGGAAGTCCAGCGCGTGCTGGGCGGCGCGTTGAAGCCCGCCGATGTGTTCAGGCTGCGCACGCATATCAACATGAATGCGGAGGCGCTGCAGTTGTACAAGAAAGTAGCCGACCACTTTACCAACGGCGTGCAGACATTGGCGCGAGGCAATTGATGCGGCGCCTGCTGATCGTGCTGTCGTTCGTGCTGCTCGCCGGCTGCAAGACGTCGCTATTCGAAGGGCTCGACGAAGACCAGGCGAATCGCATCGTCGCGGTGCTGAGTCGTCACGGTATCGAAGGCGCCAAACAGCGCAATCCCGACAAGACGTGGACCGTGTCGGTCGACAGTCGCGACGCGGTCGCCGCGACTGAGCTGGCGGGTGCGTATGCGCTGCCGCGCAGCGGCCACGCGAATCTCGGCGAACTGTTCAGCCGTCAGGGGCTCATTTCGAATCCGGACGAAGACCGGGTTCGCTTCATCTTCGGCGTATCGCAGGAGCTTTCGGAAACGCTGGAGAAAATCGATGGCGTGCTGGTTGCACGCGTGCATATCGTGCAGCCCGAGCGGGACCCGGTGCTCGGCCTCGTCACGCCGCCGTCCGCATCGGTGATGCTGCGTTATCGCACCGACTACAACCTCGAGCTGATGCGCGACAGGATTCGCGCGCTCGTCGCGGGCGGCGTCGAGGGACTCACGCCCGATCGCGTGAACCTGACGCTGATTCCCGTCACGCCGGTGCTCGTCGCCGCCGACGCATGCGGCGGCGGCAGCGCCTGCGCGACAGAGCGCGAACGCGACGAACATGCGAGCGCAACGCTCGTGCTGCTTGCGATCGCGGCCGGTGTGATGTTGCTCAGTATGTCGGTGTGGGTATGGCGTCGCGGCATCCGCTCATTTTCATCCGCGTTTTCAGGGCGCGGCCGGCGCCGCCGCGCACCGGCCTCTGAAGCCGACGGCAAAGCGCCACTGGCCGCGCAAGCGAAAGGAGACACGCGATGACGGCTCTATCCGCGTTGTCGATCGGCAAATGGGCGCATCACAGCTGGTTGATGCGCGACACACCGATTCGCGGCGAACGTGCGCTTGCTGAAGCGAGCACGCGGCTGATCGCCGAATACCCGCAATTGGGTCGTATCGATTTCACGCAAACGCTGCCGTGTGTCGGCGCCTTGCCGCGTGCCGCATGCGCGCGCCTGTTCCGCGTCAGCGCCGCGCTCGCGTGTTCGCGTTCGCTGCGCCGCGTCGTAGCGGGGTCGGCGCATCTCGCGTTCGCGAGAAACGTCGCCCCGCACGTACTGCGCAAGATTCAACAACACGCGCGCGGTGATGCGGACGATCTGCCGGTCGGCGCGCCGCTCGATTTCTTCGACCGCCGCGCGATGACCGCCGCGGGGCTCGCGTTGTCGCTTCGCGGGCTGAGCGACGGCGGTGAAGTGCAGCACATGTGGCTGCGTCTGCGCATGCCGCGTGAGGTCGTCGATGCCGCGCAGCGTTTTCGTGCCGTCGATATAACCATCGAGGCTGCGCGCGCGCTCGTCGACGACGCATGGCAACTGATGCGGGGTGAAGCGTGCTGATCTGCAAGAAAGGAAACTGGCGCATCGAATCGGACGGCTACGTGTCGGCGGCCGATCTCGTCGAACTGGAGGATCTGCGCGCGCTCGATGACGCGCGCGCGAACGATGCGGCGCGCGAGACATCGCGCCTCGCCGCGCGTGTACGCGAAATGAAACGCCGCGCGTGGCGGCGAGGCTACGACGCGGGGCGTGCCGCAGCGGTCCGCGACTTTGCGATGCCGCATGCGGCTGCATCGTTTGTCGCGCGCTGCGTGGAGGAACGCCTCGTGCGCGTCGCACTGGATGCGCTCGTGCTGATCATCGGCAAGCTGCCGCCGGCGGCGGCGTTGCCAAACCAGTTGCGCCGCTGCATTGCCGCATCGCGTTCGCAGCAGGTGATGTCGCTGCGCGTATCGAATGTCGACTATCGCGAAGCGAAGCGTCTGATCGCGCGGCTCGAACAGGAACTCGCCGCGCCGCTGTTTACCGTACTGGCAGATGCCGGCTTGCCGCCTCATTCGTGCATCGTCGAAACGGAGCGCGGCGTGATTGACGGCAGCTTGCGCATGCAATTAAGTGCGCTGGAACGCGGTATCCGCGATGCGATCGGTGCGATGCTGGGCGAGTACCGCGGTCTCGACGAGGCCGTCGACAGACAGTTTGCGGTAGTGGAGCGGGGACTGCGCGACGTGATCGATGCGATCGGCCCGCGTGCGCGCAACGCGCGCGATGTTCAGCACGGGCGGACCACGCACGGTGCACACGAGGGAGACGCGCCGTGAATCCGCTCATCGGTATGAGCCGTCTCACGCAAGCCGACGCCGAGCGTCTGAACGTAGCGGCGCTGCATTTCGCCGCGCCCTGGCCGGTGCGTGTCGGCGTGCGCCGCTATCTGTTGCAGTTCGAGACATGCCGGGCGCGCTATCCGCTCAGGCTCGTCGGCACGGCATCCGGACAGCCGTTCACGCTCGATTGCGATGCACGGGCATTGCTGCCCGAATTGCCCGCGCGTCCGTTGCCGCGCGAGGACGCCGACGCGCGCGCACTCGTCGCAGATGCACTGGAGGACTGGCTGTCCGCGCTCGAGGGCGCATTCGGGTTCTCATTCGAGCTTCGGCACATCGCATTCGATGCGATGCCGCCAGCCGGCGTTTATGGAATGTCGGTCACGCAGGTGCAAAGCGGACGCGCCGCGCATTTTTCGTTTCATTGCGAAGCGGTCGATCAATGGTTGCGGCGTCGCCCCGCGCCGGCGGCCGGCGTCGACGGGTTGGGCAGGCGTCTGCGGGTGCCGGTGCCGCTATGCATGGCCGGCCCTTCGCTGTCGCTCACGCGCTTGCGCCGCATCAGACCCGGCGATGCGTTGCTGCTCGAGCGTGCGTCGTATTACTTGCGCGTGCCGTTGCGACATGGCGCGCGCCGCATTCTGCTGCAAATCTCTGGAGAGGAAATCTTGGTAGAGCGTCCCCTGATCGACGATGAAAAGGATCAACCGGAAATGACCAGCGAGTTTATCGCCGTCGACGCGCTGACCTTTGCGTTCGATGCGGTGCTCGGCACCGTCTCGCTGTCGGTGCATGAGTTGACCCATCTGCGTGCGGGTTCGATCCTGTCATTGCGGATACCGGTGCGGGAGCGCGCGGTGACCCTGCTGTGCCAGGGCGTGCCGTTCGCGCGCGGCGAGCTGATCGATATCGACGACGCACTGGGCGTGCGCATCACGGACCTGCCGCACCGCGCGAATCCGGATGCCGACGCATGAACGCGCCGCTGGACCCGATCTCGATCATCGGACTGATGGCGGTGCTGGGTCTGATGCCGTTTATCGTCGTGATGGTCACGTCGTTCACCAAGTTCAGCATCGTACTGACGTTGCTGCGCTCGGCGCTCGGCGTGCAGCAGGCGCCCGGCAACACCGCGATCGCCGGTCTCGCGATCGCGGCGACGCTCGTCGTGATGGCGCCGGTGATGTCGAAGATCGGCGCGGAGCTGTCGCTCGACGAGCGGCTCGAAAGCGGCGCGATGCCCGGCATGGCGGAGACGATCAAGGCGGTGCGCGGTCCGCTCGGCGAGTTTCTGTACGCGCATTCGCGGCCATCCGAGCGTGCCTTTCTGGTGAATGCGGTCAAGCGGATCGACCCCGAGCGCGATGCGCAGGAAACCGATTTCTCGCTGCTGATTCCCGCGTTTCTGATCAGCGAAATCTCGAGCGGTTTCGAGGCGGGGTTTCTGCTGTACATCGCGTTTCTCGTGATCGATCTGGTGGTGGCCAACGTGTTGACCGCGATGGGCATGATGATGCTGTCGCCGAGCACGGTATCGATTCCGCTCAAACTATTCGTGCTGGTCTCCGTGTCCGGCATCTCGCGGCTGATTCACGGGCTGATCATCAGTTACATCAAATGAGTTCGTTTCCGTCGCTCACGTCGCTTTCCAGCGACGCGCTGTTGCTCGTGTTCTGGCTGTCGCTGCCCGCGCTCGCGGTCGCGACCGGTGTGGGTCTGCTGCTCGGCCTCGTCCAGTCCATTCTGCAGATTCAGGACCAGACGCTTCCGTACGGCGCGAAGATCATTTGCGTCGGCATGACGCTGATCGTCACCGCGCCGTGGGCTAGCCGCGAAGTGACGCGTTTTCTCGAACATGTGTTCGAGTTTATTGCCGCGGGCCGCGTGCATTGACCATGAATGTCTTCGGCTATCTCGAGGGACTCGCGTTCTGCTCGATTCGACCCGCGGTGGCGCTCAGCCTCGTACCGTTCGCGTTCGGCGACTCGCTCGGCACGAAGCTGCGCGTGCCGCTCGTGCTGCTATTCGCCGTGCTGCCGTTGCAAGCGGGCGCGCCGGCGCCGTTCATTCTTGCGGCGCTGATGGAAGCGCTGGTGGGTGTCGCACTCGGCCTGCTGCTAGGCGCGGTGTTTCACGTCGCGTCATGCGCGGGCGCGCTGCTCGATCAGCAAGGCGGTTACTCGATCGCGGCGGTCTACGACCCGAACTTCCAGCAGGAATCCGCGCTGTTCGAAACGCTGTTTACGCAGTTTGCCGCGCTTACGTTCTTCACCGGAGCGGGGCTGCGCTTCGTATGCGGCTTCTTCGCCGACGCGTGGGCGATCTGCCCGCCCGGCGCGTCACGCGTGAATCTGGAGCAGCTGTTCCAGCAGATTTCGGCCGCGCGCGTGGCCGCGTCGTTCGCCGAAGGCGTGCGGCTTGCGATGCCGCTCATCGGTCTGATGATGATGGTCGACCTGTCGCTCGGCCTGATGTCGCGGCACGTGAAGCGGCTCAACCCGTTTACGACGGCGCGCACGGTAAAGGCGATGGTGATTTCATTCGCGGCGATGTCCTGCGTGCCGGTGTTTGTCGAACGGCTGGCGATCATCTTCAGACAGAGCCTGATGCTGCGATGAGCGACAAGACCGAAGCACCGACCCCGCAGCGCCTGAGCAAGGCGATCAAGGATGGCGACATCGCGAAGAGCGTGCACGCGAGCGCCGCGGCAAGCGGGCTGATCTGGTGGCTCTTTCTCGTGATCGAGTCGTCGCACCTGTATCAGCTCTTTCAAACGCTGATTCTGGAAGTGACCGGCATCGATGAAGCACGCGGTTTTGTCGAGCGATCCGCGCAAGTGGTGTCGTCGCTTGCCGCGTTGCTGCCCGCGGCGTTGGTCACGCTGGGCGCCGGCATTTTGGCGGCGGTCGTGCCGGAAGTCGCGCAGACGCGCGGCGTCATTGCATGGAAACGCGCGACGCCCGATCTGAAGCGTCTGAACCCGGTGTCGGGCCTGAAGAATATTTTCAGCACGCGGGTGATCGTCGATACCCTGATTGCGCTCGCGCAGTTCACGATTTTGCTGGCCGTGTTCTGGTATGCGTTCGTGAAGTGGTGCGCGCAGCTCGTGCCTTCATTCACGCTGTCGCTGCCGATGCTGCTCGCGGACATCGGCGTATCGAGCGCGTCGCTGCTCGCGATGATGGCCGCGTCGCAGCTGGCGCCCGCCATCGCCGACTTCGTGATGCAGCGTGTGCTGTGGCGGCGCAGGCTGCGCATGGACAAGGAAGAAATCAAACGTGAATACCGCGACAGCGAAGGCGACCCGCACGTGAAGGGCCGCCGCCGCGCGCTACATAGAGAATTGAGCCGCTGATATGTCAAAGCCGATGCAAAACCGTTCGATCTGGACGCGTCTGGATGTGCCCGGACTGCTCGGGCGCCATGCCGACCTCGCGGTCGGCGTCGGCATTCTGTCGGTGCTCGTGCTGCTGATCCTGCCGGTGCCGGCGTTCATGCTCGACTTCTTTATCTGCGTGAGCTTCTGCGCGAGCTTCGTGATGCTGAGCACGACCATCTACGTCACGAAGGCCGCGCAATTGTCGAGCTTTCCGTCGCTGCTGCTCGTGACGACCTTGCTGCGCCTCGCGCTTGCGATCGCATCGACGAAGATGATCCTGCTCTACGCGCATGCGGGCGACATCATCGGCGCGTTCGGCGAGATGGTGGTCGGCGGCAACGTCGCGGTCGGCATTGTCGTGTTCGTCGTGCTGTCCGCAATTCAGTTTATCGTGGTGGCGAAGGGAGCCGATCGCGTCGCTGAAGTGTCCGCGCGCTTTACGCTGGACGGCATTCCCGGCCGGCAGATGAGCATCGATGCCGATCTGCGCAGCGGCCTGATCGCGCCGCACGAGGCCGGGCGGCTGCGCGGCGAACTGGAGCGCGAGACCTATTTCTACGGCTCGCTCGACGGTGCGATGAAGTTCGTCAAGGGCGACGCGGTGGCCGGGCTCGTCGTCGCGCTTGTCAACATTGCGGGCGGTCTGGCGGTGGGCATTGCGCAGCGCGGCATGTCGTTCAGCGACGCGCTGCATACGTACACCATTCTGACCGTCGGCGACGGTCTCGTTTCGCAGGTCCCGTCGCTGATCGTATCGATCGCGGCGGGCCTGCTGGTCACGCGCGTATCGTCGGGCGGCGCGCCGACCAACCTCGGCGGCGACATTTTCCGGCAGCTGTCGCTGCATCCGAAGGCGCTGGCGATGGCGGGCGTCGGCTGTTTTGCGCTAGGCGCGATCCCCGGCTTTCCGCATGTGCAGTTCGCGCTGGCGGGCGGCGCGCTGATCGGACTGTCGATCCTGATGATGCGGCAGGCCGCGGCGCTGGAACGCACGCAGCGGCCGTTCATGCCGGCGATGACGCGCGACGGCGGCAACTATACGCAGCGCATTCTGGACGACGTCGAGCTCGGCACCAGTGCGATTCTGCGCTTGCGCCTGGGGGCCAATGCATATGAAGCGTTGCGTCCGCGGCTCTTCGATGCGCAGCTCGGCAAGGTGCGGCGCGATCTGATGACGCGCCTCGGCCTGCCGTTTCCGGGGCTCGCGTTGCAGCGCGATGCGCGACTCGACGCCGAGCGCTACATCATCGATATCGACGAGGTGCCGTACGCAAGCGGCACGCTGGTCGCTGCTCACGTGCTCGTGAGCGGCGGCGAGTCGCAGATAACGATGGAAGGCATAGCGGGCTATAGCCCGGGCGCGCCGAAGGCCGTATGGATCAAGAGCGCCGAGGCGGCGTCGCTTGACGATCCGCAGATCGGCAAGGCAAGCGTCGAAGAAGCGTTGTGCGCGCATCTGGCCGACGTCTGCGAGCAGACCGCGGCGGAGTGCATGGGCACGCAGGAGGCGCGCTTCCTGATCAATCAGATCGGTATCGAGTTTCGCGAACTCGCGGGGCAGATCGATCAGGCGGTCGGTCCCGTCCTGCTTGCCAGCGTGCTGCGCCGGTTGCTCGAAGAGCGCGTGCCGATCCGCAATCTGCGCGCGATTCTCGAAGCCGTCATCCGTATTCCGGATGGCGAGCGCAGCGTCGACCGGATGGTGCGCGACGCGCGCATCGCGCTCGGTGCGCGTCTCGCACGCCGCTACGCGGATCTCGACGCATGGCGCATCGACGCGGCGGTGTTCGAGCCGTCGTGGGAGGCGGAACTCGAAGACCGGATCCGCAGCGGTCCGGACGGCGAGCCGGTTTGCGTGCTCGGTGTCGATGAACTCGAACACCTGCAGCGCGCGTTCAGCGACGCATACGCGCAAGGGGTGCGTGTGCTGGTTACGACCGCGGTGTTGCGTCCGCATCTGCGCCGGCATCTGAAGACTTTCGGCATTCGCATCGACGCGCTGGCGATCGAAGAGATTCCGCTCGATAACTTCAGTGTGCAGACGATCTGCACGCTTTCTCCAGCCTGAGCGGCGCGCATGAAAACGTTCCAGCATCTCGCGCCGGTGCTCAGCGGTGAGCCGACGCTGTATGGCAGAGTCGCCGAAGCGCGCGGCGTCGTGGTGCGCGCGGTCGGCGTGTCGTTGCGGATCGGCGAGATGGTGCGCCTCGTGCGTCCCGATACGCTCGACACGCAAATGGGCGAAGTGGTCGGTTTTATCGACGACGGCGCGCTCGTGATGCCGCTCGACGGCCTCGCCGGTCTGTCGAATATCACGCAGGTGCACGGCTGCGGCCTCGCGTGGGGGCAGTTCGATGCGCTCGATATGCTCGGGCGCACGGTCGACGGACTCGGGCGTCCGCTCGACGGCGGCCCGGCGCCGCGCGAGGCGAGCGCGCTGCAACGCGGCATGTCGCTTGCCAGCATCAACCCGCTCGAACGGCCGGTGATCGCGCAGCCGTTCGTGACCGGCGTACGCGCGATCGACGGGCTGCTCACGTGCGGCGTCGGGCAGCGGGTCGGCATTTTCGCGCCGGCGGGCGGCGGCAAGAGCACGTTGATGGGCATGATCGCGAACGGCGCGCAGGTCGATGCGATCGTCGTTGCGCTGATCGGCGAGCGCGGCCGCGAGGTGTCCGAGTTTATCCACGATCATTTGTCCGGGCGGCGCGCATCTGCGGTAGTGGTGGCTTCGACCTCCGAGCGGCCGGCAGCCGAGCGGCTGAAGGCGGCTGAACTCGCCTGTGCGGTTGCGAGCGGTTTGCGCGCAAGCGGACGGCGCGTGCTGTTGCTGTTCGATTCGCTGACGCGCTATGCGCGCGCACTGCGCGAAGTCGGACTGGCGGTCGGTGAGCCGCCGGTGCGCCGCGGCTATCCGCCGCGCGTGTTCGCGGAGTTGCCGAAGCTGATCGAATCGGCGGGGCTGACGCGCGAAGGCAGCGTGACCGCATTCTTCACGGTGCTGGCGGAAGATGAAGATCTTTCCGATCCGATTGCCGAGGAAGCGCGCTCGCTGCTCGACGGGCATATTCAGCTGTCGGGCAAACTCGGCGGCGCGGGCCATTATCCGGCGATCGACATCCTGAAGAGCAAGAGCCGTGTGATGACGCGCGTGACGGATGCGGCTCACCGGGCCGAGGCGGACCGGGTGCGTGGATGGATGAGCCGCTATCAGGAGCTCGAACTGCTGCTGCAGATCGGCGAGTACCAGCGCGGCAGCGACGCGGCCAGCGATCTCGCGATCGACCGGTATCCGGAGATCGTGCGGTTTCTGCGCCAGCGCCATGACGAGCATTGTCCGGTGCAGGCGACGCGTTCGATGCTGCACGCATTGTGCGGTGCGCCGGCGCGATGAGCGGCGACGCGAAGCGCAACGCGCAGCTATGGCGGATGCTTGCGCGCGTTCGCGCGTTGCGCGTGGAACGCAAACGGCGCGCGCTCAATCTGGCGCGCGAAACGTTGCAGCGGGCCGACGCGCAGGTTGACCAGCGCCGCGCGGAAATACGCCGGCATGACGCGCAACGCCAGTCGATCTTGCAGTCATGCGGCCATGACAGGCGCGCCGGGCAGCTCTGGCGTGAAGCATTGCGCTGGCACGACGACCGCACGCCAGCGCTGCATCGCGCGCTTGCGCTGGCGATGCGCGAGCGCTCGAATGCGGCCGACGATGTGTCGGGAGCGTCGCTGCAATTGCAGCGCGAAACGATCGGACGCGATGACGCTATCCAGCGCGCGCGCCGGTTCCGGGCGGCGTTGCTCGATCGGGATTAGCGGATGGCGCGCGAGTGTGTCACTTGCCTCGCGCGCGGGTCGATGCGCCGTGAAGTTCGCTGCTGCATGTGCATGTGCATGTGCGTGTGCGTGTGCGTATGCGTGTGCGTATGCGTATGCGTATGCGTGTGCGTGTGCGTATGCGTATGCGTGTGGCCGGACGGCCACGAGGCTGGCGTCCGGCGTGGAGCCCACGACTCCGGTCGAAAAGAGACAGAGCCCTGTACGGGCTCCGATGCGTCGATCAATGTGCGTTGATATCGGCGTTCGTAATCGGCTTATGCGTGGTCGAGTCGATCATCTGCCCGTTGCTGTACGTTGCGGTATGCGCGTTGTTGGCGATCTGCTGGTACTGGCTCTTTTCGCTGCCGTTCGTGACTTCGCGGTACGTCGGTTTCGACGACTTGTCTGCCTGGCTCAGATGGTCCATCACGTACATCGACCCATCTTTCTGTTGAATCACGGCCTTGTCCAGATACGGCGCCGGCCCGTTGTTATTCTTTTTGGCTTCCGGAATCATCGTGATGTTGTTGCCGTCGACCTGCACGCGGAACGGGTCCTTGTAATCGCCCGTCGCGATCTGCTTGCCGTCGACGGACAGGCTTGCGTGCGGATCGCCTTTCGACGAGATCGACACGTCGTGACCGTCTTTCGTCTTCGTATTGATAAAAAGGTCGGAGTCGGACTTCTTCGTTTCGAGCGTCGTGTTGTTGCCCATGCGGACATTCAGGTCGTCACCTTTTGAGGTGACCGACATCGGCAGGTGTGATGTCTGGCCGGATCGATTGTTCCAGCATCGTTCATCGATGTCGCGGCCGTGCCGATCGGAACCGTTGTCGTATCCGTGCCGATCGTGACCGTAGTCACGTTGATTCGCGGGTTGCTGCACGCGGGTGAACGAGGTCTTCGACATCATGCCGCCATCCGGCGTTCGCACGACTTCCCGCGAGAAGTTTGTCATCGACGCCTGTTGCATACGGCCATAATCGCTGCGCTGCGGCGTCGAATACGCGTGGGAGCTGAACGACGCCATCGCGCGCGACGTCTGTGGATAGCCGGACGGCTGACTGAATGCGCGCGACGCGCCATACGGGTTGATCGAGCGGGACGACGCGGCGAAAGAATCGAATGAACGGGACTGGGTAACCGATCGGGCCGAATTCCACGCGTTGTTGTGGAGCGTCTCAAACGAACGGCTATCGAACGTGGCTTGCATGTGCGAATCCTCTAACAGGGCAATGCGTTAATCGAAAGTTATGATTTGCAGCAGCGGCAGCCGTGCGTTCGCGCGACCTGCCGATTCCGCACGCAGAGTCTAGGTTGGGACAGACGCACAAGGGCACTACATACGTAGTGCTACAGGATCGCACACGGTTTTACAGATCGGCGGCGCAAAAAAAGCCCGCGTGCCGAACACGCGGGCCTGTTTTTCCGGAAGGGCGGCGATTGCGCTACTGCACGCTGACCGTCGCGAAGTTCTGCCGTCCGAATGCGCTCACCTGGTATCCGCTGACGTTCTTGGTCGTGATCACGGTCGCGGTCGGATAGCCAAGCGGAATCCACAGCGCTTCATCGTGAATGATCTGCTGGGCCGCCTCGTAGGCCTGCGTGCGCTTCGCCTGATCGGATGTGCGCTTGCCCTGATCGATCAGCTTGTCGAGATTGGGGTCGCAGAAGCGCGAGAAGTTGATGCCCGATGTCACGCCGTTGCAGCTGAAAAGCGGCGTGAGATAGTCGTCCGGATCGCCGTTGTCGCCGGCCCAGCCCATGAACAGCGTGTCATGATGGCCCTGCTTCGCTTCCCTGATCAGATCGCCCCACTCGATCACCTTCACGTCGGCCTTGACGCCGATCTTCGCGAAGTCCGCCTGCAGCAATTCCGCGCCGGCCTTCGGGTTCGGGTTCAGCACGCTGCCCGTCGGGCGCACCCAGATCGTGGTCGAAAAGCCGTTCGGGTAGCCCGCGTCGGCAAGCAGCTTCTTTGCCTTCGCAACATCGTACGGCCATGGCTTCACCGCCTTGTCGTAGCTCCAGGTATTCGGCGGGTACGGGTTCGTCGCGGGCGTCGCGGTGTTGTCGAACACCGCTTTCAGATATGTGGTCCGGTCGAACGCCATATTCAGCGCGGCGCGCACCTTCTGGTTGTCGAGCGGCTTCTTCCCGGTATTGAGCGCGACGAACGCGGTCATGAACGCCGACGTTTGCTCCACCTTCAGCGACGGGTTGTTTCTCGCGTCGGCGATGTCGAGCGGTTTGGGCGACAGCGCGATCTGGCATTCACCGGCCTTCACCTTCTGCGCGCGCACCGTGGCGTCCGGCGTGATCGCGTAGATCAGCCGGTCGATCTTCGGCTTCGGTCCCCAGTAGGCCGGGTTCACGTCGTAGCGAATCACCGCGTCCTTCGTATAGCTCTTCAGCATGAAGGGCCCCGTGCCGATCGGCTGCGCGTTCAGGTCGTTCGTCTTGCCGGCTTTCAGCAACTGGTCTGCGTATTCGGCGGAATAGATCGACGCGAAGCCCATCGTCAGCACCGACAGGAACGGCGCGTTCGGCTCGGTCAGTTCGATCTTGACCGTCTGGTTGTCGACCTTGGTGATCGACTTGACGAGCTTCGCGAGGCCCATCGATTGCGCATGCGGAAAGCCGTTTGCGCCGACCACCTTGTGCCACGGGTTGCTATCGTCGAGCATGCGGCTGAACGTGAAGACGACGTCGTCCGCGTCGAGCGGCCGCGTCGGCTTGAAATAGCCGGTCGTCTGGAACGATACGTTCGGGCGCAGACGGAACGTGTACGTGAGGCCGTCCGCGCTGATCTGCCATTTATCGGCCAGTCCCGGCACGACCTTTTTCGTCGCTTCGTCGAAGTCGACGAGCGTATTGAAGATCACGTCGGCTGACGCGTTGGTCGTGACGAGCGAATTGAACTGAACGATATCGAAGCCATCCGGGCTCGCTTCGGTGCAGACGGTCAGCGGCTTGGCCAGCGCGAGCGCGGGCGCAGCGAACAGGACGGCGGCAAATACGGCAGCGGCGGACGGCGTGAAGCGCATGACATCTCCCGGAACGATCGTGATCTGGCAACGTGGCTTGCGTGCCGCGCCGCTCGCAGACGGCTGCGGCGACGGCGGTGGGCGGCTGATATTGTGCTGAAGATCGCCCGATTGCGCTGCCACGTTCGCAAAAGCTTATTGGACGGTTGCTGCGGCGACCACCCAGTGGACCTTCGTTGACTGCGGTGGCCGCTTTTGGATGCTGCCGGCTGACGTTTAATCGGCGGCCGCGCGCGGCTTGTGCGGCGCCTTTTCCATCGCCGCATCGTAGAGCCAGCGTGGCGTGATGTGCAACATCATCGCGACGAAGCGCATCTGCCACGGCAGCACGACAAAGCGCTTCTTGCGGTCGATCGCATCGATCGCCTGGTGCGCGAAGCGCTCGACATTCATCAGAAACGGCATCCGGTACGGGTTGCGCGCGGTGAGCGGCGTGCGGATGAAGCCCGGCGCGATCGTGACGACCTTGACGCCGCGCGGCCGCATTTCGACGCGCAACGCTTCCAGATAGGTGCGCGCCGCGGCTTTCGATGCACTGTATGCGCCCGAACCCGGCAGCCCGCGCACCCCCGCGACGCTCGATACGCCGACCAGCGTCCCCTTGCGCGCAGCAGCCATCGCGGACGCGAACGGCTCGAAGGTGGCGACCATGCCGAAGTAGTTGATGTCCATCACGTCGCGAAAGGTCTTCAGGTCGCCGAGGCCGGTGACGGCGCCGCGGCTGACGCCGGCATTCGCGATCACGATGTCGGGGCAGCCGTACTGGTCGAAGAAACGCTTCGCGGCGGCCGCAAGCGCGTCGGCGTCGCGGACATCGGCCGGATAGATCGAGATCGGATGATGAGGGTGGGCTTGCCGGAAACGCTCGAGTGCGTCGGCGCGCCGTGCGACGAGGCCGACGATCGCGCCGCGCCGCACATATTCGGCCGCGAGCGCGAGGCCGATGCCGCTCGACGCGCCGGTGATGAAAACCTTTTGCGGTGTGCTCATACCAGCGCGTCGCGATACCGCGCGTTACATCTTCTTCGCGCGAACCTGGCCGACCAGATAGTCGAGCACCTGCAGCGTGCCCGGCAGGCTGTTGGTCTGCGCCGGGCCGGTTTCATACTTGCCCTGAATCGCCAGCGTCGGCACGCCGTCGATCTTGTAGTCGTCGAGCAGCTTCTTGTCGCGTTGCAGCGCGGTTTGCGTCGAGAACGAGTTGTACGCGTCCATGAACTTCTTCGGGTCCACGCCGTTCTTCGACAGGAATGCCGCCTGGGCTTCCGGCGTGAGCAGGTAGTCCTTGTTGACGTGGATCTCGTGGAAGATCTTCGGCGTCAACTCCTGCGCGAGGCCGAGCGCGTCGATCGCGTGATACAGCTTCGAATGCGGGATGAAGTCGTCGCGGAAGGCAACCGGCACGCGCTTGAACACGACGTCCGGCCCCTGCTTTTTGATCCAGTCTTCGAGATACGGGTCGAACTCGTTACAGTGCGGGCAGCCGTACCACATGAACTCGATCACTTCGATCTTGCCGGCCGGTACTTCGACCGGCTGCGGCGACGACAACACGGTGTAGTCCTTGCCGGCAACCGGCGCGGCCGGACTGGCGCTTGCCGTGGCAGCGACGATACCGAGCGAGAGGCAAAGTAGGCTAAGCAGCTTTTTCATGTCTTGTGATCCCAATCGGGAAGTAGCGTTGACGGTTGGACGGCTGGCGTCATGAGCCTGTCACCGTGAGCGCTGCGACGGACGGCAGGCGTTTGCCGTGCATGAGACTGCGGGTGCGCGCCGAAGGTTCAGCGCGTCGCGCACGTATTCGTACAGCGTATTACTGCCTGGTAAAACGGATGACGGCGGTGTCGATACCCGCGTCCGACAGGCGCTGACGCGTGGAATTCATGTCCTCGAACTTCGAGAACGGCCCGATCCGCACGCGATAGTACGTGACACCGCCGGCATCGCGCTGCGTGACCTTCGATTCGAAGCCCTGGAACGCGAGCCGTGCGCGCTGCTGCTCGGCATCGGCGGACGTCTTGTAGGCGCCGACCTGCAGCAGATAGCCGGTGTTTGCGTCGGTGGCGGACGGCGGGGCCGACGCGCCGGGCTTTGCCTGCGGCGCGACGTTGGCAACCGTTGCCCCGCTCGTGCCGCCAGGCGCGCTCGAAGCGGGCTTCTTCGCACCGGCGACGGCGGCCCCTGACGCATTGGGGTTCGGCGCGGCGCCGCTGGCGGCCGGCGGCACTTCGACGATTTGCGGCTCGTCGAGAATGCCCGACGATTGCGTCTGATTGTTCGTCTGCCCCGGCGCGGTATTCGGCGGCGCGGGCTGCGCGGCTTGCGGCACCGGCTGGCCCGGGCTCTTGCCCTGCAGCGGCCGGTTCGGATCGTATTGCGGCTGGCTGGCGCCGGCATCCGACGCGGCGGGCGGCGCGACCTTCGCGACGAATGGCGTCGGCGCACGCGTGATGTACAGCGCGACCACCACCGCGATGGCCAGGCCGACGATCAGGCCCAGCACGATGCCGAGAAACGTTCCCCCGGATTGCTTCGACTGCTTCGTTGTGCGGCGTGGCTTTGCCATTGTCTGAATCACCTGCAAAAGGAAAACTTGAATGACCGTCGATTATAGCGACGGCAACGGCTTATCAAGCCGTTGCCGTCTTCGCCTGGCGGCGGTCGCGCGTTATGGTCGCATAAGCGGGTCGCGCGGGCGAGTCGAATTTACATCTTGGCGGGGGCCGACACGCCGATGATCGCAAGGCCGTTCGCGAGCACCTGGCGCGTGGCGGCAAGCAGTGCGACGCGCGCATTGCGGGCCGCTTCATCGTCGACCAGAACGCGTTCGGCATTGTAGAACGAGTGAAATTCGCCCGCGAGATCGCGCAGGTAGAACGCGACCGTGTGTGGCGCGAGCTCGTCGGCCGCGTGCGTGAGCATGTCGGGGAATTCCGCGAGCTTTTGCAGCAGCGCCATCGCGCGCTCGCTCGACAGCGGCGCGAGGTCGACCGACGGCAGCACCGCTTCGTCCGCATTGAAGCGCGCTTTCCATTCGCCGAGCACCGAGCAGATGCGCGCGTGTGCGTATTGCACGTAGTACACCGGGTTCTCGTCGTTCTGCTTGAGCGCGAGATCGATATCGAACACGAACTCGGTGTCCGCCTTGCGCGAGATCAGGAAGAAGCGCACCGCATCGCGGCCGCGGCGGATCGTCTCTTCGTCGAGCAGGTCCGGCGCGGTTTCCTGGCCGGGCGTGGCGCCGCCCGACCACTCGATCAGATCGCGCACCGTGACATAGCTGCCGGCGCGCTTGGAGATCTTCACCTCCTCGCCGTCGCGCATCACCGTGACCATCTTGTGCAGCACGTAGTCCGGGTAGCCCTGCGGAATGCCGATGCCGAGGCCCTGCAGGCCGGCGCGCACGCGCGCGATCGTGCCGTGGTGGTCCGAGCCCTGGATGTTGATCACCTTCGTGAAGCCGCGCTGCCACTTGGCGACGTGGTACGCGACGTCCGGCACGAAGTACGTGTAGGTGCCGTCCTGCTTGCGCATCACGCGGTCCTTGTCGTCGCCGTCGTCGGTCGTGCGCAGCCACAGCGCGCCGCCTTCTTCAAACGTCTTGCCGGCCGCGACCAGCGCATCGACTGTCTGTTCGACGCGCCCTTCCTTGTACAGCGACGATTCGAGGTAGTACTGGTCGAACTCGACGCCGAACGCCTGCAGGTCCATATCCTGTTCGTGGCGCAGATAGGCGACCGCGAAGCGGCGGATCGCTTCGAGGTCTTCGATGTCGCCCGCGCCCTTGACCGGCTCGCCGTCGCGCGCGGCGACGGTCTCGCCGTGCATGTAGTCGCGTGCGATGTCGGCGATGTATTCGCCGTTGTAGGCGGATTCCGGCCAGCCTGCGTCGCCGGGCTTCAGGCCGCGCGCGCGCGCCTGGGTCGACACGGCGAGCGTATGGATCTGCACGCCGGCGTCGTTGTAGTAGAACTCGCGATGCACGTCCCAGCCCTGCGCATCGAGCACGTTCGACAGCGCGTCACCGAGCGCGGCCTGGCGGCCATGCCCGACGTGCAGCGGGCCGGTCGGGTTCGCCGACACGAATTCGACCAGCACGTGCTTGCCCGCTTCGCGCTGCGAACGGCCGAAGGCCCGCTGCTGGGCGAACACCTCGCGCACGACGGCCTGTTTCGCGGCCGGCGCGATACGCAGATTGATAAACCCGGGGCCTGCCACTTCCGCGCTGTCGACGAGGCCTTGCGCCTGCGGATGCGCGAGCACCGCGTCGACGATCTGCTGCGCAAGCTGCCGTGGATTCGCGCGCAGCGGTTTGGCGAGCTGCATCGCGACGTTGCATGCGATGTCGCCGTGCGCGGCGACCTTCGGACGTTCGAGGGTAATCGCCGGCGCCACGAAGGCGGCTTCGGACGCGCCGGCGTTGGCCGCGGCGATCTGCTTCACCAGGTCGGCGAGCAGGGTTTCGAGAGTGTGTTTATGTGCAGGCAGCATGCTTGTTGCGTGTCCAGTGAGGCAGTCGGGTAAGACAGGATTGTGCCGAATGCGGCAACTTCCAGTGCGGCGTGACGAGCGCCCGGCGCGCACGAGTGCCGAAGGTCTGGCGCGGAAACAGCGGCGGCTCGAATGGATCGCCGCGAGTCACGCGCGCCGCGCGCTGTGCGTGGCGCCACCGCCCGCGCGGGTGCGGCGGGTACGCGCGCAGCGCGGCGGACTTGTTCCGTCAGGTCGGATTTTAGCAGGTGCTAATATGTCCAATAGAAGTGCACGGCGGAGGGCTGCTTCGCTGTGAGCCGCGCCGTCAGCCGGCGAGGGAGATTCAACATAACGAAAAGGGAACGGTCATGCTGATTACTTTCAAGTGTCGTGCCGCGCCGGATGTGATGATGCTGGAGAACCTCGCTCAGTATCTGGTCGGTATTGTCGGCAAGAGGCTCGGTCAACGCGGCGTCATCACGCACGACGAACTGGGCGACGCGATTACGAAGCTCGAGGCGGCAATCGTCACCGACAAGCAGGAGCGCGCGGAGCACGACGGCCATTTCCACGAGGGCGAAGAGGGACACGACCCTCACGAAATCCCGATCGGCCTCGCGCAACGCGCGTATCCGTTCCTCGATATGCTGCGCGCCGCGCAGAAGGAAAACGCGGATATCGTCTGGGGAGTCTGACGGCGGCGCGTAGCCGTGAACTGACCGGCACGCCACGCTATGCGATAGTGAAGAAGCCCGCCTTGCAGCGATGCAACGCGGGCTTCATGCTTTGCGGCGGCGCATTGCTTACTGGCTCGCGCTTGCGCCTTGCGGCGCCGCGGCCGGCGCCGACGCGCCGTTTTTCTGTTTCTTGTGCTTCGGCTTCTTCACGTGCTGCTCGGTCGGCGGCGAGTACGAGCTCACCGAGCTCGATCCGCCTTGCGCGAACGCCGGTGCGGTGCCGGCGGCAAGCGATACGGCCATCAACATCAGCGACAGCTTCTTCATACGATTTTCTCCGGGACAGTTGCAACGCGATACAAAGGCGGTCGCGCCGTGCGTTCCTGCGGACGCATCCGGCGAGATCGAGCCGCTGCAGTTTACAAAGCCGAAAACTGAACCGCCGGAAATATTCGGTCTTTGTGCGTTGATATAGTCGACCGGGAAAAGCACTAGCTGACGCGCGCGCCGGGCATACGGGCCGGCGCGCGCCGCGTGACCGGTTACAGCAGCGGCGCGAGCGCGCGCTGCGCGTCGGCCTTCGACAGCGCCATGCGCTGCGCGTAGTCGTCCAGTTGATCCTCGCCGATCTTGCCGACCGAAAAGTACGTGCTGTCCGGGTGCGCGAGGTAGAAGCCCGACACGCTCGCGGCCGGCAGCATCGCGAGCGACTCGGTCACGCTCATGCCGATTTCGCCCGCTTGCAGCACGTCGAACATATCGCGCTTCACGAGGTGGTCCGGGCAGGCCGGGTAGCCCGGCGCAGGACGGATGCCGCGATACTTCTCGCCGATCAGTTCATCGTTGGCGAGCGACTCGTTAGCCGCATAACCCCACAGATCGCGGCGCACGCGCGCGTGCATCGCTTCGGCGAACGCTTCCGCGAAGCGGTCGGCGAGCGCCTTCAGCATGATCGCGCTGTAGTCGTCGTGATCCTGCTCGAACTGCTTTTCCTTCGCATCGACACCGATGCCCGCGGTGACCGCGAACATGCCGATGTAGTCGGCGACGCCGGAGTCTTTCGGCGCGATGAAATCGGCCAGCGACCGGTTCGACCGCATCACGCCGTCGACCACCGGCCGCTCGCTCTGCTGGCGCAGATTACGCCACGTGAGCGCGACTTTGCTGCGCGATTCGTCGGTGTAGATTTCGATGTCGTCATCGTTGACTGTGTTGGCCGGCAACAGCGCGAGCACGCCGTTCGCGGTGAGCCAGCGGCCTTGGATCAGCCGTGCGAGCATCGACTTCGCATCCGAGAACACGCGCCGTGCCGATTCGCCGACTACGTCGTCGTTGAGGATGGCCGGATACGATCCGGCGAGATCCCAGGTCTGGAAGAACGGGCCCCAATCGATGTAGTTCGCGAGCTCGTTCAGATCGTAGTTTTTGAACACGCGGCGGCCGATAAACTTCGGCTTGACCGGCTGATACGCGCTCCAGTCGAGCTTCGTTTTGTTGGCCCGCGCCTTCGCGAGCGTGACCATCGGTTGCGCTTTCTTATTCGCGTGCTGGTGGCGAATGCGTTCGTAATCGGCTTTCAGGTCTTCGAGATACTTTGCCGCGCCTTCGTCGGACAGCAGGCTCGATGCGACCGACACCGAACGCGACGCATCCGGCACATACACGACCGGCCCTTCGTAGTGCGGCGCGATTTTCACGGCCGTATGCACGCGCGAGGTCGTCGCGCCGCCGATCAGCAGCGGAATCTTTTTCACGCGGAAGTAGTCGTCGCGCTGCATTTCGGAGGCGACATAGGACATTTCTTCGAGGCTCGGTGTGATGAGTCCCGACAGGCCGATGATGTCCGCGCCTTCCACTTTCGCCTTCGCGAGAATGTCGTTGCACGGCACCATCACGCCCATGTTGACCACTTCGAAGTTATTGCACTGAAGCACGACCGACACGATGTTCTTGCCGATATCGTGCACGTCGCCCTTCACGGTCGCGATCACGATCTTGCCTTTCGCGCGCACGTCGCCGCCGACCGCGGCCAGCTGCTTCTTTTCTTCCTCGATGAACGGAATCAGGTGGGCGACCGCCTGTTTCATTACGCGCGCCGATTTCACGACCTGCGGCAGGAACATCTTGCCCTGCCCGAACAGGTCGCCGACGATATTCATGCCGTCCATCAACGGCCCTTCGATCACATTGATCGGGCGGCCGCCGTTCGCGGCGATCTGCGCGCGCGCTTCCTCGGTGTCGTCGACGATGAAATTCGTGATGCCGTGCACCAGTGCATGCGCGAGACGCTTTTCGACCGGCTGATTGCGCCACTCGAGGTTTTCTTCCTTCTTCGCGGCGCCGGTCTTGAACTTGTCGGCGATTTCGAGCAGCCGGTCGGTCGCATCGTCACGGCGATTCAGCACGACGTCTTCGACGCGCTCGCGCAACTCGGGGTCGAGCTCCGCATACACGCCGAGCTGCCCCGCGTTGACGATGCCCATGTCCATCCCCGCCTGGATCGCGTGATAGAGGAACACGGTGTGGATCGCCTCGCGCACCGGGTCGTTGCCGCGGAACGAGAACGACACGTTCGATACGCCGCCGCTGATCTTCGCGTGCGGCAGGTTCTGCTTGATCCAGCGGGTCGCGTTGATGAAGTCGACCGCGTAGTTGTTGTGCTCTTCGATGCCGGTCGCGACCGCGAAGATGTTCGGGTCGAAGATGATGTCTTCGGGCGGAAAGCCCGCTTCGTTGACGAGCACGTCGTACGAACGCTTGCAGATCTCGGTTTTGCGCTGGAATGTATCGGCCTGGCCCTTTTCGTCGAACGCCATCACGACGGCTGCCGCGCCGTAGCGGCGAATCAGCTTCGCATGGTGCACGAACGCGTCCTTGCCTTCCTTCAGCGAGATCGAGTTGACGATCGCCTTGCCCTGCACGCACTTGAGGCCGGCTTCGATCACCTCCCACTTCGACGAGTCGATCATGAGCGGCACGCGCGCGATGTCCGGTTCCGATGCGATCAGATTCATGAAGCGCACCATCGCCGCTTTCGAATCGAGCATCGCTTCGTCCATGTTGACGTCGATTACCTGCGCGCCGTTTTCGACCTGCTGGCGCGCAACGGCCAGCGCTTCATCGAACTGGCCGTTGAGAATCATGCGGGCGAACGCCTTCGAGCCCGTCACATTGGTGCGCTCGCCGACGTTGATGAAAAGCGTCCCGGACGTGACGTTGAACGGTTCGAGGCCTGAAAGGCGCAGCGTATGGTCGGTCATGGCTTGCAGGGTTGCGTGGGTTGGCGTCGCAGATGAATGCGAAGGTGTCGGTCGCGAATCAGCGGCGGATCAATGGCACATCAGTCGCAACGACGGGCTCAGGCCGCGTCGCGGTATTGGGTCGGCCACTTGCGCGGCTTGACCTCGGCGAGCGCTTTCGCGATCGCGGCGATATGTTCCGGCGTCGTGCCGCAGCAGCCGCCCGCGATATTCACGAGCCCTGCTTCGGCAAATTCCTTCAGGAGACCGGATGTATCGGCGGGCAACTCGTCGAAACCGGTGTCGCTCATCGGGTTCGGCAGGCCCGCGTTCGGGTAGCACGAGACATACGTGTCGCATAGCTTCGCGAGCTCGGCGATATACGGGCGCATCAGCGCCGCGCCGAGCGCGCAGTTCAGGCCGAAGGTGAGCGGCTTCGCGTGACGCAGCGAATTCCAGAATGCCTCGACGGTCTGGCCGGACAGAATGCGGCCCGATGCGTCGGTGACGGTGCCTGAGATCATGATCGGCAGACGCTCGCCGGTGTCCTCGAACAGCTGGTCGAGCGCGAACAGCGCCGCCTTCGCATTCAGCGTATCGAAGATCGTTTCGACGAGGAACAGATCGGCGCCGCCGTCGAGTAAGGCTTTCGCCTGCTGGTAGTACGCCGCGCGCAATTCGTCGAACGACGTGTTGCGCGCGCCCGGATCGTTGACGTCCGGTGAAATGCTCGCGGTCTTCGGCGTCGGCCCGATGGCGCCGGCGACGAAGCGCGGCTTGTCGAGCGTCGAATACTTGTCGCAGGCGGCGCGCGCAAGCTTCGCCGACGCAAGATTCATCTCGACGACGAGGTCTTCCATGCCGTAGTCGGCCTGCGCAACGGTGGTGGCGCCGAACGTATTCGTTTCGATGATATCGGCGCCCGCGGCGAGATACTGCTCGTGAATTTCACCGATGATCTGCGGTTGCGTGATCGACAGCAATTCATTGTTGCCTTTGATGTCGCGCGCGTAGTCCTTGAAACGCTCGCCGCGATATTGCGCCTCGTCCAGCTTGTAGCGCTGGATCATCGTTCCCATCGCGCCGTCGAGTATCAGGATGCGCGACGGCAGCAGCAGGGGCAGGAGCGCGCCGCGCGTATAGCCGGCGGCGCTGTTCGAGGCGGCGGTGGAAGCAGGCTGGTTCATGGCAGAAGGGTATGGGCCGGCATTCCGGCCGGTTCCTTTCATAAATCGCAACATTGTAGCCCGCCATTGCGCACGCCGCGCGCCGTTATGCCGAAGCGGCCAAAGTGTGGCCAAGGCGGGACGGAGGCGGCACGCGGCGACTGGCGAAGGGGAATCGCGCGCTTTGCGGCAACCATAATGAAAAACCCCGTCCGGCGTGCCGGACGGGGTCGTAAAACGTTGCCTGGCGTGTCGCTGCAGCGGGCTCGTTAGTGGAGCACGACTGGCTGGTTCATCAGGCTGTCGAACTGGCCGAGGAACTCGTCGACTTCATCGAGCGAGGGTTCTTCTTCGATCAGCTTTTGTACATGCTCACGAAAGCTCGCCGCCATTGCACCGTCGATGTAAATTTCACGTTGCGTGTTCTTGTCGACAATCTCATAACCGCCTGACTTCATCGCGAGGTGCCCGTCCTGAGGCGGGAACTCGACAACACAGTAGTTGGGGCTGTTGTAGATCATTTGCATGGCGACACTCCTTATTTCCGTTGGCTCCGGGCCAGTCCTGCGCCGTACGTGGAGCGTTTGGCGTGGAATTCAAGGGGTGGATCCGGCGTGATGCTTTTAATTCTCCGGACCTATTGGTTAGACCCGCGGTTGCAGAAACGTTTCGAGCAGCCCGGCGAAACGTTGCGACTGCTCGATCGGCGCCAGATGGGCGGCGTCCAGCAACTCGAACCGCGCCCCCCGGACCGCATCGGATATCGCCTGTGTAGCAGCAGGAGGCGTGCCTGTGTCGTGACGTCCCGCGACCGCGAGGGTCGGTGCCCGGATAGCTGACAGTCTATCGCGCACATCGAAATCGCGCAGCGCCGCGCATACGAGCGCAAAACCCTCGACTGAAGTATGGACGTACACATCGCGAATCTGTTCGACGACTTCCGGATGCGCGCGCCGAAAGTCGGGTGTAAGCCAACGTTCGAGCGACGCCGGCATCAGCGACGCGACGCCGTCGCGCCGTGCCGCGTCGGCGCGCTGATCCCAGATGCTGCGCGCTTCGGGTGCGGTAAAGGCGAAGGTATCGGCGAGTGTCAGCGTGTCGACCCGCGATGCATGATCGAGCGCGAACTGTTGCGCAATCGCGCCGCCCAGCGACATGCCGACCACATGTGTGTGCGCCGCGCCGAGTGCGTCGAGCAGCGCGGCAAGGTCGTTCGACAGATCGGCGACGGTGCAGGGCGCGGCGGGCGCGGCGCTCTGGCCGTGCCCGCGCACGTCATAGCGCAATACCGTGTAGTTGTTGCGAAAGTAGCCGGCCAGCTGGTCCCAGATCGACAGGTCGCCGCCCAACTGATGGATGAACGTGAGCCATGGGCCACCGCTTTCGTTGCTCAGCACATAGCGGGTATCGATGCCGTTGACGTTCACTTGCATGCGTGCTCCTTGTTCAAGAGTGGTGCGGTGAGCGGTGCGTGCGCAGCGCTTGCACCGTCCGGTTCGTGATGCCGGATATCGTGCGAGCGACGCATCGGGCAGAAGTTCTGCCGTCGTCGAAGCGCCGGCGTGGCCACTCGTGGCCGACTGGATCTCAGGGCTTTTCGTTGCCCGTGTCCGGGCCGGTCGCTGGCGCAGCGCTGGGCGGCGCATCCGGTTGCATATCGGCCGAACCTGCCGGGTTTGCGCCCGGTGTGCCCGCACTGGCTGCGCCTGATGCTGACGCGTCGAGTTGTCCGCGCCATAGCAGTTCGACCTGCGTGCCGTTCGGCTCGGTTTGCACGAAACGTACCGGCAGCCATCCAAGCGACGGTGCGAGCCACACGTCGATGCGGCGCCGGTCGCCTTCATGGCGCGGCAAGCGCATGAAGTGTCGTGCATCGACGAAGCCCTGCTCGGTGCGCACGGTTTCGTTGCCGATCGTTTCGATCGGCCACACTTCGCCGCTGTCGTTGTCGGTGACGTAGAACTCGCGCGTGACGCCCGGCTGGTACGCCGCGGGCGCGCCGCGCACGAGACTCGCAAGCTGCATGATCATGCTGAAGCGATCTTGCGCGCCATCCGGCAACGCGAGCGTTGCGGGCGTGCGTGTGAACACGATCTGCTTCGTTTCACGATTGAAGACTGTCACGTCTTCGCCACGATGTCCGCGCTTTTCGACGTATTGATCCGGCGCGAGACCGAATGCGTCGATCCGGCCATGGCTTTCGTAGCTATAGGTGCCGACGAACGGCAGCGGCACCGATACGACGAGACGATAGGTGTGTCCGTCGCTGTCCCAGTGAATCGTGCCGGGCTGGTTGCGCACACCGTTGTAAAACGTGTCGTATGCGAGGTCGCCGGACGGCGGAACGGAAAACTTTGCGCCGGGTGTGGCGTGCGCCGCGTTGCCATTGGCGCTGTTCGTGCCGTTGCCTGTGCCTGTGCCTGTGCCTGTGCCTGTGCCTGTGCCTGCGCCTGTGCCTGTGCCCGTGCCTGTGCCCGTGCCCGTGCCTGTGCCTGTGCCTGCGCCGCTTGCCGCGGTCGGCGCAGATGCCGATGCGCCCGCTGCGGCGCTGGCCGCGACCGCGCTGGCCGCGTCGCTCGCGGCTTCGGCACCTTGCGGCGCGGCGGTCGCGGTTTGCGCGGCCGGCGGCAGCGCGCGTGGCGGCGGCTTGTGCGGTTTGGGCTCGGGCGTGATCGCAGTCAACGCATGTTCACCCGCACTGCGGGCGCGCGATTGCGGCTGCCGTTCCGGCGTCACGTGAGCAGGTGCCGCGCCGGCCGGCTGTTGTTCGATGCGTTCGGGTTTCAGCAACGCAACTTGCACCGGCGCATGCTGCGTATCGGCCGGCTTGAACGTGTCGCGATGCCGCTCGAACCATTGCGCGGCCATCCAGTGCGTGCTCGCGACGATCACCAGCACGGCGATCCAGCGCCAGCGCAATGAGCGGCGCGGCGCGGCGGCTGGCGGCGGACGATCGGGGCGGCGTGCGGCGGATGGAGACGACATCGAGGCGGCGAGACCCTGCTGGCGAAGAAGTGAATAAGCGAGCGATGTTAGTGTGATGTCACGCATCAACGTGCGTGGCGTAGGTGAGCATTGTGACGCAAGGCGTGCGAGGAACGTTGGAGCGTGCCGCTGCGGCCGGCGTCCCACGCGCGTAATGGCAAGCAGGCGAGCGACACGCAGCAACCAGCAACCAGCAACCAGCAACCAGCAACCAGCAACCAGCAACCAGCAACCAGCAACCAGCAACAAACCCGGCTTGCATCGCTAGCGCGGCATCGAACTGTACCCAAGTTCATACGACAACTTTCCCGCGCATTCGCGTAACGCGGTATCCACTTCGCCGTCCCAGCGAATGTCGAATGTGCCTTCGTGACCCAGTGCGATCAGCCCGAGCGCAAGCTCGCCGGTCGAATCGAATACCGGCACGCAGAACGCGTGAATCGTCGGCAGCAGCGTGCCCTCGACGCGCGCCGCGCCGTGTGCGCGCACCTCTGCGAGAAGGCGTTCGACATCCTCCGCATCGCGCGGCGCGCCGGCTTGCGATGAACGGCGCGTATCCGCGAGTTCGCGATCGATCATCGCGGCCGTCTTGCCGCGCGGCAGATAGGCCGCGAACAACAGACCGGTTGCCGAACGAAGCAGCGGCATCACGTCGCCCAGCTTTAACGACGCCTTGACGGGAGAACTCGATTCCATCCAGTGCACGACCGTCGGCCCCTGATTGCCCCATACTGCGATGCCGACCGTCACGTCGAGCCGGTCCCGCAACTCCGCGAGCGCGCTGCGCGCGAGTTTCACGCCGTCGACCCGCGCAAGGCGAGCGAGGCCCAATTGCAACGCGAAGCCGCCCAGTTCGTAGCGGCCGGACAGCGGATCTTGCGCAACGACGCCTAGCCTCAGAAAACTCACGAGATAGCGATGCGCCTTCGCAGGACTCATACCCGCGCGCTGCGCGAGGTCGCGCAGCATCATCGGGCGCGGCTCGCAAGTCAGCACGTCGAGCAGGCGAAAGCCGACTTCGATCGACTGAATGCCCGAGCGCGGTTTTTCTTCGCTGCCGTCATGCGTCTCGCCGGTCGGCGCAGTGACGGCGGAATCGGGCGTATCGGATGGGCTGACTGCGCGGATAACCGGGCGAACGCCCGGGCGGGCTGTGGGCGACATGAGCGATAGTGTGAAATTCGCAACGTGGAACGCACGCGGCAACCGGAGCCGCCGATTGCGACGCGCCGCATGCAACGCTTGGGCTGCGCGGATTCACCATCGTAGAATACATTCCTCCTATCGTCACCCAGATGCTTCATTGCCTATGAAACTTGCCACGCTGAAGGACGGCACGCGCGACGGTCAACTGATCGTCGTGTCCCGCGATCTGCAAACCGCCGCGCTTGCCGATGCGATCGTCGGGACGCTGCAACGCGCGCTCGACGACTGGACCTTTTACGCGCCGCAACTGCGCGACCTGTACGACGCGCTGAACCAGGCGCGCGCGCGCAACACGTTCGCGTTCGATGCGAAAGCGTGCATGGCGCCGCTGCCGCGCGCGTTTCAGTGGGCGGATGCCTCCTCCTACGTGAACCACGTCGAACTGGTGCGCCGCGCGCGCGGCGCCGAGATGCCGCCCGAGTTCCGGACCGACCCGCTGATGTACCAGGGCGGCAGCGACGATTTCATCGGCGCAAAGGACGACATCGTCTGCGCATCCGAGGAATACGGCATCGACTTCGAGGCGGAGGTCGCGGTCATCACCGGCGACGTGCCGATGGGCGCGAGGCCCGACCAGGCATTGAAAAGCATCCGCCTTGTCACGCTCGTCAACGACGTGTCGCTGCGCGAACTGATTCCCGCGGAACTCGCGAAGGGCTTCGGTTTTTTCCACAGCAAACCGGCCACCTCGTTCGCGCCGATCGCGGCCACCCCCGACGAGCTCGGCGGCGACTGGCGCGAAGGCCGCGTGCATCGTCCGATGATCGTGCACTGGAACGGCAAGAAAGTCGGCCAGCCGGATGCGGGCGTCGACATGGTGTTTCATTTCGGGCAGCTGATCGCTCACGCGGCGAAGACGCGCAACCTGCGCGCCGGGACGATCGTCGGCTCGGGCACGGTGTCGAACAAGGACGCGAAACGTGGCTATTGTTGTATTGCGGAGAAGCGCTGTCTCGAGATGATCGAGCACGGCGCGCCGCAAACCGCGTACATGAAATACGGCGACACGGTGAAGATCGACATGTTCGATGAAGCGGGCAAGTCGATCTTCGGTTCGATCGAGCAGGCCGTGGCGCCGCTGGAAGCGGGCGCGCATCGCGCGAGCAGCAGCCAGCTGTAGAGCGCCGCGTTCAGCGTCAGCGCGAGGCGCGGCGAGTGGCAAGCGGCAAGCGGCAAGCGGCAACAGAGCGTATTCGGAGCGGCACCTGAGCGGTATCACTGCGGGGAGCATCGCCATGACAGATCAATCGCATGTCAGCAATCCGTCGTTCTACGCGCACTATCAGTCGCTACGGGTGCGGCGGCATTCGCCGGGGATCGTCGAGATCGTGATGAGCGGCGAGGGCGTGAATCGCAGCAGCCTCGCGACGGCGGATGCCCAGACGCATCGTGAACTTGCCGAGATCTGGCGCGACGTCGACCGCGATCCGGATGCGCGCGTCGCGCTGATTCGCGGCGAAGGCAAGGGCTTTTCCGCTGGCGGCGATCTGAACCTGGTCGAGCAGATGGCAGACGATTTCGCCGTGCGCACGCGTGTGTGGCGCGAGGCGCGCGATCTCGTCTACAACGTGATCAACTGCGGCAAGCCGATCGTCTCGGCGATGCACGGGCCGGCGGTCGGCGCGGGGCTGGTGGCCGGGCTGCTCGCCGATATTTCAATCGCCGCGAAAACGGCGCGCATCATCGACGGCCATACGCGCCTCGGCGTCGCGGCGGGCGACCACGCGGCAATCGTCTGGCCGCTGCTGTGCGGGATGGCGAAGGCGAAGTACTACCTGCTGTTGTGCGAGCCGGTGAGCGGCGCGGAGGCGGAACGGATCGGGCTCGTGTCGCTCGCGGTCGATGAACAGGATTTGCTCGCGAAGGCATTCGAGGTCGCGCGCAAGCTGGCGAACGGCTCGCAAACCGCGATCCGCTGGACCAAATACGCGTTGAACAACTGGCTGCGCTCGGCGGGGCCGGCGTTCGATACGTCGCTCGCGCTCGAATTCATGGGTTTCGCCGGACCGGATGTGCACGAAGGCGTGGCATCGCTGCGCGAACGCCGCACACCGGATTTTCCCGCTAGCGAGAAGTGAGCCGACGCCCACAGCGTATCGTTACGATACTTCCGGGGCCGGTGTGGGCGGTATGATCCGACGGACGCCGGCGAACGAAGCCCTGCTGGGCCTCGGCCCCGAACACGGTGAGTTTCAATTTTCCGCGCTTCGTTTTCACGGCGCTCGATAACGTAACGTCACGCAGCGAGGAGATCAACGATGACCGACACGCCCGGCTCCACGCCGCCCTTCCCCGGATTTCCCGGTTTCCCGCCCGCCGAAATGCTCGACCGGATGTGGGGGATGATGCGTCTCACACCGTTCGGCGCCGCGTTTCCCGGCACGCAGCCGGGTGCTGCGCAAGGCTTCGTGCCCTCGCTGTCGATGATGTCCGACATGATGGCGCCGCTCACCAATGTCGAAGAGCTCGACAAGCGGATCACCGACATGCGCGCGGTCGAGCAGTGGCTGAAGCTGAACCTGAATATGCTGCAGTCGGCGATTCAGGCGCTCGAGGTGCAACGCGCGACGCTCGCGACGTTGCGCGCATTCGGTGCGTTCGCCCAGTCGTCGATGACGCAGCCGGCCGCCGACACAGCGTCGCCGCGCGCGGCGTATACGCCCTCGGAGTCGCGCCCGGACGATACGACGGCATCCTCCGCCGAACCAGCCGGCGCGACGCAGGAAGCAGGCGAAGGCGCGCCGCCGCCGGGGTTCGACGCGTCGGGCTGGTGGAATCTGCTGCAATCGCAGTTCAACCAGATCGCGCAGTTTGCGATGTCGCAACCGGGCATGGCGGCGGGTGGCGAGGGGGACGCGGCGCGAAGCGAAGCCGTGAGCGGTGCTGGTGAAACGCGCGCCGATCATGGCGACCGGACCGCCCACAGCCACAGCGGGGGCGGAGCGGCGGACGCGCGGCAGCCGGCAGCGAAACGCGCCGCCGCGAAGCGCGCGCCGGCAGCGAGGCGCAGCGCCAAGGCCGCATCGGGAAAGACGCCGGATCAGCAGGAGTAACCCTGTCGGACCGGCGCTGCAGCGCGACGGCCGGGGCGAGCGCGGTGTCGACCGCCCGTGCCCGCGGGCCTGCACGGCGACTTGCTGCGGGCTTGCTGCGGCGGTGCTGCGCCGCGCCGGTGACCGCTGCAGCAGGATGTGCATCCACGTTGAATTTTTTACCGGCTAGTTGGCGGGAGCACCGTTTTCGCGAACACCGCCCGTCACATCGCGCCGCCCGTGGCCCCGGCGTTGTTCTGCATCAACCATTCGCGTTTCGGCCGCTTTCCAGCGCCTGTCCGAAACGGTCAGGCTGGGTGGGCGTGTTATTATTCGATCCAGTTTTCAGCCCGCGAGCCTGCGTCGAAAACTACCATGCCAGCAGGTCGCAATGCGTCGGGTGTCCCGGCGCAAGGGTTCACCGCGGCGTTGCGCCGCGAGCTGGCTTGACCTCAGGCACAGGGTCTCCCTCACCCACGGTTGGCCGCGCATTGTGAACGAAACATTTCACAAGCGCTTAAAACGCCGCTGGTACTTCTTTGCCACAGATTTCTCTGGGCGACCGATTACCGCGTAAAATTGAATGCTGCGCTGGCGAAAGCGCGGCTTTCGTGCGTCAGCAGCAAAAAGTGGCAATAAGTAGTTAGACAGACACAAACAGACGTCGCCTTGCGCAGAACAGGGGTGGGACTATGAACACCATGCTTTATCCGGAATTGTATAAATCGCTCGAGTCGGTCCGATGGGACATGGAAAAAGACATTCCGTGGGACACGTTCGACGCGTCGCTGCTCACCGATGAGCAGGCCGCAACGATCAAGATGAACGCGATTACCGAATGGTCCGCGCTGCCCGCCACGGAAATGTTCCTGCGCGACAATCATCACGACAGCGATTTCTCCGCGTTCATGAGCGTATGGTTCTTTGAAGAGCAAAAACACTCGCTGGTATTGATGGAATATCTGCGGCGCTTTAAACCGGAGCTGGTTCCCACCGAAGAAGAACTGCATGCGGTGCGCTTCGAATTCGATCCCGCTCCGCCGCTCGAAACGCTGATGCTGCATTTCTGCGGCGAAATCCGTCTGAATCACTGGTATCGCCGGGCTGCCGAGTGGCATACCGAGCCGGTCATCAAGCACATATACGAAATCATTTCGCGCGACGAGGCCCGCCACGGCGGCGCCTACCTGCGCTACATGAAAAAGGCGATGGGCAATTTCGGCGACGTCGCGCGCGCTGCATTCGCGAAGATCGGCGTGCTGATGGCGTCGGCTCGCCGCACCGAAAAGCCGTTGCACCCGACCAACCTGCATGTGAATCAGGCGCTGTTCCCGCGCGACACGATCCAGTCGCGTCTGCCGGATCCCGAATGGCTCGAACGCTGGCTCGACGAGCAGATCCGTTTCGACGACGGCTGGGAAAAGAAGGTCGTCGAGCGGATCCTGCACAACCTGTCGCTGCTGTTCGAGCGCACGTTCAATACGGCGCAGGAACTGAACCGCTACCGCAAGGAAGTGGTCGCGCGCATGCAGACGCCGGCTGCCGAACAAGGCCCGGCGCAGCAACCGGCCTGATGATCGCCGGCCGGCAGCGTCGATAGCGCGGCCAGTCTGAACCACAGCCGAACAGACGCAAATCGGATGTCGTCGCTGCGTCATTGCTGATTGTCGCGGCCCGGCGGGCGCAAGCCAGCCGGGCCGTTTTGCATCCGACGCGGCGACAAAGCGGAAAAGACAGCATGCATTCGTCAATGGCCGTCGACACGTGTATCGTTTCGGCAATTTCCGTCACCCACTTCCCTTCGCCATGACCGCTTCTTTCGAACGCAAGCTCACGACACGCGACGCGCTCGCGCAGCGTCGCCCATCGTTGCGCGGACCTGTGGTGTTCACGAATGGCGTATTCGACATACTGCATCGCGGTCACGTCACCTATCTCGCGGATGCGAAGGCGCTGGGCGCGTGTCTGATTGTCGGCGTGAACAGCGATGCGTCAGTGCGCATGCTGGGCAAAGGCGACGACCGCCCGATCAATCACGAGGACGACCGGATGGCGCTGCTGGCTGCGCTGGAAAGCGTCGATTGGGTGGTGCGTTTCGACGAGCGCACGCCGGTTGAGCTGATCGAAGCGCTGCATCCCGACGTGCTCGTGAAAGGCGGCGACTACGACATGGACGTGTTGCCGGAATCGGCACGGGTGCGCAGCTGGGGCGGGCGCGCGCTCGCGATTCCGTTCGAGCACGATCGCTCCACCACCGCGTTGCTGAAGAAGGTCCGCGCGCAGCAGAAATAACCCGTCGCACGGTTCGGTTCGGCAGGAAAACTCGGCTCGGTCCGACGGGCCCTCCGCCCGGCACCGCTACTGCGCGAGCGCCGATGCGGCGATCGGCGCGACCGGCGCGGGACCGCCCACCACCGCTTGATCCGCGGCATCGGCGGCCGACATCGGCTGCAGCCGCAGCCATTCCGGATGAATCTGCCGGTTCAGATGAAACGGCTCGCGCGTGCCCGCGGCCGGCTCGGGTCCGAACAGGCCGCGCACCGCGGCGAAGGCCAACACATTGGCAATGACGAGCAGCGTGATCAGCCAGCGCAGCATGGTGGGAATCTCCGTCGTGTGGTGTCAGTCGGCATCGGCGACTACAGGTTTCTGTTTCTTATGCGGGGCGCGCGGCGGTACTGTCTACGGCGATCAGCGCGAGCCCCGCGAGCACGAGCGCGTCATGCCGCGTATGCGGCGCCTGCAGCGAGCCGGCCACTTCACCGGCCGCACCGCCGCCGACCACCAGCCGCACCGGCGCACCCCATTCGTCCTGCAGGCGGCGCCACATCCGCTCGATGAATGCGGCCTGCGCGAGTCCGCAGCCGGACACGATCGCATCGAGCGTATTGGTCGCGAAGGATAACGCGTGTGGCGCGCGCGGGGCGGCCGGCGCGACGCCGGGCGGAAGGTCGTCGGTGAGCGCGACCGGTGTGCCGTTACCGATCGCCACCGGCAATTGCGCGGTGTGCTCGCCGAGCGCGCGCATCATCAGCGACCAGCCCGGGGCGATCAGCCCGCCTGCGAACGTCCCGTCCTTGCGTAACGCTTCCAGAGTCGTGGCGGTGCCGAAGGTCGCGATCAGCAGGTTTTCGTCCGGAAAGCTGGCGCGTGCGCCGATCATGCCAGCCCAGCGATCGCTGCCGAGCGACGCCGGCGTCGTGTAGCCGTTGCGTACGCCGCATTGCTGCACCGCTGCGCGAATCGTGGTGCGCGGCAGCGCGGGCCAGTGCAGGTCGAGCAGCGTGTCGATACGCCGCGCGACCGCTTCGCCCGCGACGTTCGAGATCCACGCGCCGCCGGGCGCCGGCAGCGTGCCCCAGTCGGGTTCATGCTCGGCGACGAGCGGATCGCCGATACCCTTTACCAGCAAGCCGCTATGTGTGAAGGCGCCGTTTTGTTTCTGCGCGCCGTATTCATCCGCGAGCGCCCATTTGATGCGGCTGTTGCCCGCATCGATCAGCAGAAAAGGCGCGCCGCTCATGCGTCGCCTCGCCCGGCGAGCCGCAACGACACATCGCCGGTCGAGATCGCGGTGCGGCCTGCGGGCGTGTCGAGCAGCAGTTGTCCGCGCTCGTCGACGCCCGCCGCAGTCCCGCCGCCGACTTCGACGCCTTGCTCGAACAGCAGCACCTCGCGGCCGGCGTACGCGTGATACGCGTTCCAGCGCGGCTGGAACGGTGCGAAGCCTTCAGCGGCAAAGCGCTGCAGCGCGGGTTCGAGCGCATTGAGCTCGGCGGCGAGCGTATCGGTGAGATTCGCGTTCGGCAGCGCGCGCGACAGCGCAGTCGGCGCGGCGCCGCGCGCTTCGGGCGGCACGCCGCTATTCATCGCATCGACCTTGGCGGCCAGTTCGTCGGCGCCTTTCACGTTGGTGCCGATGCCGATCACGACCGCGCTCGCGTCGTCCGTGCTCCATGCGGTTTCGATCAGGATGCCCGCCAGCTTGTCGCCTTCGAGCAGCACGTCGTTCGGCCATTTCAGCGCGATCTGGCCGGGGCCCGCGACCGGCAGCGAACGCAGACCGTCGACCAGTGCGACACCGACCGCGAGACTCAGGCCCGCAAGTCCTTCAAGCGGACACGGCAGCACGCAGGCCACCGAGAACAGCAACGCGTTGCCCGGTTCCGCATACCACGGCCGGCCGCGCCGGCCGCGGCCGGCCGTCTGCAGATACGCGACCCGCACGATCGGCCGCTCGAGTGCGTCGGCCTTGCGCGGCAGCGCTTTCATGCGGGCCATCAGATCGGCGTTGGTGGAGCCGGTTTCCTCGACGATCTCGATCGGCCAGTCGTGGGCGGCCGGACCGAATAGCGTGATCGCGCGGGCGCGATCGATACGCCAGTCGTCGTCCGGGCGGGGACCGGATGCAGTGGATGTAGTCATGCCGCGTATTGTAGCCATTCAGACCGGTCGCAAGCACCGGCGGTGCGCCAGCGCCGGGCCGGGCAACGCTGCAAGGCCGCCGGGCGGCGCGTTCGTTACAATGCCCGTTAATCCGACAACGACTATCCAGCGCCTTGAACTACGACACTCCGCCCGGCCTCGAAGTCGCGGCAGGCAGACAGGGCAAGATTGTCCGGCTGTCCGGCCAGTGGACCGCGCTCGCGCTCGCGCGCGACCGTTCGCAGGGCCGCGCGCTGCCGCGCCTGCGCGAGCTGATCGGCGTCGACACCGTGGCGCAATGGGATCTGTCGCGCATCGACCGGCTGGACCATGTCGGCGGCCAGGCGCTGTGGCGCATGTGGGGCTACCGGCTGCCCGCGAATCTGGTCGCGTTGAATGCCACGCAGCGCGACATCTTCGACCGCATCGCGCTGCTCGACCGCGAACGCGAGAATCCGGAGACGGTGTCGCGCCCCGACCCGTTCACGCGGCTCGGTTTGAGTCTCTTTTCGTTCTTCGAGCATCTGCACGGCGGCATCGCGATGTTCGGCCGCGTCGTGCTCGATCTGCTCGCGGTTGCGCGCAACCCGAAGATCACACCGTGGAAAGAAATTTCCGCGAATGTCTACTATGCGGGGGCGAGAGCGCTGCCCATCATCGCGCTCGTCGCGTTTCTGATCGGCATCGTGCTCAGCTACCTGTCCGCGCAGCAGTTGCGTCTGTTCGGCGCGAATCAGTTTATCGTCAACATACTCGGGCTGTCGGTGATCCGCGAACTCGGGCCGGTGCTGTCGGCTATTCTGGTCGCGGGGCGCTCGGGTTCGTCGATCACCGCGCAGATCGGCGTGATGCGGGTCACCGAGGAACTCGACGCGATGCGTGTGATGGGCATTCCGCACGGTTTGCGGCTCATCCTGCCACGCGTCATCGCGCTTGCCATCGCGATGCCGCTGCTCGTGATGTGGACCAATATCGTCGCGCTTGCCGGCGGTGCGCTCGCCGCCAAGATCGTGCTGCAGATCGACATGTCGTACTTCGCCCGCTCGCTGCCGGGCGTCGTGCCGGTCGCGAATCTGTGGATCGGCCTCGGCAAGGGCGCGACGTTCGGCATGCTGATCGCGCTGGTCGGCTGCCATTTCGGCTTTCGCATCAAGGCGAATTCGCAAAGCCTCGGCGAAGGCACGACGAGTTCGGTGGTCACGTCGATCACGGTCGTGATTCTCGCGGACGCGGTGTTCGCGATTCTCTTCCAGAACGTGGGGCTCTCATGATTGCGCCGCTTACACATGCCGTACGGGACCAGCCGCTGCCGGAGATCGCCGAAACCGTGATCGAAGTGCGCGACCTGACGAAGCGCTACGGGCGCAACGTCGTGCATCAGCATCTGAATTTCGACGTGAGGCGCGGCGAGATCGTGTCGATCGTCGGCGGGTCCGGCTCCGGCAAGACCACGCTGATGCGGCAGATCCTCGGACTCGAGCGGCCGACGTCGGGCACCATCAAGGTGTTCGGCGAAGATACGTCCGAGATCGACCCCGAAGAAGCGCGCCTGATGCGCAGCCGGATGGGCATGCTGTTCCAGCAGGGCGCGCTCTTTTCGTCGCTGTCGGTGTTCGACAATATCGCGCAGCCGTTGCGCGAGCTCGGCAAGGTGCCGGAAGAACTGCTGCGCGACATCGTGATGCTGAAGCTCGAAATGGTCGGGCTGCCGTGCAAGAACGCATCGAAGATGCCGGCCGCGCTGTCCGGCGGGATGGTGAAGCGGGTTGGCATCGCGCGCGCGATCGCACTCGAACCGGAGCTGCTGTTTCTCGACGAGCCGACCGCGGGGCTCGATCCGCAGGCGTCCGACGAGTTCGTCGAGCTGATCGGCGCGCTGCATCGCGCGCTCGGGCTGACCGTGGTGATGGTCACGCACGATCTCGACACGATGGTCGCGTTGTCGTCGCGTGTCGCGGTGCTGGCCGATCGCAAGGTGCTGGTCGCGGCGCCGGTCGAAGAAGTGGCGGGCGTCGATCATCCGTTCATCCGCGAGTATTTTCTGGGCCTGCGCGGTCGTCTCGCGCTGCAAGGACTGTCGCCGGAGCGCCGCGCGAAGCTGCCGCGCGAGGCGCTCGAGCCGGCGTGCGATGCCATTGCGCTGCGCACCGCGATGTAGGCGGAGAACCTGAGGAACCTGACGATGGAAAACAAATCCCACGCCTTCTGGGCCGGGCTCTTCACCGTGGCGCTCGCACTCGCGGTCGCGGCAGCGGCGTTCCTGTTCAACGTCGACCGGTCGGTGCGCGTGCCGTACGACCTGATTTCCCGCACCAACGTGACGGGCCTGTATGCGGACGCGGCGGTGCGCTTTCGCGGGCTCGATGTCGGCAAGGTGCAGTCGCTGAAGTTCGATCCGAGCCACCCCGGGCAGATCATCATCCGCATCATGGTCGACAAGCGCGCGCCGATCACGCATTCGACGTTCGGCACGCTTGCGCTGCAGGGCGTCACCGGCATCGCGTTCGTGCAGCTCGACGATACGGGCAAGGACCAGACGCCGCTTGCGTCGTCGGCCAGGCAGGTTGCGCAGTTGCCGTTGCATCCGGGTCTCTTCGATCAGCTGCAAAAGCGCGGCGACGTTCTGCTGCGCGAACTCGAGAAAGTCGCGGCGGATGTCGACGACCTGCTGTCCCCGGAAATGCGCGACCAGCTGATCGCCACCGCGGCGAGCCTGCAGAAGGCGGCTGACGGCGTCACGTCGCTCAGCCACCAGATGGCGCCGGCCGCCGGCAAACTGCCTCACACCGTCGATCAGCTGAATGCGACGCTCGCCTCGACCAACCAGCTCATCACCAGCCTGAACCGCACCAACGGTCCGCTCGAAACGAATCTGAACAAGGTCGGCACGGCCGCGCAACAGGCGGGCGATGCGTTGACCGAGATGAACGCGACGTTGCAGGAGTTGTCGGCGCGGGTCGGCTACGACACGCTGCCGAAGGTCAACTCGCTGGCCGACGATGTGCGCACGGCGGTGCGCTCGGTTGACAAGGCGGCGGATACGTTCAGCGAGAGCCCGCGCAGCATCCTGTTCGGTGCGCCGAGTCCGGCCCCGGGTCCCGGCGAACCGGGTTTCTCATGGCCCGATGCGCAGGCTGCGGCTACGCAAAAATGATCTGAGAGGAATACGCCATGTCACGCATGATGAACCGCCTTCTCCCGTCCGGCGTTGCGCTTGCCGCGGCGCTTGCGTGGGCGCTTGCCGCCGGCGCGCTGCTCGGCGGATGCGCGAGCAATTCGTCGGCGCTGTCGGACACCCGCTACGATCTCGGGCCGCCCGCGCAGCTCGCGAACGCCGCGCCGCTGCCGGTGGTGAAGGTGCTCGATGTCACCGCGCCCGAGACGCTCGGCTCCGACAGGCTGATCTACCGGCTGAGCTATGCGGATGCGCAGCGCATGGCGGCGTACGCGACCAGCCACTGGACCATGCCGCCCGCCCAGTTGCTCACGCAACGATTGCGCGGCGCGCTGTCCTCGCGCGGCACGGTGCTGACGGGCGGCGACGGCGTGCACGCGCCGGTGCTGAGGGTCGACCTCGAAACGTTCGAGCAGGACTTCGACGCTCAGACGCAAAGCCACGGCACGGTGTCCGCGCGCGCGACGCTGTCCTTCCAGGGCAAGGTGATCGGCCAGCGCACCTTTGTCGCCCGCGCGCCGGCGAGCACACCGGATGCGGCCGGCGGCGCGCGTGCGCTGGCGGCGGCGAGCGACGATCTGGTCGCGCAGATCAGCGCATGGCTCGGCACGCAGGCGCTCGCCGCCGCGCAATGAGCGGCGTGCCGCGCGCGCCCCGGAGCGCTGCATGACCGACAAGCTGTGGCAGCGGCACCCGTCGACGTTTGCAAGGCAGGCGCTCGTACTCTACGCGGCGCTTATCGTGTACGGCTCGTGGTATCCGTTTTACGGCTGGCGTTCGCTGGGCCTTGCGCCGTTCGCTTATCTTGCCGATCCGCTGCCGCAATACCTGACGCTTTTCGACGTCGTCACCAATGTGTTCGGCTATATGCCGTTCGGCGCGCTGGTCGTGCTGGCCGTCTATCCGCGCCTGCGCGGCGCGCCGGCGGTGGCGCTCGCGTTTGCAGCGGGCGCGCTGCTGTCGGCGCTGATGGAAGCGGGTCAGACCTATTTGCCGACGCGCATCGCATCGAATCTCGATCTGGCCGCGAACGGGCTTGGCGCGTTGCTCGGCGCGACGCTGATGTCGCCTGCCACCGGCGCGCTGCTCGATCGCGGCCTGTTGCGCCGCCTGCGCTTCCTGTGGTTCGAGCGCGATCGCACCGCGATCATCGGCATCGCGGCGCTCTGGCCGGTTGCCACGATGTTTCCGGCGCCGCGCCTGTTCGGCCTCGGTGACTGGCCGCGCGCGTTGTGGCAGCACTTCGACGCCGGCATGCAGGACACGCTGCTCGCGTGGACGCCCGCCGCATGGCACGTGCCTTCATGGCCGGCTCACGCCGCCGCATGGCTGCCCGACGACGGCTGGGAGGCCGTGATTACCGCGCTGAGCCTGCTGTCGGCCGGCGCGCTCGCGTCGCTGCCGATGCGTACGCGTGCGCCGCGCAGGCGGCTGCTCGTCGCGTTTATCGTGTTGACGCTCGTCGTGAAGGCGGGCGTGACCTTCCTGCAGTCGCAAAGCGGCCTGCTGTTCGATTGGGCGACGCCGGGTGCGCTGATCGGACTCGCGTGCGGCAGCGCCGCGGTTTTGCTCGCGCTGGCGTTGCCGCCCGCGTGGCGCGCGACGCTCGCCGCCGTCGCGCTGATCGCCGCGCTGGTGTTCGTCAATCTGCTGCCGGTGAATCCTTATTTCGATGTCGTGCTGGCGGACTGGCGCCAGGGGCGTTATCTGCACTTCAACGGGCTCGCGCGCTGGCTTGCGTGGACGTGGCCCTATGCGGCGCTTGTGTGGCTCGCGTTTTCCGCCGAGCGCGCATGGCTCACGCGGCGGCGCGCACGCGGCACGAAGCGCGACTGACGGGCGCGAGTCCTGAACCGCCGGTGAGCGGCGCGTGGAAGCGGTGGTGAGAAGCCGGGATGAGAAGCGGTCGTTATAATCGGTTGCATCGAAGGAGATCGACGCCTGCTGAAGTTTCGGGTCATTGCCGTGCTTCGACGCCGGACTTCGCGCTTCTCGCGTTTCTCGCGTTCCGCACTTTCAACAACATTTCGCCTGCCGATTACGCCGATGGATTCATTTTTCAAATATCACGTGTTCTTTTGCCTGAACCAGCGGGAACCGGGTGCGGCGCGCCCATGCTGCGCGAACTGCAATGCGCAGGAAATGCAGGAATACGCAAAAAAACGGGTGAAGCAGCTGGGTCTCGCCGGGCCCGGCAAGGTGCGCATCAACAAGTCCGGGTGCCTCGACCGCTGCGAAGAAGGACCGACGATCGTCATCTATCCCGAAGGCACGTGGTACACGTACGTCGACGCAAGCGACATCGACGAAATCGTCGAGTCGCACCTTGTGAACGGCAAGATCGTCGAGCGGCTGAAAATCGATCAGTGAACCCGGCTCATCAATCGGCTGTAGCCGATTCGTAACCGGTCCGCGGTTCGCTCCCGGCTCACCCTCAGTTCACCCTTAGTTCATCCCTGCAATTGACCCAGAAGCGGCGCCAATGAATGCTCATACGCAGAAATTTTTGATCGACGGTCCGATCGGCAAGATCGAAGTCGCGCTCGATCTGCCCGATGGCGAGCCGCGCGGTATCGCGCTCGTCGCGCATCCGCATCCGCTCTTTGGCGGTTCGATGGATAACAAGGTTGCGCAGACGCTTGCGCGCACGCTGGTGCAATTGAATTACGTGACGTACCGCGCGAATTTCCGCGGCGTCGGTGCGACCGAGGGCGAGCACGACAACGGCATCGGCGAGCGCGACGACCTGCGCGCGGTGCTCGACTACATGCGCGCGCAGCCCGGGCAGGCCGATCTGCCGCTCGTGCTCGCGGGTTTTTCGTTCGGCACGTTCGTGCTGTCGCACGTGGCCGCGCGGCTGCGCGAGGAGGGCGGTGCGATCGAGCGCATCGTGTTCGTCGGCACCGCGGCGAGCAACTGGGACGTCGCGCCGGTGCCGGAAAACACGCTCGTGATTCACGGCGAGATCGACGACACGGTGCCCATCAAGTCGGTCTTCGACTGGGCGACGCCGCAGGAACTGCCGGTGGTCGTGATTCCGGGCGCCGAGCATTTCCTGCATCGCAAGCTCCACATTCTGAAGCGCATCGTCGTCGACGCGTGGCGTTGAGTGCCGTGCGCGTCGTGTGCGTCGTGTCCGTAGCGCGGTAACGGCTGCGCGCGTCGCGCGACTGCCCCGGTGTCGCCGCATTTCGCCGCAAGGCGGGCACGATGCGCGCCGCGATGTGCGCGTGACGCGCGCCGCGCGCGGTGCATGAACACAACACATCTGCAAAAGACACCGTAAAAAGCGTGGCCCGGCTGGAAAAATGTGGTCTTGCGGCGCGTATAATGAGCGCTCTTTTTTGGGCGCAGCGCCCCTATTTCGCCGCAGGCATCGCGCAATGATCCGCTTCGATCATCTTCGCGCCGCGACGGACGCGAGGCGCGCTGCGCGAACCGATCGCGTAGCCGGTGGTCCAAGAAGCGCCGCGTTGCCTTCAATCCTTGCCGCTCACCTCGTTGTTGGGGCATCGGTGAGGCACGATGCGGCGCGACGTACGCTAGCCGGCTTGCTCACACCGCGCGCCGCTCACGCGTGATTGCCCATTTCTGCCTGAACCGATCCTATGCGCTTTTCCAATCCCGGCTTCCCGACACTGGCGTCCTTCGTTCCCCCATCCATCAGCCGCGCCGCGATGCTCGGCGTGGTGCTGCCCGCGGCACTCGTCGCGAGTTCCTCGTTTGCGCAGGTGCCGCCGCCGGCCGTGAACGCACGGTCGTGGGTGCTCGTCGATGCGACCAGCAACCAGGTGCTCGCGTCGGGCAATCCGGATGAGCGCGTCGAACCCGCTTCGCTGACGAAGCTGATGACCGCGTACCTCGTGTTTCAGGCGCTGCAGTCGAAGAAAATCTCGATGGAGCAGACCGTGACGCCGAGCGAAGCGGTCCGCCGCGTGAAGAACGACGAATCGCGGATGTTCATCGAAGCGAACAAGCCGGTGACGGTGCACGATCTCGTGTACGGCATGATCGTGCAGTCGGGTAACGACGCGGCCATCGCGCTCGCCGAACTGGTCGGCGGCAGCGAGTCGCAGTTCGTCACGATGATGAACGCCGAAGCGCAGAAGCTCGGCATGAAGAACACCCACTTCGCCGATGTGAACGGCATGCCCGACGCGCAGCACTACACGACCGCGGGCGACCTCGCGGTGCTGTCGACGCGCCTGATTCGCGATTATCCGGACTACTACAGCATCTTCTCGGTCAAGGAATTCACGTACAACAAGATCAAGCAGCCGAACCGCAACCGCTTGCTGTGGATCGACCCGACCGTCGACGGCCTGAAGACCGGGCACACGCAGGCCGCGGGCTACTGCCTGATCGCAACGGCGAAGCGTCCGCTGGCGGGCGTGCCCGACGCGTCGCGCCGCCTCGTCACGGTGATGATGGGCGAGCAGAAGGAGCACGACCGCGTACAGGACAGCCTGAAGATGCTGAACTACGGCTACAGCGCGTATGACGTGGTGCGTCTGTACAAGGCGGGGCAGGTCATCGAAACGCCGCGCGTGTACAAGGGCACGCAGGACACCGTCAAGCTCGGCGTGACGATGGACCAGTACATTACGCTGCCGAAGGGCCTCGGCGACAAGCTGAAGCCGCAGGTCGAGCACGCGGATCCGCTGATCGCGCCGATCGCGGCAGGTCAGCAGGTCGGTACCGCGAAGCTCGTGTCGGACGGCAAGACGCTCGCGCAATTCCCGATCGTCGCGCTGCAGGCGGTGCCGCAAGCGGGCATCGTGGGCCGCGTGTGGGATTCGTTGATGCTGATGTTCAACAAGAAGAAGTGAGCGTGCGGCCGCAGCGGCGGCCGTCCGGTTTGATGGTCGCGCGCGTGCTGGCGGGGGCGCGCGGTTTGGCCGCGGGTTGCTCGCAGTTTGCACGTAGTTTGCACGCGAGTTCGCGCTGCAAGTGTGCCTGTGTGGTCTGCGCGCCGTTTTTCCCGTCGTTTGCCCGCCGTTTGCCCGCAGTTTGCCGTAAGGAGGCGATAGCATGAGCGCCGAAAGAGATTCACTGATTGATTTCCCCTGCGATTTCCCGATCAAGGTGATGGGAAAATCGCACCCGGAATTCGTCGCAACCATCACGGGCGTGATCCTGCAATTCGATAGCGGGTTCGACGCCGCATCCATCGAGACGCGCCCGTCGAGCGGCGGCAACTACACGGGGTTGACCGTAACCGTACGTGCGCAGAATCGCGAGCATCTCGACGATATCTACCGGGCGCTCACCGGGCATCCGATGGTGAAGGTTGTTCTGTAGTTTTCTTCGCGGGTTTGCGCGGGCTCGCATCGCCTCCAGACCGGCTCTTCGGATGCCCCTGCGCACGGCGCTTCGGGCCGGTTGAGCCAACCCGTTGCAACTCGTTCCTGAAGCGCTCGGCTTCAGTGAAAATCCAGTCGTGGAAGGCTTCGACGCGCGGCGTATGCCGCAACTGCGGCGGGCAGACAAAAAAGTATTGCCACGGGCTCGGACCGTCGACATCGAATAGCCGTACCAGCCGCCCTGCCTCGATTTCATGCGTCGCCAATGCGCGCCGCGTAAGCGCGACACCCTGCCCGTCGATCGTCGCCTGCAGCAGGTTAGACGAATCCTGATACAGCACGCCACGGCGCGGTTCCGGCCAGTCCGGCAGACCGGCCGCGTCGAACCAGCGCTTCCACAACTGATCGTCCGATCGCAATAACGGCACATTGGCCAGGTCGGCAGGTGTTTTCGGCAGATCGCCGCCGTTGAAGTCCGGCGTGCAGGCCGGAAAGAACACTTCCTCGAGCAATAGTTCGACGTGCAGGCCCGGGTACCGGCCGTAGCCGAACCGGACGGCGACATCGACGTCATCGCGTGCGAAGTCGACCAGCACGTTGCTGGTCTGCAGCTCGAGGTCCCACTGCGGATTCGCTTCGATAAAGCTGCCGACGCGAGGCGTCATCCAGCGCGCGGCGAACGACGGCAGGATTGAGACGACGAGCCGCTTTTCCCGATCGCTTGAGCGAATTTCACGGGTGGCTTCGGCGAGTCCGACAAGCGCGGTGCGCACGCGTACCGCATAGCGCCGGCCAACGTCGGTCAGACGCAGACGCTTGCCTTCGCGGGTGAAGAGCGTGACGCCGAGTTCGGCTTCCAGCGCGCGAATCTGATGGCTCACCGCGCCGTGCGTGACAAACAGCTCGTCGGCGGCGCGCGAGAAGCTTTCGTGCCGCGCGGCGGCTTCGAACGCCTTGACCGCGTTCAGTGCAGGCAGATCGCGAAGGTCCATTGTTAGTTTTTCTCACATAACCGTGAAAAATGATCGTTTGGTGCAAACCCTTGTCCCGTCTACGATTGTAGGCATGAAACGTTCATTTGCGAGGGTGTCATGCAAGAAATTTCCTCTAGCATCCGCTTCGAACTCCTGGCTGGCGAGACGGTGCCGCTGCGCGTCACCAGCAGCACGCGGCTGTCGGTGCATGGCGGCGCGGTATGGGTGACCCGCAGCGACGACGTCGACGATTACTGGCTCGAACCGGGTAGAGCGTTGCGGCTGCGTCGCGGCGAACGGTTGTGGCTGAGCGTTGAGCGCGGCACGCACGCGTATGTCGTGTTCTATGTGCCGAAGCGGGCCAACGAGCGTGCGCTCAACTGGCTTGCGCGGGTCGTCGAGCGGCTCGGCGCGCGCGTGCGCGGAGACTGGCGGACGGTGTGACGGGGCGGCTGCCAAGGCCCGCAGCGAGCATTGGTATGGCCCCGTATCGATCCGGGCCTCTCGTGGATCGAGCTGCCGTCGGCGTGACACGCAAGTTTTCGGTAAACTCGCGCAATCATGTGTGCCACGCCGGTTATCCCGCCTGTCGCGCCGTCCGGTTCTACCCGTGCCGGAGCGGCGCTACCTGAAACCACCCCGGTTGGCGCTGCCGCGGCAGCGCCCGTTTCGACGTCCATCGTGCTGCGTTGGCGCGCCATTGAACCCTACGCGGCCAGTTTCGACGCGATGCGCGCGTTCACCGAAGCGCGCACCGCCGAAACCGCGGACGAAATCTGGCTCGTCGAGCATCCCCCCGTTTTTACGTTAGGCCAGGCGGGCGACCCTGCGCATCTGCTGGCGGCGGACAGCGGCATTCCGCTCGTCAAGGTCGACCGGGGCGGGCAAATCACCTATCACGGCCCTGGTCAGGTGGTGGCCTATCTGCTGCTCGATTTGCGGCGGCGCAAACTGATGGTGCGCGAGCTCGTGACACGCATCGAGCAGGCCGTGATCGAAACGCTCGCGGCGTATAATCTCGCCGGAGAACGCAAGGCGGGCGCGCCGGGCATCTATGTCGCGCCGGGCCCGGCCGCAGGGCCGCACGTCGGCGCGAAAATCGCCGCGCTGGGGCTGAAAATCCGCAATGGCTGCAGTTACCACGGCGTAAGCCTGAACGTGGATATGGACTTGCAGCCGTTTCTCGCGATCAATCCATGCGGTTACGCGGGGCTCGAAACGGTCGATATGGCGACGCTGGGTGTAAGCGCCGGCTGGGCCGAAGTCGCCCGTACGCTGGCAGCGTGCCTCACCGCAAACATCGACGGTGTTTTCCCCGCCGCGACTCAGCCGCAGACCCAATTGCAGCCAAAATCGCAGGTACAACCGCAGACAAAACCGCAGGCAGAACCGCAGGCCTGTTCTGCTACCGCCTCACTGGAACGAACGAATGACTGACGTTACCGCGAACCTCGCAGGCCAACCCACTCCCGATGCCGCTGCGGCGCCTGCTGCATACGATGCGACGGCCAAGCAGAAAGCGCAGGCGAAGACTGCGCGTATCCCGATCAAGATCGTTCCAATCGAAAAGCTGAAGAAGCCGGACTGGATCCGCGTGAAAGCCGCGACCGGCAATTCGCGCTTCTACGAAATCAAGCAGATTCTGCGCGAGCACAACCTTCATACGGTGTGCGAGGAAGCGAGTTGCCCGAACATCGGCGAGTGCTTCGGCAAGGGCACCGCGACGTTCATGATCATGGGCGACAAATGCACGCGCCGCTGCCCGTTTTGCGATGTCGGCCACGGCCGTCCTGATCCGCTCGATGCCGACGAGCCGCTCAACCTGGCGCGCACGATCGCGGCGCTGAAACTAAAATACGTGGTGATCACGAGCGTGGACCGCGACGACCTGCGCGATGGCGGGGCGGCGCACTTTGTCGAGTGCATCAGCAAGACGCGTGAGCTGTCTCCGGAAACGCGTATCGAGATTCTGACGCCTGATTTTCGCGGGCGCCTCGATCGCGCGCTCGGCATCCTGAATGCCGCGCCGCCCGATGTGATGAACCACAACCTCGAGACGGTGCCGCGTCTGTACAAGGAGGCGCGCCCGGGTTCGGACTACGCGCACTCGTTGAAGTTGCTGAAAGACTTCAAGGCGCTGCATCCCGATGTCGCAACGAAGTCCGGTCTGATGGTGGGGCTTGGCGAAACGGAAGAGGAAATTTTGCAGGTGATGCGCGACCTGCGCGCACATGACGTCGACATGCTGACGATCGGTCAGTACCTGCAACCGTCGGAACACCACCTGCCGGTGCGCGCGTACGTGCATCCGGACACGTTCAGGATGTACGAGGAAGAGGCCTACAAGATGGGGTTCACGCACGCGGCGGTCGGCGCGATGGTGCGCTCGAGCTATCACGCCGACGTGCAGGCTCACGGAGCCGGCGTGGTCTGAAGACGCCACGCTTCGAGTCACAGGTTTGCTGCAAGCCCGCTTTCCATGCGGGCTTTTTTGTTTCATGCGGTCCATGCGATGGCGCCGCCGCCGAATGCTCCGGACTACATCGTTCGGCATATTGATGTGTGACGGCTTGCCCGGCACGATGCTCTCTCTCGAACACGTTGCGAGGGCATCCATGAACGAATACTTTTCAACTGGGGCATGTTTCGTACTACGACGGTACGGTGAAAGTCGCGCCATCTCAAAAAAGTTGTCAATTGACAACGACGAATTACATCTCTATTCTTGAGGTCAGCATGACGCGTTCAGTTCATCCCAAGAAGGAGATAGAAGCAGCGCTCAAGCATGCCGAAGCACACGGTTGGCGTGTCGAGGTTGGCGGAAGTCACGCTTGGGGCAAGCTTTATTGCCCTTACAACGACGACGAATGTCGCTGCGGAGAGTTTTGTATCGCCTGTGTGTGGCGCACGCCGCGTAGCGCGGGCAATCACGCCAACGCGTTGAAGCGGGTTGTCGACAACTGTGCGACGCACATGAAACATCGGCCGGCCATACGGCTCGTATCGAACAAGGAGTAGCTATGGACTACGTTTTCACGTTGAAGTATCAGCTGTCGGAACGCGACGTCGATATGGACGATCTTCTCGAGCGGCTCGGTGCGGCGGGTTGCGATGACGCGCTGGTCGGTCTCGGGCAACCGGGGCGCATCGCACTCGAATTCACGCGCAAGGCGAGGTCGGCGGAAGAAGCGCTCGTCAGCGCGCTCGCAAGCGTCAAGACGGCCGTGCCGTCGGCGAGGCTGATCGAGGCTGCGCCCGATTTCGTCGGGCTCACCGATGCTGCGCAAGCGGTCGGCGTCACGCGGCAAAACATGCGCAAGCTCATGATCACGCATGCAACAAGCTTTCCGACACCGGTTCACGAAGGAACCACGACGGTGTGGCATCTGGCCGACATCCTCGGGTGGTTGCGGTCCAAGGGCAACTACAATTTCGAGCAGTCGCTGGTCGACGTCGCGTCAACCGCGATGCAGATCAACCTCGCCAAGGAGGTGCGCCAAATGACACCACGCATGCAGCGGGAAGTTCGCATGCTGGTTGCGTAGTGAGTGTGGGTACATCGAACCAGTCTTACGCAGGTCCATGATGAGAAACAAAACCGATGACGGGCTATCCGCGCTCTGGCCATACCCGCAGTGGGTGGCACATCGCTGCGGCGGCAAGCTTGCGCCGGAAAATACGCTGGCCGGGTTCGACGCGTGCGTGCGGCACGGCTACCGGATGGTCGAGTTTGACGCGAAGCTCTCGTCGGATAACCAGACGTTTCTGCTGCACGACGACACGCTCGACCGCACGACAAACGGGCGTGGCGACGCGGCGAAGCAGACGTGGGCGCACCTCGCCGTACTGGATGCGGGTTCGTGGTTCGATCGCCGCTTTGCGGGCGAACACCTGCCTACGCTGGCGGATGCCGCCGCTCGTTGCGAGCGGGACGGCCTCGCCGCCAATATCGAAATCAAGCCCTGTCCTGGTCGCGACGCATTGACTGGAGAACTCGTCGCGGCGGTGGCACTTTCGCTGTGGCGCTCGCAAACGCCGTTGCTGTCATCGTTCTCCTTCGACGCGTTGGCTGCGGCACGCGCCGCCGCCCCCCATCTGCCGCGCGGCATGCTGTTCGACGAGGTTCCCGGTGACTGGCGGCGCATCGTGGGTGAGTTGCAGTGCGTATCGCTGCATGCGGATCACCGGCATCTGACGCAACCGCTGATCGACGAGATTCACGCCGCCGGGCTGCGGGTCCTCGCCTATACGGTGAACGATCCGGTTCGCGCGCGGCAACTCGTGCAATGGGGCGTCGACATGATTTGCACGGACCGGCTCGACCTCATTGGCGCTAACGCGTTGTCCTGAATCCGGTCGAGCGCACCGTTGCGTCGCGATGCTCCTGGGTCCAGGCTTGCGTCCGCAGATACCCGAAAGAGACAGCGCGAACAGTCCCGACAGCCCGCGCGCGCTTAGGGTTTCACCCTGCACCCACATTCTGGAATCTCCGACATCCCGATTCCGGATTTCCGGAAACCCGGACAGCCCATCCCGTCTGGGCGAAAAATAGCTTTGAAAATCAACGCGCAGTCGAACTGCTTGCGTTGGCATCGACTTTGCAAAGTATCGGCGCGGCACGCTACGTTGCCGCTCACAAATAAAGCAAGGAGACAACGATGCCTGAATTCCTGTCCTGGACCTTCTGAAATCGTCGTCTTGTAGCGGCTTGTCAGTCGCGCGCAGGCGTACGACCTTCGTTCGCAGCATGCGCGGCCCGGCGAGCCAGTGGCTCACTCCCTCGCAGGAACCATCGTGAAGAAACCCTTCTATAAAATCCTTTACGTCCAGGTGATCGCCGCGATTGTCATCGGCATCATCCTCGGACATTTCTCGCCGGCCTTCGCCGTCGACATGAAGCCGCTTGGCGACGGCTTCATCAAGCTGATCAAGATGGTGATCGGCCCGATCATCTTCTGCACGGTCGTCACCGGCATCGCCGGCATGCAGGACATGAAGAAAGTCGGCCGCGTCGGCGGCAAGGCGCTGCTGTACTTTGAAATCGTGTCGACGTTCGCACTGGTGCTCGGCCTGATCGCGACGCACGTGTTGAAGCCGGGCGTCGGCTTCAACATCGATCCGGCGACGCTCGATGGCAAGGCAGTCGCGTCCTATGCCGCGAAGGCGCATGGCCAGACGACCGTCGACTTCCTGATGCACATCATTCCGGACACGATCTCGTCGGCGTTCGCGCAGGGCGAAATCCTGCAGATCCTGCTGGTCGCGCTGCTGTTCGGCAGCGTGCTCGCGACGATCGGCGAGCGCGGCAAGGTCGTCACCGACTTTATCGAAGGCATCTCGGGCGTGCTGTTCGGCATCGTCAAGATCATCACGAAGCTCGCGCCGATCGGCGCATTCGGCGCGATGGCCTTCACCATCGGCAAGTACGGTATCGGCTCGCTGCTGCCGCTGCTGAAACTGATCGGCACGTTCTATCTGACCTCGATCGTGTTCGTGGTGGTCGTGCTTGGCATCATCGCGCGCGCGGTCGGCTTCAACATCCTGCGCTTCGTGGCGTATATCAAGGAAGAGATGCTGATCGTGCTCGGCACGAGCTCGTCGGAAGCAGCGCTGCCGCAACTGATGCTGAAGCTCGAGAAGCTGGGCTGCTCGCGCTCGGTGGTGGGTCTCGTGGTGCCGACCGGTTACTCGTTCAATCTCGACGGCACCAACATCTATATGACGATGGCGGTGCTCTTTATCGCGCAGGCCACCAATACCGACCTCACGCTGACGCAGCAACTGACGCTGCTGGCGGTGACGATGCTGACGTCGAAGGGCGCAAGCGGAGTGACCGGCGCAGGCTTCATCACGCTCGCCGCGACGCTGGCGGTGGTGCCGACCATTCCGCTGTCGGGCATGGTGCTGATCCTCGGTATCGACCGCTTCATGAGCGAATGCCGTGCGCTGACGAACATTGTCGGCAATGGCGTTGCGACGGTGGTGGTGTCGGCGTGGGAGCGCGAACTCGATCGCTCGAAGCTGCGCGCGGTCATGCGGCGCGACGTGTCGGTCAGCGAAACCGCTGAAGTCTAGGCAAATGGAAACAACGGCGCCGCAACGCACGGCGGCGCCGCCTGCGACCGAGTGGCAAACACATGCTGCGCGGGGGCGGGGAGACCACCTATATCACGCGGCGCGGCACGCAGCCGACGCCGCGCAATGTGACACAATAGGCGAATCCGACCAACCCGACTCCGGATCGGACTTCGCCATCGTGACTCGCCGCCTGCTCGTTTTCTTCGCGCTCGTCGCCGGGCTTGCGGCGGCGTGTGGGCTCACGTGGTCGATCAGCTGGCAGCGCGGCATCGAAACGCTGCGGCTGAACGCGGCGGTGCGTGCCGACCGTACGACGAGCGCGCTCAGAAGCACGCTCGAACGCTACGAGTCGCTGCCGTATCTGCTGGCCGAACACCCGATCGTGCAAGACGTCGTGGTAGCGCCGAATCCGGCCAACGTCGAACGTGCGAACCGCTATCTCGAAGACCTGAACCGCCAGGCGCGCGCGAACGTCACCTACATCATCAAGGCGGACGGCATCTGCGTCGCGGCCAGCAACTGGCTCGATTCGGACAGCTTTGTCGGCGTCGAGTACCTGTTCCGGCCGTACTTTATCGACGCGGTGCGTGGCCACGTCGGGCGTTTCTTCGGCATCGGCACGACCTCGCACGATCCCGGCTATTTCATCTCGCAACCGGTGTTGCGCGACGGCAAGATCGTCGGCGTGGCGGTCGTCAAACTCAATCTCGAGTGGTTGCAGGGCGCGGATGCGTCCGAGCCGCTCATCGTCACCGACGATCACGGCGTGATCTTTCTGTCGTCGGTGCCGGCGTGGAAGTACCACACGGTGCGGCCGCTTTCCAATGACGTGATCGAGTCGATCCGGCAAACGCGCCAGTACGCGCAGCAATCGATCGCGCCGCTGCCGATGACCATTGAACGCACGCTGAGCGGCCACGCGCAGATCGTGCGCATCGGCGGCGGGCGCTACGCGCCGCGTTATCTCGCGTCGAACCGCGCGCTCGGCGAACCGGACTGGCATCTGATCACGATGTCGCCGGTCGATCCGGTGAATGCGAACGCGCGTTATGCGACGATCGTGACCGGCTTCGGCTATGTGTCGGTATGCCTGCTGCTGTTTTACTGGCGCATGCGCCGCGCGCGCGTACGCGAAGTGATGCGCAGCCGGGCGCTGCTGCAAAAGGCGTATGCGGAGCTGAACCAGCGCGTTGCCGAGCGCACCGCGGACCTGTCGCAAGCCAATGAGCAGTTGAAAAACGAAGTGCGCGAACGCGCGCGCGCCGAACAGGAGTTGCGCGCCGCACACGATGAACTGATCCAGGCGAGCAAGCTTGCCGCGCTCGGACAGATGGCGGCGGGCATCACGCACGAGCTCAACCAGCCGCTCGCCGCCTTGCGCAGCTTCTCGGACAACACGCGCGTATTGCTCGAGCGCGGCGACCAGGCGGCCGCGCATGAGAACCTCGAGGCGATTGCCGCGCTGACTGAGCGCATGGGCAAGATCACCAATCAGCTAAAGCTTTTTGTCGGCCGCGCGCGGCCGCGTAATGTGCGCTCGCCGGTCGCGCGCGCGTTGCATAACGTGCTCGCGCTGCTGCAAAAGCGCTTGCAAGGTGTGACGGTCGAGGTGTCGCTGATCGATGCGAGCGCCGCGCAACCGGTCCGCGAGCGCTTCGACGTCGAGGCCGAGCATCGGGAACTGATGGTGGCGTGCGACGATCTGCGTCTCGAGCAGGTGTTGATCAATCTGCTCGGCAATGCGCTCGATGCGGTGGCCGACGTGCCCGCGTCGCGGATCGCAATCGATATGGAAGCCTCCGACGCGACGCTGACCATCGCCGTGTGCGACAACGGGCCGGGCATTCCAGCCGATGTATTGCCGCGGCTGTTCGAACCGTTCTTCACGACGAAAGAGATGGGACAGGGGCTCGGCCTCGGCCTTGCGATTTCGTCGTCGATCGCGCGCGACTGCGGCGGCTCGCTCGCCGCGCGCAATGCGCCGGACGGCGGCGCGGTGTTTGCGCTGACGCTGCGTCGCGCGCGCGTGCCGATCGGCGACCCGCTCGCGGCGGGAACCTGAATTCATGTGACGACGATCATGGTGAACAAAAGCATCCAGGTGCTGTACGTCGAAGACGACGAACTCGTGCGGCGCGCGAGCGTGCAGAGCCTGCAGCTCGCGGGCTTCGAAGTGATGGGGCATGCGGCTGCGGAGTCCGCGCTGAAACTGATCGGCGCCGATTTTGCGGGCGTCGTGGTCAGCGACATACGGCTGCCCGGCGCGAGCGGGCTGGAACTGCTCGCGCAATGCCGCGAGCGCGCGCCGGATGTCCCGGTGATTCTCGTCACCGGGCACGGCGACATTTCGATGGCCGTGCAGGCGATGCGCGACGGCGCGTACGACTTTATCGAGAAGCCGTTCGCTTCCGAGCGGCTTGTCGAGACCGTGCGGCGCGCGCTGGAGCGCCGCACGCTGGTGCTGGAGAATCTCGCGCTGCGTCGTGAGCTGGCGGGGCAAAGTTCGGTCGCGCCGCGCATCATCGGCCGCAGTCCGGCGATCGAGCAGGTGCGCCGCCTGATCGCGAACGTCGCGCCGACCGACGCGGCCGTGTTGATCAACGGCGACACCGGCGCGGGTAAGGAACTGATCGCGCGCAGTCTTCACGAATTGTCGCCAAGGTGCGACAAGCCGTTTATCGCGGTCAATTGCGGCGCACTGCCCGAGCAGATGTTCGAGTCCGAGATGTTCGGCTACGAACCGGGCGCGTTCACCGGCGCCGCGAAGCGGCGCATCGGCAAGCTCGAGCACGCGTCGGGCGGCACGCTCTTTCTCGATGAAATCGAGAGCATGCCGCTTGCGCTGCAGGTGAAACTGCTGCGTGTGCTGCAGGACGGCGTGCTCGAGCGGCTCGGTTCGAACCAGCTCATTCGTGTCGATTGCCGCATCGTGGCCGCGGCGAAAGGCGATATGACGGAGCACGTCGCGGCCGGCACATTCCGGCGCGATCTGCTGTACCGGCTGAACGTCGTCACGATCGCACTGCCGCCGTTGTCGGAGCGTCGCGAGGATATCGTGCCGCTCTTCGAGCATTTCCTGCTCGACGCGGCGGTGCGATATCAGCGGCCCGCGCCGATGCTGACCGACCGGCAGCGCACGAGTCTGATGCAGCGCGAGTGGCCGGGCAACGTGCGCGAGCTGCGCAACGCGGCCGACCGCTTCGTGCTGGGTATCGTCGACGATACGGTTGCGACGTCGGCCGACGACGCGGCGACGCTGTCGCTGAAGGAGCGCGTCGAGCAGTTCGAGCGCGCGGTGATTGCCGAGGCGCTGGAGCAGGCGGGCGGCGCGGTCGCGGTGGCCGCCGACCGGTTGCAGCTGGGCAAGGCGACGCTTTATGAAAAGATCAAACGCTATGGATTGGCGGCGGGCGCGGAAGGCGAACGCTAGCGTTGGCAAGGGCCGGCCATTGGCCTTCGGCCGGTCCATGAATGACGTGGCGATCCTGCGTCCAGCACCGCTCGCTTGCGGCGAAGCGCCTGCCACGCAGGTCTCGTTATGCCGACGTCACTTGCCGGATAAACATGCCGTAGTTTTCGGCGTTGTTCATGGCGGTCGCGCTGTTGGTTCGGGCGAGCGTCAGCGCGTTCCGGTCGCCGTAAATGTGATCGCGAGTACCGCCGATGTCGTCGAAATGGCTCAGCTCATGGGCCAGCGTGATCTCCGGCGTGTTCTTGCCGAATACCGGATCCAGCATGTGCGGCCGTACGTGGATCGTGTGTGACCGGTCGTTGGGGAACACGTGCGCCATTTCCCAGTTACCGGGAGCCGGCGGATCGAGGGCGAACTTATAGTCCCCGGAGGCAAGTGTTTGCCGCATCTTCATCAGGGTCTGCCTGATCTGGTCAGGGTTTGCGTTCGCGCCGAACCACTGCTTGAGCTCAGGGTCGTTCGCGCCGTATTTGTCGAGCCTGTCAAGTGCGCGATCCAGGATGTGTATCAGGTTGTGGCTCGCGCTATTCAGGCGGTTTAACTGCGCTTGCGAAAACTGGGACGCGGCGCCGCGCATTTCCGGATCGGGAGCGGCCGTGTTCCCGGAGGGGCCTGTGTTTCGCCTGGGGCGTGCATTGCCTGCGCCGCCCGTCGGGCCTGCTGAGCCGCCGTCGCCGCCGCCATCGCCGCCTGTTGGATCTGCTGAGCCGCCATCACCGCCGCCTGTTGGGCCTGCCGAGCCGCCGCCGTCGCCGCCTGTTGGGCCTGCTGAGCCGCCGCCATCGTCGCCTGTCGGCCCTGCCGCGCCGTCGCCGTCACCGCCCGTCGGGCCCGCCGCATCGTCGTCACCATCACCGTCATCGCCGCGACCGGCCACGCGGCCTGCCGGGCCCGCGCCGCGGCCATATCGACCATCGCCGACCGGGCGCCAGTCGGAGGTTGTCGTGTCCGCGGGGGGCGCGTGTCGATCACCTGCGCCGGGCTGGCGCGAGTCTGCGTCGCCCTGCCCCGTACCAGGCTGGGTCTGAACATCGATGGGTGAACCGGGCGCGGGATCGCCCGGCTTGTTCCGATTGCTTGCCGGGTTGTCCTCGCCGTCGTGTTTGCGCTTGAGCATGTCCTGCACACGTGCCGTCAGCTCGTTCCATGCGTTGCGCAGGTATTGGCCTTGTGCGCTCCATACCTCCTGCAGATGGTTGCCCTGCTCATCCCACCCGTCGCGCACGTGCGCTCCGTTCGATGCCCACGTATCGCGGGCGTGCTGTCCGGTCTTTTCGTTCCATGCATCACGTACGTGCGTGCCATCCGTGTCCCACATCTCGTGGGCGCGCATGCCGTTCCGGTCGTTCCACGAATCCCGGATGTGCGCGCCGCTGTCGTCCCAGCGATCGCGAACGTGGTTGCCGTTCGCGTCGTCGATCGAATTTCCGGGACGGCTGGCCGCGCCGGGTTCTTCCGGCCGCGGCGGCTGGGTGGCGTTCCACGTCGGTATACGGTCGGCGTCGTTACCGTTGTTGCTTCGCGTGAGAGGCGTGTTGCCGATACCGTACGGCGTCGCATTGACGTTCGATGCGGGCCGCCCTGTCTGAATATCCGGATCCGCCTGTTGAGCCGGTGGATACAGACCTGTCTGCGGTTGCGACGCAGGCGCAAGCGCAAGCAGTGGCGGCATCTGGTCCGGCGCTCCTTCGCGCGCATACGTGTTGCTATAGTCACTGATTCTCATGAGGCTCCCGTCTCTGATGTAGCGATTCGCGGTGCGAGCTGATAGATCGATGCATGCACAACGAACTGCCGTTGTGCAGACCGGCGCTCGACTGAAGTGCACGCGCCGAACGATTTAAGCATCGGGTTGCGGGCGGCGTGACATACCGGGATCGCACATCAAACGGCGTCAGGAGCGGTCAGATATCGGCGCGTGCGCCGCCGGGATGGAGGACGTGGAAAGACGGGAGGTGAATGCGACGCTGTGTTTGCAGTGCGCAACCTGCGGACGGGCGCACACGAGGGCACAACAAAGCGCACAACAAAGCGCACAACAAGGCGCACAACAAGGCGCACAACAAGGCGCACAACAAGGCGCACAACAAAGCGCACAACAAAGCGCACAACAAAGCGCACAACAAAGCGCACAACAAAGCGCACAACAAAGCGCACAACAAAAAGGCCCGCGCTCGATGCGCGGGCCTATTGCAAAAACTTGCTGCGTAATGACGGCTCAGACTGAGCCGAGTTCCTTATCGAGCAACGCGTCGAGTTCCTGGAAGCTCGGTTCACCGACGTAGCGCTTCAGAATCTTGCCATCGCGACCGATGACGAACGTGGTCGGCGTGAGCTCCACATTGCCGAACTGCTTCGCGGCGGACCCGTCGTCCATCGCGACCTTGAACGGCAGGCGGCGCGTTTCGGTGTAGTTGCTCACGTACATCGGCGCGTCGTAAGGCATCGCGACGGCGATGAATTCGAGTCCTTTGCCCTTGAAGCGGTTATACGTGTCGACCATCTGCGGCATTTCCTTCATGCAGGTGTCGCAGCTCGTCGCCCAGAAGTTCACCAGATAGACCTTGCCTTTGAGATCGGCAGTCGAGATCTTCTGACCGGAAAGGAGCGTGAAGGTGGCGTCGGGCGCGTGCTGCTGGCTGCCGAAAGCGAAATAGCCCGCGAAGGCGATTGCGCCGGCGACCACCGCCATCGCGATATAGCGAATCGGGCTCGCGCGCCGGGAAACTGTATCTTGACTCATGGATCGGACCTCTGGGGCGCACCGTGTGCGCGAAAGCGGCAGGCTCGCGTTGCTCGCGTGGGCGGGCTCACTTGCTCGCGTGTGCTGCGGCAGCCATTGTAGCCTCAATCGGAACCGGCCGGCAGCGGCGTGCGTGCTGGCGGATAATGGCGTTTTCAGCGCAATTCCGACTGTCCTGTCATTCATGTTTCGTGTCGATTTCCGTTCGCTTTCGCTTTGCGGCTCACTCCGCAGCTTCCTTCGCAGCTTCTTTCGCCGTACTCCCGATATCGAAGCCCCAGCGGCGCTTGCCGGCTGCGCCGCGCCGGCAAGCGCGATCAGCCGGTCAAGCCGGTTTGCGCCGTATCGTGCGCGAGGCGTATGGGCATGGCTATGGGTGTGCGCCGCGTCGCTCGCCGCGTGTTCGCCGACTTACGACTGGCGCACGATCATGAACAACGACAACGGCTACACCGTCGACCTGCCGGCGAAGCCGAGCCTCGATGAGCGGCAGATCGACATCGACGGCAAGCCGATGCGGATGGCGATGCAGATCGCCGAAGCCGGCGATACGGTATTCGCGGTCGGCACGGTGATGCTGCCGAACGACGATCCGCAGACGCAGCGCGAGGCGCTCGACTTCCTGCGTAACGGCCTTGCACGCAATCTCGGCGCCGCACCTGACGCCCACGCGACGCCGGTGCCGCTTGCCGCGGGCGGGGACGTCGAAGGCCTCGAAGTGACGTTCAGCGGCGCCGCGGGCCCGAAAAAGGAGCCGCGGATCATGCACGCACGCCTTGTCGCGAAGGGACGGCACGTCTATCAGGCGGCGGTAATCGGCAAGCAGGAGCTACCGCCGGAGCAGCTAGATCAATTCTTCCAGTCGTTCAAACTGTATTAAGACCGGTAAAACGTCCGCCTTCGACGAACCGTGTAGTGCGATTCGAAGTGAAAGTTCCTTCGTAGCTAAAGGCGCTAGTGGGCGGATTTCTCAGAGATTTTTCGGTTACCCACAGGACCTGTGGATATCTTTGTTGAAAACTCCCTGTGGTGGCCCGCAAAAGCCCGTCCAGCGGGCCTGAGGTTATTTTGCCCTGATTCTTGGCACAGCGAAAATCTCAACAAAATCAAAGGACTTTAACGCAGGCCTCACAAGTACCTTTCAGTTGTATCAAAATCTGTCGAGGCCTGCTTTGTGTGTATAAGTCAAGTCTTGACACGCTTATTTTGCTGAGATCAAGCGTTTGCGAACACCCGCCGGTACTGCACCGCTTCCGCTATCTGGGTTGTATTTGGCGTGTCGACGCCGGCAAGATCCGCGATCGTTCGCGCAACTTTCAGCACCCGGTAATAGGCCCGCGCCGACCAGCCGAAGCGTTCGCCCGCCTCGCGCAACAGGCCTTCGCCTGCGTTATCCGGCCGGCACACCTCGTCGACCTCGCGTCCGTCCAGCTCCCGGTTCGTCTTGCCTTGCCGCGCGAATTGACGCTCGCGCGCCCGCTGGACGCGCGCGGCGATAGTCGTGCTCGGTTCGCCGCTTTCCGCCGCGCGTGCCGAAAGCTCAGCGGGCGAAAGCGCGGGAATCTCGATCTGGATATCGATGCGGTCGAGCAACGGTCCGGATAGTTTGCGCAGATACCTCCCCGCGATTTCCGGCGTGCACCGGCAGCGGCCGTTCGGATCGCCTCGCCAGCCGCACGGACACGGGTTCATCGCGGCGATCAACTGGCAGGCAGCCGGAAAGTCGGCTTGCCACGCGGCGCGGGAAATGGTGATCCGCCCGGCCTCGAGCGGTTCGCGCAGCGTCTCGAGCACGTGCCGGTCGAACTCGGGCAATTCGTCGAGAAACAGCACGCCAAGGTGCGCCAGCGTGATTTCGCCGGGGCGCGGCGGATTGTGGCCGCCCACCAGCGCGGCCGCGCTCGACGAGTGGTGCGGCGCGCGAAACGGCCTTTGGCGCCACTGAGCCGGCGAGAAACCGCACATGCTCGCCGAGAGCAGCGCGGCCGAGGTCAACGCCTCGTCGTCGGTCATTGGTGGCAGCAGGCCGGGCAGGCGGGTCGCCAGCATCGATTTGCCGGCGCCGGGCGGCCCGACCATCAGCACATGATGGCCGCCGGCCGCGGCGACTTCGAGCGCACGGCGCGCGCCGCGCTGCCCGATCACGTCGGCCATGTCCGGCGCCGCCGGCGCGGTCGCCGCGTCGAGCG
>NZ_CADIKF010000016.1 GCF_902859875.1 Paraburkholderia solisilvae | reverse complement strand
CACTATTTCGACGATACGAAGCGCTATGTCGAAGCGGCCGAGATGAACCCCGAACAACGCTTCAAGATCTACGAAGGCAACGCGCGGCGCGTGTACCCGCGCCTGCATGCCGCACTGGTTGCACAAGGGCGTTGATGCTTTGACTTTATCTCCAGCCTTCGCTCCAGCTTGAGCGCGGGCGTACAACGCATGCGCCGCCACCTATCAATGCTGGACACCCCAGCGCCGCACGGTCAGCCGCTCGAGCGTGTCGAACACGAGATGCTCGACCAGCAGACCGATCACGATTACCGCGATCAGCCCGGCAAATACGCGGTCGGTATAGAGTTCGTTCCGGTTCTGAAAAATGTACCAGCCCAACCCGCCCTGCCCCGCGCTTGCGCCGAACACCAGTTCGGCGGCAATCAGCGTGCGCCACGCGAATGCCCAGCCAACCCGCAACCCCGCAACGATCGAAGGCAACGCCGCGGGCACGAGAATCAGCACGACATGCCGCAAGCCGGACAAGCCGTAGTTGCGGCCGGCCATCCTCAATGTCGCGGGCACGCCGAGGAAGCCCGTGTACATGTTGAGCGCGAGCGGCCACAGCACCGCATGAACCAGCACGAACAGCAGACTCCCGGTGCCGAGCCCGAACCACAGCAACGCGATCGGCAGCAGCGCGATCGACGGCAGCGGGTTGAACATCGCGGTCAGCATCGACAGCAGGTCGCGCCCGACCCGCGTCGACACGGCCAGCGAGGTCAACGCAAAAGCGAGCGCCACGCCGAGCGCGTAGCCGCGCAACAGCACCGACATCGAAATCGCGGTCTTCGCAAGCAGTTCGCCCGACACGATGCCCTGCACGAAGGCGCTCAACGTCGCGCCGAAAGTCGGCACCAGCAGATCGTTCGACACCGCCCGTGCCGTCGCTTCCCAGAGCCCGATCAACACCAGCGCGATCAGCGCGCGGCGAAACCATCCGGCGCTCAGTACGCGGGTCACGAGCGGCACGCGTATGCTCTGGCCTGCCTCATCTGCCGCTTCGAGCGGCAATTCGTATTCGGCGCGCACCGGCGGCGCCGGCTGCCATGCCCCCGTCGGCGTGCTCATGCATGCACCTGCGCTTGTGGTGTGGGTTGCGGTGTGGTTTGTCGCGTCGCATCGGTGTCGAACAGCAACCGATGAATGCGCGCAACGCTTTGCTGGAAATCGCTGCGGCCGAGGCTGTCCTGCGAAAACTGATGGCTGTTCAACTCGGCGCGCACGCGCCCCGGATGCGGCGACAGCAGCAGAATCCGGTTGCCGACAATCAATGCTTCCTCGATCGAGTGCGTGACGAACATCAGCGTGAAACGCACCTCATCCCATAACTGCAGCAGTTCCTCCTGCATCTTGCGGCGCGTGAGCGCGTCAAGCGCGGCAAACGGCTCGTCCATCAGCAGCACGCGCGGCTGCATCGCGAGCGCGCGTGCAATCGCCACGCGCTGCTTCATGCCGCCGGAAAGCGTGTGCGGATAGGCATTCGCAAACGCCGCGAGCCCGACCTTGTCGAGATAGTGCAGCGCGCGCTCGCGCGCCTCGGCGCGCGACAGACGCTTCGCGACCCGCAACGGAAACATGACGTTCTGGATGACCGTCTTCCACGGCGGCAACTGGTCGAATTCCTGGAACACGACCACCCGGTCGGGTCCCGGACCGCGCACCGGTGCGCCGTCGAGCAAGATCGAACCGGCCGCCGGCTCGATAAAGCCCGCGATCGCTTTCAGCAAGGTCGATTTGCCGCAACCGGACGGCCCCAGCAGCACGAAGCGGTCGGCGCCGTAAACATCGAAGGTCACCTGATGCGTTGCGCGCACGATGCGCTCGCGGCTGCGGTATTCGAGGCTCACGCGATCGACGGCGAGCAGGCGCCCGGTGGTGTGCGGCGCGCTCGCGCGGCCGGCGTCCTGCAAGGGCGCGTTCGTTGCGTTGGCAAGGTCGGCCGTATCGGCCACGTCGGCCGTGTCAGCCACGTCGGCCGCATTGGCTCTGACGGCCGGCGGACTCGCGGCCGCCGGCAAGTCTGAGGTCGCGGCATCGTGCTGAATATGCCGTTGATTCCAGCTTCGGAGGGTACTGACGTTCACTTTCGACGATCCAGCGGACAAAACGTGACCATACGGTCATGCGGCTCCCGCACCAACCAACGAATGCGCATATCGAAAGCATTCGGCTGCATAAGCGGCGGTTCCGACGCTCACGCGTCAGGTGCACCGGACCATCGCACCGCGTGGCGTCAGCTGCCGCCGGCCGTCGCCGGATCGTCGAAGAAGTAGTCGCGCCACGCGGTCGGCTCGTTGCGGATCGCGCCGACGCGATGCATGAACTGCGCGAGCCTGAGCGTGTTTTGCGGCGCGATCGTGAGCTGGACTTGCGGGTTCTGCAAGATCTTCAGCAGCAGCGCGCGGTCGATTTTCGAATTGTTGACGCGAATGTAGATGTCGGCCGCCAGTTGCGGATTGGCCGAGACGAGATGCGCGGCCTGTGCAAGCGCGGTGACGAACGCGTGATAGGTCTTCGGATTCTCGTCGCGGAATTTTTCCGTCGCATAGAGCACGGTGGCCGAGCTCGGGCCGCCGAGTACGTCGTACGAATTCAGCACGATATGCGCGTTCGGATTCGCGGCGAGCTCCTGCTCCTGAAACGGCGGATTGCCGAAGTGCGCGGTAATCAGGCTGCTGTTCGCGATGATCGCGGCCGTCGCGTCCGGATGCGGAATCGCCTGCGTCAGGCCGTCGAGCCTGTCGAACGACTTGTCGCCCCACTGCTTCGCCGCCGCATATTGCAGGATGCGCGATTGCACCGATACCCCGACTGCGGGCAACGCGATCCGGTCCTTGGCTGTCAGATCCGCGATTGTCTTTACGTTCGGATTGTCGCTGACGAGGTAGTACGGAAAACTGCCGAGCGACGCGACGCCCTTCACGTTCTGGCGGCCGTGCGTGCGGTCCCATACCGTCAACAACGGGCCGACGCCGGCCCCCGCTATGTCGATCGAACCGGACAGCAATGCATCGTTGACCGCGGCGCCGCCCGACAGCCGCACCCAGTCGACCTTGATATCGAGCCCTTCGCGGCGCCCTTCCTGTTCGATCAGATGCTGATCGCGCACGACGTTCAACAGCAGATACACGACGCCGAACTGCTCGGCGATACGGATCTGCCCTTCCGCCATCGCGGGTTGCGCGACGCCGAGCATGCCCGCGCCAACCACGATGCTCAACGCTGCCGCAAGCATGCGACGGGCAAGCTGCGACGCGCCCGGCCAGATCGAGCGAAACGGATTCAACATGAACGTCCCCGTGAATGATGAGCGTGGTGCGCGAGGGCACAGAATCTACGGCGCTGCGACGACGCTCGTCAACGAAGCAAAACAGATACGCATATCGGCGCTCGTCATATGGATGGCGCCCGCATCGACTCGCCCCTCCGCGTGTCTGTGCGCCAGGGCACAGAACCGGCCTGCCGTCCGGCGGATGATGAACGGTTGACACACGTTGCCTCGTCCCTTTGCGTCCCCGAATGGGGGCCGCACATCGCCTGCGGTCGATCCCCGGGTTGACCCGGTGGATTCTCGAGGACCCGAAGAGGGGAAGTTCCGCAATGAATCCGACGCGCCAGTGCTGTCTGTTCACGAAATGGCTGTACTACTGCGGTGCGTACTGCGCGTTGGCGCTGCTCGGCCTGCTCCTGCTGCCCGGCGTCGCCAGCAGCCAGGTGCCGAAAGCGCCGCCCGAGCGCTACAAGATCGGTATGTACGTGACGTCGATCTACGCGGTCGATACCGCGGACGGCACATTTGCGGCTGATCTATGGATATGGAGTGTCGGCCGCTCAGCCACGAAAAATCCGCTGCAGACCATGGAATTCGTCGACTCCGACACCATCACGCGGCGGCTCGACAGCACCACGAAACGCAAGGACGCGCACGGCGACCTGTATTGGCGGCAGATGAAAGTCATCGGAAAGTTCAGGCAGGAATGGGACCTGCGGCAATTTCCGTTCGACGAGCAGGTGTTGCATCTGACCGTCGAGGAAGGCGTCGACGACAACTCGACCATGCTGTACGAGGCCGACGTCAACAACACCGGCTACCTGCCCGGCGCGAGTCCGCAAGGCTGGCGCATCACCGGACAGCGAGTTGACGTGAGCACCTCCCGCTATACGACGAAGTTCGGCGACCCCGCGGGTGGCAACAGCTCCGACTACACGAAGCTGCAAATGACCATTACGCTGCAGCGGGCGAGCCTCGCCACCTTCCTCAACCTCGCCGCGCCCTTATATGCTGCGTTCCTGCTTTGCACGGTCAGCTTTTTGCTGCACAAGGATGGCCGCCCGCTCATCGAATCGCGCATGACGCTGCTTGCGGGGGCGCTGTTTGCGGTCGTGCTGAATTTCCGGGCGGTCAGCAACGTGCTGGGCAACGAGCACCATCTGACCATCGTCGATCGATTGAACATCGCGGTTCTGGTCGATATCGTCTTTGCGACGATCATCACGATTGCCGCCACCATCACGACGAACAAGGGAAAAGCGTTCTCGCTGCACCTCGAATATATCTGCGGCGCGCTCGTCGCACTGTCGTTTATCGCGTTCAATCTGTTTTTGATTATCAGCGCCGTTTGAAGACTGCCCGTGAACCCGGCCGCCGCCGCGGGTCCACGCTGTCGGCAGTCGGCGTCAGTGCGTGTGGCGGGGCACGAGCATGCGTAGGCATCACGCCGTCATTCTTATAGCTTCGGTCACTGACAGCCGGAAGTTGTTTACCTCGATTCGCTAAACATCGTGAATCAATACGTTCTTTCGTTTTATCGTGGATGACGGACATCCATTGTCAAAACGCCCGCGCCCTTCATTTTCCCAAGAATCAGATTTTCACCCAATTCATCAGATTTAGTGAGAATCTTTTCAAAGAGTTCTCTTGCGCGTCACGACGCAATTCCTGGACGGATCACGCGCCTCCTGAAGGAATAGATCGCCATCCATCCAACGCCCCGCAAACCACGCAAAACCGCGCGTGAACAGGTTTTTCCCCCGACGCATCCAGCGCACAAACGACACGACCCTCATTGAATTAATCAATACGTTATCCAAATCAAAAAAATGGAAATAAAACGTTTAACACGGCCGCAATCCCAAATAGACATAAAGTTGAAACACGCCCACCCTAACGTTGCTCGCGTTCCCGGCAATCACTTGATCATTGTGATCCTGCGGAATCTTATTCGAGCCATTCTTTAGCCGGAGCCATTAATTGCCTTTCAGCAATCTTATTAACATCGCCATGTCCTCTGGCGGCATTCTGTTCATCATGCCGCTGCTCTTCCTCGTCACGCTAACTGTCAGCCTCGAACGTGTCTGGTTCCTCGCGCGACTCAAGGAAACCGGCCGCCGCGTGATCAAACGGGTCGAAGCGTTGAAGCATCTCGACATGCAGGAACTCAACAACCTGCTGCGCAGCGTGCATCGTCAACCGCTCGCGAGCGTACTGCGCGTACCGCTGAATTTTCCCGAACTGCGCGATCACGTGCGGCTCGCGGACCGGCTGGAAGAAGCCATCCTTCTCGAAGTGCCGAGAATGGACCGTTCGCTGTGGCTGCTCGACACCGCCGTCACGTTATCGCCGCTGCTCGGTCTGCTCGGCACCATCATCGGCATGTTCAACTCGTTCCAGGTGCTCGGCCAGCCCGGCACGGCGCCCACGCAAATCACCGGCGGTATTGCGGAAGCGCTGGTCGCAACCGCGTCCGGCCTGCTCGTCGCGATCGTCGGGCTGATTTTCCTGAATGCGCTGCAAACCCGGGTCCGCCTGCTCGTGCACGACATGGAAACCTTGAAGACGATGTTGATCAACCGCCTGGACGGATCCGACGACGGGGCACGGAAATGATGCGATATCTGGAGCCCCGCAAGGCACGAATCGAGATCGTGCCCATGATCGACATCATGTTTTTCCTGCTGGTCTTCTTCGTGATCGCGATGCTGAAGATGATCCCGAACACCGGCATTACGTCGCAGTTGCCGCATAGCTCGACAGCGACGGAGGTGCCCCATCCGAAAGTGCTGGTGAGCTTGCTGGCGGACGGCAGCCTGCAGGTCGACGGCAAGCCGGAGAGCTTGCCCGAGTTGTCCCATCAGCTTGCGGCAGGCGACCCCGCCAAGACCTCCGTGACGATCGCCAGCGATCAACGCACATCGGTGCAAAAGCTGATGGCGGTGATGGACGCATGCCGCACCGCGGGCGTCACGCAGATCGCACTGGCCGCCCGATTGCAGCCATGACCCTGTTGCCGACTGGAACACTGAAATGAGCACCCTGCACCAGCCGGATCCGGCGAGGCCACGGACGGCCACGCGCGAGGCATTCGTCGTCTCGCTCGTGATCGAAGCGTTGATGCTCGCGGCTGTCGCGGGATGGTTTGCGCACGTCGCGCCCAAACCGCAGCCCAAGCCGCCCGAGCCGATCAAGGTCGTGATCGCGGCGCCGACGCCTGCCCCGCCGGCCCCGCTGCCCGCGCCGCCCAAGGCCGCGCCCGCGAAACCGCCGGAGCCCGTGAAGGCGCCGCCCGTTCATCCGGTCAAGCCAGTCGTTACGCGGCACACGCCTCCTCCGGTCGTGCCGAAGCCCGAGCTGCCGAAGGCGCCGGCGCCCTCGACCGAATCAACCAGTCCACCGCCGCCGCCCACGCCGGCGCAGGAGAAAGCGCAGGATGCCGCCAAGCCGACCGGGAATGCGCCACCGCCGCCGGCTGAACGTTCGGATGCCAAACCATCTGCGCTATTCCAGGCGCGCCTGCGCGACGCGGTGCAGGCCGCCGTCCGTTATCCAGCCGCCGCGCGGATCATGAAGCTGAGGGGCCATGTCCGTCTCGGCTTCGGGTATCAGGATGGCGTGATTTCGAATCCGCACGTCGTGCAATCGTCGGGGCAAAGCGTGCTGGATGAAGCGGCGCTCGCCGCACTGAGCAACGCGGCCTTCCCGGCTCCGCCTCCCGAACTCAAGGGGCATCCGCTGAACCTCGAAATAGTCGTCACTTTCGCGCCGTCTTCCTGACCGCGCGACGCCAGTCGCCGCCGGCTGGCCAGCTCATTTCCATTCGCCGCATTGAGCGGCACCCATTTTTCTTATTGCTGATCGGCAAGGAGTCGTCATGCGCTTCACTGCTTCGCTCGCGCTTATGGCATTCGCATTAGGCGCGCATGCCCAGGAAAAACCCGGCTCGTCGGATGCCCCATCGAACGCACCGGCCCAACCCAATGCGCAAGGTCAACCGCTCGATCTGGGCCAGGTCGGCGCGACCGGCGCGGCCGACGCCGACAACGAAGACCCGAATGCACCGAACGCGCAAGCCAAAACGGCCACCGCGATCGCACCGACACAAAGTTCGCTCACGGCGACGCAGCCGCAGACGATCTTGAACTCGCACTTCATCAAGAACATCGCGCAGCCCAATTCCGACTATCTGGCGATTGCCCAGTACGCGCCTTCGGTCGTCAACGCGACGCCGAACGGCGCGGGCTATTCGAGCAAGAGCGGCACGATCCGCGGCTTCCAGGACGGACAGTACAACGTCACGTGGGACGGCATTCCGTTCGGCGACCCGAGCGCATTCGGCCACGCCACCGTGTCGTTCTTCCCGGCCGCGGTGCTCGACCATGTGGTCATCGATCGCGGGCCGGGCACCGCCAGCGACGTGGGCAACGCCACCTTCGGCGGCACGATTTCGCTGTTTTCGGCGACGCCGCCGCAAACGGCGGGCGGGCAGCTGTTTAGCGCGATCGGCACCGGCGCATCATGGGAAGAAGGCGGCACGCTCAACTCCGGTGTGATCTCGCAAACCGGCGGCACCACCGCGCAACTCAATTTCGACCACACCAGAACCAACGGCCTGCTCGAGAACGCCGGCTTCCGGCGCAATAACTGGTCGTTCAAGGTCGATCAGCCGATCGGCAATAACACGGTGGTGACGCTGTTTTCGAGCGTCAGCGACGTGCAGTGGAATACCTTCTCGTCGATCACGACCGAAGCGGCCAATGTGTTCGGCAAGAGCTTCGGCAACCTCAACAGCGATCCGAACACCCAGGCGTTCGCCGGCTACAACACCGACCACCGGCGCGCGGACTTCGAGTACATCGGCGTGCAGAGCGACCTCGGCGTCGTGCGCATCGACAACAAGGTGTACACGTACGCGCTTTCCGATGAAGGCCTCGGCGGCCTGGACCCGACGCTGCGCACGCCCAACTCGGTGAATCTCGCCGACGGCGGAGTGCCCGGCACGCAATCGCTGAGCCAGTACCGCTCGTGGGGCGACATCTTCAAGATCGAGGGCGATGTCGGTCACGGCTGGACTTCCACCACCATTCGCGCCGGCACCTGGCTCGAGCATGCGCGGATCAGCCAGTTCGAGCAGGACGTCGATCTGCGGACCAACACGCCCGTGCAATTCCTGACGAACCCAGGAATGGGCTCGCTCGTCAACAACAACACGGCGATCACCAACACTGCTCAGACATTCCTCGAGTTCGAATGGAAACCGCTGCCGGGGCTGACCATCACGCCGGGCTACAAGCACATCAATTTCAACCGCAGTTTCGACGGTCTGCAAAACTTCGTCGGGCTGAACAACAGCGCGAACTATAGCGCCGACCTCGGCTCGGTCACCGCGAATTACCGGATCACGCAACCGGTGTCCGTGTACGCGTCGTGGGCGATGGGCTTCCAGGCGCCGCCGGTCAGCGTGCTGCAAAGCCTTGCGCCGCAACAGCAGCCGCTCGATCCGCAAAAGACGCTGAACTATCAGTCCGGCATCGTCTATAAGGACGACAAGCTCGCGGCGGACTTCGATGTGTATTACATCGACTTCGCCAACGAGATCAACAGCGTGCTGGAAACGGTCGACGGTGTCGTCAACCAGCCGGTGTTCTTCAACCAGGGCGGCGTGATCTACAAGGGCGTCGAAGCGGAAGCGACTTATGAACTCGGCCACGGCTTTGCCGTCACGGCCAACGGCAGCCTGAATAGCGCGAAGTCGAAGACGACGCAACTGACCATCGCGAATGCGCCGAGCAGCACCGCGTTGTTCGGCGTGCTCTACGACCGGGGACCGTTCTTCGGCTCGTTCCTGACCAAATTCATCGGAACGCGCTTCACCGGTAGCGGAGAAGACCCGCAGAACCCGAACGCGAAGCTGCCGGCGTATTACTACAGCGATCTGGTGCTCGGGTTCCGCTACAAGAAGCGTCTGAAGGTGCAACTGCTGGTCGACAACCTGTTCAACCGGCGCTCGCCGACCGAAGGCAATGGCGCCGTGATCGACCCGACGTTCTATTTCCTGCCCGTGCGCAATTTCACGCTGTCGGCCACCGTGTACTTCTGATGTCTTCCATGAATCCCTTCTTTTCATCCCGATCCATGCGGGCGAACGCCGCGGCGGCGCTGATGTCCGTCGCCTGTTTGAGCGGACCTGGCGCAAACGCGGCACAACCCGCGGCCAGCGATGCTCCCCTGCTTCCGGCGTCGCATGACACGCGCGAGCCGATCAGTTCGGTCGACCCGTTTCTTGGCGTCGACGCGGGCGGCAAGGTCTTTCTGGGCGCCACCGTGCCGTTCGGCATGGTCAAGCTCGGCCCCGACGTCGAAAGCATCGATGGCGTACCGGCGGGCGGCGGCTACGCCAGCACCGGTCTCGTCGATGGTTTCAGCCATCTGCATCTGAGCGGCGGCTCCGGCAAGTACGGCAACATTCTGGTCGCGCCGGTCACCGGGCCGCTGGACCCGCAGGACATCAAGTCCGCGCGGTCGAGCGAAGACAGCAGCCCCGGCTATTACCGCACGCAACTCACGCGTTACGCCACGCTCGCGGAGTTGACCGCAACGCGCCGCGTCGGTTTTCATCGCTACACGTTCGCGCGTAGCGGCGACGCTCACCTCACGATCAACGTGGCCCACCTGCTCAATCACGGCAACGGCGACGAATCGCAACAGTTTGTCGGCGGCAAGGTCACCGTGTTGTCCGATCATGAAGTGACGGGTGTCGGGCGTTATAAGGGCGGATGGAACGAAGGCGGCGAGTATCGCGTGTACTTCTACGCCGTCGCCGATACGCCGGCCGCGCAGTCTCACACGTGGTCGGGCTCGACGCTATCGTCATCGCAAAGCGCGTCGATCGAACGCGACGCGCCGCTTGGCGCATCGCTCGACTACACGACAGCCGTCGGCCAGGTGATCCAGCTCAAGGTCGGACTCTCGTTCGTGAGCGAGGATCAGGCCCGCCGCAACGTGATGACCGAGACGCCCGGATGGAGCTTCGACACCGTGCACGACGCCGCGGTTGCGGCGTGGAACGAGGCATTGTCGCCGCTGCGCATCAGCGGCGCCACCGAGTCGCAACGCCGCCAGTTCTACACGGCGATGTATCACGCGATGCTCGTACCGTCCGATCGAACCGGCGAGAACCCGCTGTGGAAATCGAAAGAACCTTACTACGACGACTATTACGCGATCTGGGATACGTTCCGCTCGGCAGGACCGCTGCTCACGCTGATCGCACCGGACCGCGAACGCGACTCGATCCGTTCGCTGATCGATATCTACCGGCACGAAGGCTACATGCCCGATGCGCGCAGCGGCAACACCACCGGACGCACGCAGGGCGGCAGTAACGCGGACGTGATGGTGGCCGACGCATACGTGAAGGGCATGACCGGCATCGACTACCCGACGGCGTTCGCGGCGATGCAAAAGGACGCCGAGGTGCCGCCGGCCAACGCGCGCATGGAAGGCCGCGGCGGTCTGACCGACTACAACAGCAAGGGCTACGTCACTAACGCCGACGAGCGCTCCGGATCGCGCACCGTCGAATATGCGTACGACGATTACGCCATCGCGGAACTCGCATGCGGACTGGGCCGCGACGCGGCGGCCCGACGCTATGCCGCGCACGCGGGCAACTGGGCGAACCTGTGGGATACCAGTCTGTCCGTTGGCGGCATGACCGGCTTCATCCGGCCGCGCAATGTGGACGGCAGCTGGGCGGCGCCCGATCTGAAGGTGCGCGGCACCTGGCCGGACTTCCAGTACGAAGGCGATATCTGGACCTACTCGCTCTACGCGCCGCAAGACGTGCGCGGGCTGATCCGCATCTCGGGCGGCAAACAGGCCTTTATTCACCGGCTCGACACGCTGTTTGACCGCAAGCACTTCGACATGACGAACGAGCCGGGCTTTCTGCTGCCGATGCTTTATATCTGGGCTGGCCGGCCTGACAAGACGGCGGACCGCATTGTCGATCAGCTCGAAAAACCGTTCAACGATTCGCGCGCGGGCCTGCCCGGCAACGACGATTCCGGTGCGATGTCGGCGTGGCTGATATTCCAGATGCTCGGCTTCTATCCGAACGCCGGCCAGGATGTCTATCTGATCGGTACGCCGAGTTTCCCCGAAGCGGAGATCGATATGCCGTCGGGCAAGGTGTTCCGCATCGTCACGCGGAACCTGGATAGCGGGCATTTGAACCGCTATATCCAGTCGGCGACGCTCAACGGCAAGCCGCTCGATCAGGCGTGGTTCCGTCATGCGCAGATCGCCGACGGCGGAACACTCGAATTGACGCTTGGCTCGACGCCGACCGCCTGGGGCACACGCGTGCCGCCGCCGTCACTCTCCGACCCGGTGTCGCCGCTTTGTGCGGCGGCGTCGCCTCACCCATGAAGCAGCGTTTCCCGGCATGGATCGAGCAATCGGCCGCGGCTCGATCCTTCCTTTTATGTCATCGCGATTCAATTGTTCTGTACAGGATGCCTTATGAAATTGCCGTTTGATCGACGCCTGATACTTGGCGGCCTCGCGCTTGTTTCCACGCTTTGCCACGCGCAAGCGCCAAGCGCGGACGACACCGTGCATATGAACCAGATTCAGGTCATCGGCACGCACAATAGCTACCACGCCGGCATTGCGCCCGGCGACAGACAGGTGTGGCAAATGTATCACCCCGACAAGTTGCCGGAGCTGAGCTATCAGCATCCGTCGCTGACCGCGCAGTTGACGGGCGGCGTGCGGCAGCTCGAAATCGACGTGTTTAGCGATAAGGCCGGCGGCCGCTACGCCGACCCGGCCGGCCCGCGGATGGTGAAGGCCGCCGGACTGCCGGCCGACCCGCCGTTCGATCCGAAGAACCTGATGCGCAAACCCGGCTTCAAGGTCATGCACGTGCAGGATCTCGACTATCGCAGCGCGTGCCAACCGTTCACCGCATGTCTGCGGGAAATCCGCGCATGGTCGATGGCGCACCCGCACCATGTGCCGCTGTACATTCTGATCGAGCCCAAGGACCGCGCGCTGACGACTAAATGGCCGCTCCCCACCGTTGTGCCGGAGCCCTTTGACAGTGCAACCTTCGATGCGCTCGATCGCGAGATTCTCTCCGTGTTCGCACGCAATGAGATCGTGATGCCCGATGATGTACGGGGCACGCATGCGTCGCTCAACGAAGCGATAACGCATGACGGCTGGCCGACGCTCGCGCAAACGCGTGGAAAAGTCGTGTTTCTGCTCGACCCGCCGAGAATGGCGGCAACCTATCGCGATGGACATCCGTCGCTCGCCGGGCGCGTGCTATTCACCAATTCGACACCGGGCGCGCCCGATGGGGCGTTTATCGAGGTCAACACGCCCGACGCCGCGCATATCGAACAACTGGTGCACGACGGCTACCTGATCCGGACGAGAACCGATGACGGGACGATCGAGGCGATGCGCAACGATACGACGCGCCGGGACCTCGCGCTCGCCAGCGGCGCGCAGATCCTCAGCACGGACTACCCGGGCGCGGAGCCGGCGCCGACGGGTTTCAAGGTCGAGTTGCCCGGAGCGGTGACTGCGCGATGCGACCTCGTCAATGCGCCGGGCTCCTGTCTCGATTCGCAACTCGAGACGCACTAGGCGAGCGGAATCGTCATGAGGTTCGCGCATGCCGGTTCCGACGACGATACCTGAAACGGACGCGACCGTTGCAGTCGCAACGGTCGCTGCACCTCCTGAAAGCCACGGCACGCGTGCAATCCCGCCTGCCGGCAATGCATATTCCAAATCGCCATTTGTCCTTGCGCATCCCGGCCGGTAAGCTGGCGGGCTTCACGACATCACTAAATGGTCGCGCGATCATCGAGCGACGGCGCCCAGCGTCGGCTGCCCGTTCAACGACGCATCAGCGGCCATCACGCATTTCGAACTGCGCATGAAAAAAGCTATCCGGGGCTGGATAAACAGGCATGCCGCGCGTGCGGCTATCGTCAGCAGCGCTGCGCTCCTCGCGTGCACTGCGCACGCCGAAGGCAAGATCAGCATCGCCCAGCAGTTCGGCATCGGTTATCTGATTCTCGATGTCGTTCAGGATCAGCATCTGATTGAAAAGTACGGCAAGCAGGAAGGTCTGGATATCAAGGTCGAGTGGCGCACGATTTCGGGCGCGACCGGCATGAACGAAGCATTGCTTGCCGGCGCGCTCGACGTGGTGTCGGCCGGCGTTCCGCCGATGCTGACCGTGTGGGACCGCACGCGCGGGCGGCAGAACGTCAAGGCGATCGCGTCGCTCGGTTCGATGCCGAACTACCTGCTGACCAACAATCCACGCGTCAGGACGCTGAAGGACTTTACCGACAAGGACCGCATTGCGGTGCCGGCGGCCGGCGTCGGATTCCAGTCGCGCACGCTGCAGATCGAAACGGCCAGGGTCTTTGGCGACAGCGACTACAAGCGCTTCGATGCCATCTCGGTCAGCCTGCCGCATCCCGATGCGACCGCCGAGCTGATCTCGGGCCACACGGAAGTCGACGCGCACTATTCGAGCCCTCCGTTCCAGTACCAGGAACTCGAGCATCCGAACGTGCACAAAGTGCTGAGCTCGTATGACACGCTAGGCGGAAAAGCGACGTTCAACGTGCTGTACACGACCCAGAAATTCCACGACGAAAATCCGCGCACTTACCGCGCGTTCTACCACGCGCTTGTCGAAGCCGCGCGCATCATCAACAGCGACAGGAACGCCGCAGCGGCGGCTTATCTCCGCGTCGAGCACTCGACCCTTCCGCTGCCGCTGGTTCAGAAGATCGTCAACGATCCGGAGATTGAATTCACGGTGTCGCCGCAGCGCAGCTTCATTTACGCGAGTGAGTTGAACCGGATCGGCGTGTTGAAGAACAAGGCTGCTTCGTGGAAGGACTTCTTCTTTCCGGAAGCCTATGCCGAACCGGGTAGCTGAGCGGGCGCAGCCCGTGTTCCCGCCAGACCGGTCGACGTCTCGCTAAGCCTCGCTACGCCTCGGCGATGGTCACGTCATAGTCTTCATCGACGAACGCGACGATAAACTCTTCAGGCATCAGCCACGAATCCACGCTGACCGTCTTTGCATCAATGTCGACGTCGACTCGCGCGTCGGCGTCGACGGTCTTCATCGCGTGTTCGATAGTCGAGATATCGTCAGAGCGAATTTCATTTTTCACTGAGAATTTCATTTGTCGCTTCTCCGGTAAATGGCGGCGTCCGATCGCGGAAAAAGACCATGTTGAGTGCCGTACGGTCCGCGCCAGCTCAGGCCGAAAATTGGCCGGCGCGTTCCACTTGATCTCTTGCCGGCAGAATCGGCAATCCGTTGGACCGCCCATGAGAAGAGTTTAGGTTCTGCGGGTTGTCCCTGACAGCGTGGCGTTGGCGGTTTTCGGACATTTAATGTTCATTTCCGGCCATCGCGTGAAGGCGTTCAGGATCTCGCACTGCTGAAAGGGTTTCGACGGTTTCGCCGCGCAACGGCGCCTGTAGTTCGTTTCGCACGTCGGGCAAGCCTGACGCACCGCACGTCTGCGTCTGTTGCGCTGCCTCGCTACGCGCCGTTTTGTGGCTTGCCGCATACTCGCGTGGCGTCATGTCGTAGCGAGCCTTGAACGCGCGGCTGAAGTGAGCGTGATTCGTGAAGCCGCACTGGTACGCAATCGCCTTGATCGCGCCATGCGGCGCGTCGGCGCGCAACCGTCGCGCCGCATGCTCGATTCGCAGCGACCACGCGTAACGCATCGCCGACAACCCATTGGCTTGCAACGCGCGCGTGAGGCTGCTGGTCGACATGTGCAGCTCGGCAGCGATGCGCGCGGCACTCAGATCCGGATCCGCGATGTGGCGTGCGATCAGCTGTTTCGCGCGCAGCGCGGTAACGGCAGTCGAGCGGGCCGAAACCGCTCCGCTGCAATCGTTGATCAGCACATCCATCAGATCGAGGCATTGGTCGCCAAACCGGGCCAGCATGGGTTCGCTTGCCTTGCCGGCCTGCGACGCCGCGTTCAGCACGAAGTCGCGTACCGCGCAGACATCCGGCGACGCCCGATCCGGACAGCAAACGACTGGAAAGCGGTGCCGCAGTCCACGCTCGCGCAACGCCGACCTCGGAATGCGCAGGATCGACATGCGCGTGCGTTCGCGAACGGACGCGTCGTACCAGGCCAGCGGGTCGAGTACGGCCACATCGCCGGGCCCGAACGTCATCGTTTGCCCTCGCTGTTCAACCCGCCTCATCCCGCTTCTGACAACCTGCACAAACAGATGTTCGTCGTCGCCGCAACGCACGATTGGCGAAGCCGACTGCCACGCGATATCGAGGTCCACGATAACGCTCTGACCGGCGTGCGTGCTGTGATGGGTTGACGTGCCCGAGTGCGAGGAAGCGAATCGATACTGCAAGCCGACCGACGACATCGCGTCGACCCAGGCGCCGCGGCACATCGGTGTGCCATTCCAGGTATGCTCGTCAAGCCGGTCATCCACTTCGATCTATCTCCTTTGCGAACCGGGAGCCGTGCAATGCCCGCCATACGGTGGAAATAATCCAGATTGCGCGGGCAATCATTCGCCGACATCAACCTACTGCATCGAAGCGCAACTCCGGCGACGTGGGATTGGAACGCGCCCCACTCGCTTGACTTCAAGCTTTACATGGTTCAACTAAAGCTTCTGCGCGCTGCGATAGCGATTTCACGATCCTTGCAAAGGCTACCCGGCGCGATGCAAAAAAAGAATAAAAAGCGCGATTCGCATGATGGGAACGGGACGTCGCTGTCGCGCAGAATGTGTCGCGCTCGCTGAGCGCGGTTGTCGGACTCGACGGCTGTTTGAGCCGTGCAAAAGGGGCGCCGCAGATCGCAACCGCTCGTCTGCGCGACGCACATCACCGGATAGATCGCGATGCCGGGTATTAGCGCTTCGATCGTCGTATCCAGTTTTGGCTCACAATAGTAAAGACACGTTTATTTTGTTCCATCCGGATTCTTGCGGGCCGCGGTGGCGCGTTACGTTCCCACGCGCCCCGCTTGCCCCTGGTCTCCCGGCTAACGCTCCCGATTGTGATGAGCGTTGTCTGATGAAGGAAGACACGACATGAAGAATCCATCGAAAATCTGGCTGATGCTTTGCGCGTTAGTGTTCTCGCTTGCGGGCTGTGCCGCAGGCGGCACCGAGCAAGGTCCGCGCACGCATCTGAGCGCAACGCAATGCCGCGATCTCACCGCGCTCAGGAATAACGCGCCTCGCACACACGAGCTCAATCTGAGCGAGTTGGCGGCGCTGGAGCAAGCGGGTTACCACCCGTCATGGGGCTTCGACCCATACTATCCGGAGGATCTGCAGACGGCACAGCGTCAGGTCGATCGCTGGTACCAGGCGGAATGCCAGCAGACCCGGCCCGATTGAAGCGCATAGCGCCGCGTTGGCTCGCGGCCCCGAAGCAAACTGCGCTGGCTAGTCGCGAATAGTGGGAACCGGCACGACTTCACAATCAGCTCGCTCGTCAGGCATGTCGAGCATCGGCCACAGCGTCCTTCGCTAGCCGTCGGTCCGCGGAAAATCCGCCGGCCGCTGTCGAAACGACCGGCCAAACGATAGCGGCCGACCGCCGTCATAGTGGAAAACCCGTGGCCACCTTCAGAAGCCGCGCTTCGCTGCCGTAGATGCAGACTGGCGTCACGCTCCCAGACATCGCACACCCTCAGCCAACCACCGCAAGGCCATCATGACGGACCACGGTCACCCGGAGAGCGCGCTCCAGGCCGCCTTCCTGCAGCACGACTCCACCCTCGCGCCGTCGTCGCGCGTGCCCGGCGAGGATGACAGCGCCGTCTACCGCACGCTGCTCGAATCGACCAAAGCCATCCCATGGAAGATCGACTGGGCGACGATGGAGTTCGCCTATATCGGTCCGCAGATCGAAGCGTTGCTGGGCTGGGCTCCGTCGACGTGGAAAACGGTCAACGACTGGGCCGAACGGATGCATCCGGACGACCGCGAAGCCGTGGTCAATTTTTGCGTCGCGCAATCGAAAGCCGGCACCGATCACGAAGCCGACTATCGTGCGCTTACACGCGACGGCGGCTACGTGTGGCTGCGAGACGTGGTGCACGTGGTTCGCAACGACAAGGGCGACGTGGAAGCCCTGATCGGATTCATGTTCGACATCAGTGAACGCAAGCGTACCGAAGAAAAGCTTGCCCAACTGCAAAGAGAGCTCGAACATCTGTCGTTCCATGACAGCCTGACAGGCGCCGGCAATCGGCGGATGTTCGATGAGGTGATCGAGCGTACATGGTCCGCGGCGCAGGAATCGGGCAAGGCGCTCTCGTTGATCATGGTCGATATCGACTTCTTCAAGTCGTACAACGACTACTATGGTCATCTGCAGGGCGACGAATGCCTGAAGCGCGTCGCACGTCTGCTAGGCGAAGCGGCGGGCCCGGATCACTTTCTCGGTCGCTTCGGCGGCGAAGAATTCGTGCTCGTGCTGGCCAACACCGAGGCCGACACTGCTGTCAGAATTGCGGAACAGTGCCGTACGCTGATCGCGGAAGAAGCGATCGCACACGTACGGTCACCGCACCAGCAACGCGTCACCGCAAGCTTCGGAGTGGGCACGATCGTACCGACCGGTCGCACGGACCGGACGGCGTTCGTGAATCTGGTCGATGCGCAGCTGTATCACGCAAAAGAGAACGGCCGCAACCGCATCGCCGCGGTCGATCGAGCCGGGATGCAAGGGGAAGCCTTTAAAGCGTATTCGCGCTGAAGCGCTGCTTTTTTCGCCCTTGTGCCGTCGACGCGGCGCAACGCGCAGCCTCAGCGGTTCGCTTCAAGCTCCGCCAGTTTCACGTCGGCGCTGACACGCAAGCGCTCGTATCCCTCTTTCACGGCCTGTTCGGCCCATGCTGCGTATTCATCGCGCTTGCCCTGCCCGCCGATGGCCGCTCCGACAAACACGTACACGGTGGGTCTACGCATGGTATGGAGCATCTTCAGGATCGATTTGAAGTCCGACTCCTGCGCGTCGAATTCACTATTGGATGTTTTCGACATCGACGGGTAAAAGACCGACACGGGGTAAACAGGTGAGGAAGAATCTATCGCGGCCTGAAAGATGGCTGAGCGAAACTTTTTAACACCGTCTCTTGACCGCGTTCCTTCAGGGAAAACCCAGAAGGAAATCCTGGATCTCATTTTTTCAGAGATCTCCACGATACATTCAATTACCTGTCTTTTATTTGATCGGTCAATGAACACGGTTTCCAGGCGTGAGGCCATCCAGCCGACCACCGGCCACTTGCGAACTTCTTTCTTGGCGAGCGATGAGGCGGGATGGCATGAATTCAACACGTATACGTCCAGCAGCGAAACATGATTCGCGACCAGCAATGATCCACGATCCGCTATTTCGCTACCAAATCTGAAAACAGTAACGCCCGTTATCTTCAAAAATTTCCTGCACCAATGCGCGTAAAGACGCATTCGTCCGTCAGTGTTCACAAACGGATATATTGCGAGCAGGACGACGAAGGCAAAAACGAAATGGAGAAAAAGCAGAATGAAAATGCGCAGCCAGCTATGGATAGGGCGGCGCCACGCTCGACTCGTGAGCGGGACTGCTTGCATCTGTTTCATATCGTGACAAAGTGATGAACGCCAAGACAAAACACTTCGTCGCGCAGATATATTCCGCGGCCGCCACCGCGGAACGGATGCCTTTCGATGTCACCGGCCTGATCTGACAGAATGCTGAAATACGGCCTTCTGAAAGCGACCTGGCTGTGTTCGTACCGCTTTCATCGCGAAGTTCTACGCATTGTGTAGTCGATCCATCTGCGCCATTGCTTCGTTTGCTGCGACGCAAATCGTCGCAGCAAACGTCACATGAAACGCATGTCGGTTAGCATTGCATCAATGCGAAGTTCGCGGCGCGTGCTTTAAGCGACCGGCTTCGCGGTTAGCAGATCTTCGATCATCACAGGCAGCTTGCGCACGCGCACGCCTGTCGCATGATGGACTGCATCGGTGATCGCCGCGGCGATGCCCGCCAGACCGATTTCCGCAATCCCCCGCGCACCGAGTTCGTTGAACACCGTGTCGGGGTGATCGAGAAAGGTCACATCGAGTGCCGGGCTGTCCGCGTGCGACGCGATAATGTAATCGGCGAGATTGCTGTTGATCGGCGCACCGTTGCGAGGGTCATACATCGTGTGCTCGAACAGCGCCATGCCGACACCCATCACCACCGCCCCTTCGATCTGATTGCGCCCGGCGTGCGGATTGAGGATGCGTCCCGCGTCGATCACCGTGACGACGCGGCTCACACGCAGCCGCGCAATCTCCGGCTGCCATGTCACCTCCGCGAAGTGCGCGCCGTAGGAGTAAATCGAATACTCCTTTTTCAGCGGATCGTCGAAGCCGCCTTGTGCGCTGCCGCTGCCCGACGCCGAATACATCTTCGCCGCTTCGAGTATCGCGCCATACGGCACGCCGCTTTCGGGCGCAGCGCCCTTGCGATGCACACGGCCCGCGGTGAACCCGAGCTCTTCGGGTTTCGCGCCCTTGAACGGCGAATCGGCGAGCGCGCCGGCACGCGCAAGCACGATATCGACGGCCGCACGCGCGGCTTGCAACACCGCGGGAATGACCGACGCCGTCGCCGCCGAGCCGCCCGAGATCGGCCCCAGCGGCAGCGTCGTATCGCCCAGTTCGACGTCGATCATGTCGAGCGGCAAACCCGTTTGCGACGCAACGAGTTGCGCGAGAATCGTGTAGGTGCCCGTGCCGATATCCTGCGTGCCGCACACCACGCGCGCCGTGCCGTCCGCGCGCAGATTCACCGAAGCTTGCGCCGAAAAGCGCACACCCGGCCAACCGCACGCGCCGACGCCCCAGCCGAGCGTGAGCCCATCGCGTTTCATCGAACCCACGTCGGGCGAGCGCCGCGCCCAGCCGAATTTCTCCGCGCCGGTACGCAGGCATTCGGTGAGGTGGCGCGACGAGAACGGCAGACCCGTGCTTTCGTCGACGCGCGGTTCGTTCTTCAGGCGCAACTCGACGGGATCGATGTCGAGTTCCCTCGCCAGTTCGTTCATTGCCGATTCGAGCGCATAGAGCCCGGGAACCGCGCCCGGCCCGCGCATCGCGGTCGGCGAGCCCACATGGCGTTTTGCAAGGCCGGAAGTCACACGCAGATTCGGCACGCTGTACAGGAATGGCGTGATTTCGCCACAGGTCTCCTGATAGTCGTCGGCAATGGACGTATGGTTCACATACTCGTGGCGGATCGAGGTCAGCTTGCCGTCACGATCGGCGGACAGCCGCATGCGCTGCTGCGTCACCGGACGATGGCCGACATTCTGGAACATCATCTTGCGGCTGACGACGAGCTTGACGGGCCGCCCTGTATGCCGCGATGCCGCGGCGGCGAGCAGCGAGTGCGGCCACATCCACAGCTTGCCGCCGAAGCCCGAGCCAAGAAAGCGCGAGATCACACGCACTTTCTCTTTTGGCAGGCCGAGCATCTGCATCAGCGTGCCCTGATGGTTCGACACCGCCTGGCTCGTTTCATAGAACGTGTAGCCATCGCCGTCCCAGTGCGCGATCGTCGCATGCAGTTCGATCGGATTGTGCGTTTCGACAGGCGTCACATACGTCGCGTCCAGTTTGACGGGTGCGCTGTCGTACGCACGTGCGGCGTCACCGCGCTCGCTTTCGACTTTCGGCTCGTCATCACTGTCGAGTTCGTCGCTGACGTCGTGCCGTGCGACTTCATAGCCGACCTTCACGGTCGCGGCAGCGGCGCTCGCCGCTTCGAACGTATCGGCAATCACGACCGCGACGTACTGACCGTAGTAGCGGATCACATCGTCTTCAAAGGGCGGACGCGCCTCATCGACGAAGCCCGTATCCATCGAATTGCCCGAGATCCGGTAGAAGCGGCCGATATTGCCGCGATGAAGCACGGCGTGTACGCCGGGCATCGCCTGCGCGGTCGCGAATTCGAGCGACGTGATGCGGCCGCTCGCGATCGTGCTGCATACCGGCACGGCATGCAGCAGGTCGGGCAGATCGACATCCGACGTATAGGTCGCGGCGCCGCTGACCTTCAACGGGCCATCGACGCGCGCTTGCGGCTGTCCGATCACGGACAGCAGGCTGTCAGTCACGGTGGACATGGTGAAGTCCTCTTCGAAGTCAGGCAGTGCGGGTGGCTTGCGTCAACGCATGCACGAGACAGCGGCGCGCCAGCTCGACCTTGAAGCCGTTCTGGCTCTGCGGCCGCGCACCGGCGAGCGCCGCGTCCGCGGCGCGGGCGAAGGTCGCGGCATCGGGAACCGCGTCGTGTAGCGCGGCTTCGGCTTCGCGTGAATGCCACGGTTTCGTGCCGACGCCGCCCAGCGCTACACGTGCATGCGCCATGCGTCCATCGACCACCTTGATCACGACAGCGGCCGACGCCAGTGCGAACTCGTACGACGCGCGATCGCGCAGCTTCAAATACAGCGAATTGCTGCCCTCGGGAAGCGGCGGCAACGTGACGTGCGTGATCAGATCACCGGGTTCGAGCACCGTCTCGCGTTGCGGCGTCGCGCCCGGCAACAGGAAAAAGTCGTCGATCGCGATGTGGCGGGAGCCTCGTATGCCTTCGATGTGTATCGTCGCGTCGAGTGCGGTCAGGGCGACGTTCATGTCAGAGGGATTGCTCGCAATGCACGCATCGCTCGTGCCGAGAATCGCCATGGTCCGGTTGAAGCCGCCGATCGCCGCGCAGCCCGCACCAGGCGTGCGCTTGTTGCACGGCATTGCGGTATCGCGAAAGTAAACGCAACGCGTGCGCTGCAGCAGGTTGCCACCCGTCGTCGCCATGTTGCGTAATTGCGCGGAAGCGCCCGAGAGTAATGCCTGCGACAGCACGGCATAACGGTCGCGGATGAGCGGGTGCATGGCGAGGTCCGCGTTGCGCACGGTCGCGCCGATTTTTACACCGCCGTCAGGCGTTGCTTCGACATCGTTCAACGGCAGGCGGCTGATGTCGACCACGCGCCCCGGATGCTCGACGTTCAGTTTCATCAGATCGAGCAGCGTCGTGCCGCCGGCGAGAAAGCGTACCTGCGCGCCGTGTTGTGCAGTCGGCGACGCGGCGCCCGCCGCAATGGCGTCGCGCACGTCGTTCGCACGTGAGAGCTGGAAGAGTTCCATGGCGGCGTCCTCAAGCTTTATCGCGCACGCGCTGGATCGCCGTGACGATGTTCTGATAGGCGCCGCAGCGGCACAGATTGCCGCTCATCGCTTCGCGCACGTCGGCGTCGGCAGGCCCGACCGGCTCATCGAGCAGCGCAACCGCGGACATGATTTGCCCCGACGTGCAGTATCCGCACTGGTAGCCGTCGCATTCGACAAATGCCTGCTGCATCGGATGCAGCGCAGCGAGACCGCCGATGCCTTCGATGGTCGTAATTTCGTCGCCTTCGTGCGTGCCCGCCAACGACAGACATGCATTCACGCGGCGACCGTTCACATGCACGGTGCAGGCGCCGCACTGGCCGTGATCGCAACCTTTCTTGGTGCCCGTGAAATGCAGATGCTCGCGCAACGCGTCCAGCAACGTGGTGCGTGGATCGAGCGCGAGTGCGTAGATTTTGCCATTGACCGACAGTTCGACCGGTATGGTCAGCGTCGATGTATGAGTGGTGCTGCGCGATTCGCTGTCGCGGCGCTCATCCACGGTGTGATTCGCCGAGGCGTCGGGACGGGTAGCGGTATGTTGCATCGAGCGGACTCCTTTAGAAGGCAGACGCAAGAAACGACCGGGCGCTCAGCCGCGCTGCGCCGGCAACAGCAGCGCGAACGACCTTCCCTCGATCGGGGCAATGGGGGTGTGCAGCCGTGCTGCGGGTCGTGCGTCGCGCCAATTGGCGTTGGTCGAGGCAAGCGAAAAGTATAGGTCGCGGTTTGCAGTCGGGGCGACTCTTTGACGACTATCTGAATGCTGAGCATGAGGATGCGATGTACTTCCGTCGAAACTAAGCAAACGCGATGCCTGACCTTCCGCCAGTTTGATTGAATTTGTCAGCGGTGCAAATCAGCTATCTTCATGCCCCGAGCGCGCCGGATTGGCCAGTCATGCCATGCACGCGCATCTGCTCGAATCGAAACAGTCTCGAACCGGCTGTTGTCATATGTATTCCCGACCCGACGTGCGCCGGTGATCGATCGGCCTCGTGGTTTGCCATGTTCTCATTCAAAAGCCGCCGGTGACCACAACCTCACCCGGTTCGAGCGCTTCAATGAACGCCGGCAGATCGCGCGCGTGGTCTTCGACCCAATGAGCGATGTCGTGCAACAGCAGCGCGACCGGTTCTTCCACCTTGCTTTCGCCTTCGTCACGAAAACTCGCTGGCCTGCATCCAGGGTCTGGGCCAAACGTAATCGATGAGTTGACACGAAAAATCAGCCGTGAAGCTAACCGTCAACTGGCAAGCCACGGTAACGATCAGTAATGGAATAGCGTCTCCCGGCGCGTGTTTAAGAACAGTCCAAACGCGCCGTCAATTGGGAGGATACGGCCTCTCCATTGACTATTCCCTGCATAACCAAGGAGACATTCATGCTTGAAGCGGACAATCCGGATCCGGAATTCGACGAGACAATGCAGGGAACGCGGCGTCGCGCGTTTATGCTCGGCATGGCGGGAGCCATGCTCGGCGGAACGCTTCTATCCACGCCGGCTGCAGATGCGCGAACCGCCGAGCCGGGCGCGGCGGCAGATGACGAGGTGGTAAACATCCCGTCACGGCCGTGGAAAGTGGCTTTCGAAGAGCATTACATGACATCGCATTTTAGCCGTGTCGTTCGCGGCGACACCAAGGTCACAGGCGAAACGTCGGTCTATGACCTGCTGCTTGACGTTGGTGCACAGCGCATCGAAACCATGGACCGCGCCGGAATTCAGTATGCGATTCTTTCTCTCAATACGCCCGGCATCCAGGGTGAGACCGATCCGGCCGCGGCCGTGCGCGATGCACAGTTTGCGAACGACGAACTACGCCGCATTGTCGACCAGCACCCCGCCAGGTTCGGCGGATTCGCGGCATTACCCATGCAGGATCCGAAAGCTGCGGCGGACGAACTGGAACGCGCTGTACACCAGTTGGGATTTCATGCGCCGCTGGTCAATAGCTTCTCGAATATAGGCACCGACGAGGGCGTCACGTTTCTGGACGAACCTCAATACGAACCCTTCTGGGAGCGCGTGCAGGATCTCAATGTGCCGCTGTACCTGCACCCGCGCAATCCCGTGCGCAGCCAGCAGTTGATGTTCCGTGACCATCCGGAACTGCTGGCAGCGACCTGGGCGTACCTGGTGGAGACTTCAACGCATGCGCTGCGCCTCATCACCAGCGGCCTGTTCGACCGGTTCCCGAATTTGCGTATCTGCCTTGGCCATCTCGGGGAATCTCTTCCTTTCATGGCGTGGCGGATTTCGGCCGTTTATGAAAGGCATGCTCATCGCGTGAAGCTCAAGCAGGACATCACCAGCTACCTGAAAACGAACTTCCTCTATACGACCGCGGGCTTTTTCGACACCACCGCGACGCTCGAAGTCATGAACCTGGTCGGCCGCGATCGCGTCTTTTTCTCGACCGACTATCCGTGGATGGACATGATTCAAGGCGGCCAATGGTTTGACGCGGCGAAACTCAGTGATGCCGATAAATGGCGGATTGGGCGTGCCAACGCGGTTGAACTCTTCAAACTCAAGCTGGCGCCGACGGCATAGGAATTCCGCCAGGCTCTCGCATATGAAGTGCAACTTGCGTCGACAATCACAACGCCGCGCGGCAGAATTTTCACGCTGCATCGCTTATGCGGCGTGGTCGGTATTGCCGCTCATGCAGCGATAGTGGCCGATGGTTCGAGCTAACGTTCCGCCACCGTGTGGCGGAACGTTAGCCGTGCGCGGCGCCGTGCAGTAGCGATACCGCACTACGAGAAAATCCCGATGCCCTGGCAGTCCGGGGACGCGCATCCTGCTGCGTAATAGAGCAATACTGACCGCACAAGGACACAAACTGCATGATCATGGCATTGTTCTGTTCGAGAACCTCAAGTGTCGAAAACTGCCCTGAGCCCAGAGTCTGGCCGACCGTGACATGCGGGCAATTTATGGTGGTGAGGTGTTCGGTCGAATAGCGCCTTCGTTATCGGCGTATCGCAGACCCGCTAGCGCTGCGTCGCTTGTAACGCGTGCGGTGCCGACCACCACATCGACGTGATCCACCCTTCCGCCGAATAGTACAGCGGCAAGGTATCCGGCCATGCGAGCCCGCGCTTGAATGCGATGCGAAACGTCGGGTTATACCAGTGCGGCACCACGTAGTAACCATGCATCAGCACGCGATCGAGCGCATGCGTCGCGTCAACCAGCTGCTCGCGCGTCTGCGCGCCGGCGATCGCGCGCAGAATTGCATCGACTGCGGGCGACTGGATCCCGATCAGATTACCCGAACCTGGTTCGGTAGCGGCCTTGCTGCCGAAGCGGTCGATCATATCCGCGCCAGGCACCTGCGAGTCCGGATAACGCTCTATCGTCACGTCAAAGTCGAATGCATCGAGGCGTTGCCGATAGACGGCGAAATCGGTTGCGCGAAAATGAACGGCAATTCCGAGCGTTTGCAGGTTACGCACGTACGGAGCGATGACCGGACCGAGACTTTGCGCGGAACCGGAATCACAAAGAACCTCGAACTCGAACGGCTCGCCCTTCGCATTACGCAGCGCACCGTCGCGGTAGGTCCAGCCCGCCCGCGAGAGCAGCTCGCCCGCTTTCAGCAGGTTCGCGCGCAGCGAGCCCGGAGGATTGGTATTCGGCTGCACCGGCGGCAGGCCAAATACCGCTGGGTCGAGTTGTGCTCGCCACGGGTCGAGCAGCTTCAGCTCGCCCGGCGACGGAAGCCCTTTCGCCTGCCAGTCAGTGTTGACGAAAAAGCTGTCGATCCGCTTGTACTGGTTGTAGAAAAGATCCCGGTCAAGCTGCTGGAAGTCCAGCGCAAGATCGAGTGCTTCGCGCACTCGCACGTCCTGGAACAGCGGCCGGCGCTGGTTCAAAATAAAGCCTTGCATGCCACTGCCGTTATGCTGCGCAAACTCGCGCTTGACCAGTTCGCCGTCATCGAATTTCTCGCCGACGTCCAGTCGCACCCAGTTACGCGCGACGTATTCGACGAGCGCGTCATACTCGCCTGCCTTGAACGCCTCCAGACGCGCCGTCGGGTCTGCATAGAGCTTGTACTGGATGCGATCGAAGTTGAACATGCCGACGCGTACCGGCAGCGCCGCACCCCAGTAGTTCGGATCGCGCTTATAGGTGATGTTGCGGCCATTGTCGTATTGCTCTATCTGATAAGGCCCGCTGCCGATCGGCTTTTCGAACGCAAGCTGATCGAACGGCGTGCGACTGCCGTCGGGTTTCACACCCCATTTGTGCGAGAACACCGGCATGTTGCCCGCTAGCAGCGGCAACTCGCGGTCGCGGTGACTGAACTCGAAGCGGATCGTACTCGGGTCGACTACCACCGCGCGCGTGATGTCCGCAAAATAGGCAGCGTATTGCGGCGCTGCCTGTGGGCTTTTCAACGTGTCGAACGAGAATTTGACATCGTCCGCGGTAACCGGGTCGCCGTTGGAGAAGTGTGCGCGGGGGTTGATGTGGAACGTGGTGGACATACCGTCCGGCGCGACCTTGATGTCGTCTGCGAGCAGGCAGTACGCGGATGCGACTTCGTCCGAACTGCCGATGGTAAGGCTCTCGAACAGCAAATCAATTCCGGGCGCCGGGTTGCCGCGCATCGTGAACGGGTCGAACTTGTCGAAGCTAGTCTGCCGGTTCGGATTCGCGAGCACGAGCGTGCCACCTTTCGGCGCTTTCGGGTTCACGTAATCGAAGTGTTTGAAACCGGCTGGGTATTTTGGACTGCCGTACTGCGCAATCGCGTACGCGGCGACGGCCGGCCGGGCGAATATCAAGGCAGTGCACAACGCGCCGCAAAGCATTGCAGGCCACACCGTACCGCGTCGCGCGTCACGGTTCGTCGAGTTGCGTTTGCCGTCGCTCACACCTCGCCATGCACCGGCCGTCACATCAGGCAGCCAACACATCACGATACGTGACGCTGTACGGAATGGCTCACGCCACCGCAACCTGAGTGACGCAAGCATTTCTCCGCGAAGCAAACGATTGCGATGCATTGGAATCCTATTCATAAAATTACCATGATGTGATTAGATAAATGATGGCGCACAGATTGACGCGGTATTTCCAGCTCAGCGTCTCGAGTCCAGCCTGGCGCCCCTTTGCAGACAGCCGTTCGTAAAGGGGTTATGCATTTTTACGTGCCGAAGCGTGGAGTAGTGTCGTGTTGGTCATGAGGAACTCAAGCGCACAGGCTAATGACACCCGGACAAACTCGTTTATTCCACAATCGCCGATTGCATCTCGCAGCAGCGAACCATCATTCTTTGTTCGTGCCGGGTTGGCATCAGGCAACCTGGCCATGCGATGCCGTTGCATTGTCGATGGAAGTGGGTCACGGATACCACAGTCGTCGCCTTGACTGCACACCACAACGACATGTCATTCCGCACAGATGCCGCGTGGCGCCTCGATTTTTTCGACCGTTCAGCATTCCATCGATCGATTTCGAACAGGACCGACATCTGTGCGGGCCTCAACCCCACTCGAGCGCGTTGCTGGACCAGTGCGGTGCGACCGCATCGAAAATTGACGTCATAACAACATATATCGTGATATCCCCTTTTGTATGAACGTATCCCCATAAATTGTCTTTGTCAACGATGTTACATGCATGCAACGGCGGACAATGACGTCAGAAGTAGAGCATCCTGCGTCGTCGAGACAACAATGGATGGCGTTTCGTAGCTCGCAAAAAATCGTTGAGACGGGCAACGGGCAGCTTCAAAGCAAGCTTCATCGAGGTCGCGACGCCCCGTCTTATAAGGGCCTGCAGCGCCTCTTTCGACTCATCCGCCGCGTCTTGCTGGACCGGTTCCGGCAACGTTTTCCTACGGTGAAATTGTAAGAAAATGCCGCCAATTGACATATGCAAGCATATGCTGATACTTTCATGTTCGCGAACGGAAAGGAAACACAAGGTGAGCAAACACATCGGCGAGTCGTCTCGCCAGGCCAACCTTAGCCAGTACGAAGGCATTTTTTTGTCTCGATTCGTGCATATACACCCACATCGTCAGGATGACCTATGGAACCGTTGACAGCAGACGACGATTGCTTCGCCCTGTGCCAGGCGTCTCGACTCATTTCCCGGTTCTACGGGCGCCACCTTGCGCGCGCGGGTTTGACAACGACGCAGTACTCGATCATTGACCACTTACACAGGCTTGGAGATATGACCACGCATCAACTGTCTGTGGCGATGGTCGTGGACCCTGGGAGCATCATGCAGTCGATCAGACTCATGCAGCGTGATGGTCTCGTGGCGAGCCGAACGGACTCGGGCCGCGAGCTGACCATCGCATTGACGGCTTCAGGAGCGGCGCGACTGGAGATAGCTCGAGTGCACTGGGCGACAGCGCAGTCGGAATTCGAACAATGTTTTGGGAGTAGACGAATGAAAGCGTTGCGGCACGAGCTGTTCGATCTGACTGACAAATCGATGAGCGACCCAACGTGAATACGTCCACCGTTGCTCCTTTGCCTGATCCAATGGATTTGCCGACGCGCACGAAGCTCATCGTCTTTTCCGTCATGTGCCTCGGCTTCTTTATGGCGACGCTCGACATCCAGATCGTCGCCTCATCATTGCGCGATATTGGAGGCGGACTCTCCGCGAGTCAGGACGAGCTGTCATGGGTCCAGACGTCTTATCTGATCGCGGAGATTATCGTCATTCCCATGTCCGGCTGGCTCACGAGAGTGTTCTCCACGCGTTGGGTTTTCGCCTTTTCAGCGCTTGGGTTTACGATCACCAGCATGCTTTGCGGACTCTCGTGGGACATCAACTCGATGATTCTCTTCCGTTGCCTTCAGGGTGCGATGGGAGCCGCCATGATCCCAACCGTCTACACGACGATGTTCGTGATTTTCCCCCCAAAGCAGCGGCTTATCGCTGCGGCCACCATCGGTGCACTCTCGACGCTAGCACCGACGATCGGGCCGGTCATCGGCGGCTGGCTGACGTCTGAGTGGTCGTGGCACTGGTTGTTTTACCTGAACGTCGTACCGGGTATTGCGGTGACACTACTCGTGCCGCGGTATGTCAACTTCGATCACGCAAACCTGTCGCTGCTGAAAAAGGGCGACTATGTAGGCATCGTCTTGATGGCCGGATGTCTCGGTTGCCTCGAATATATCCTTGAAGAAGGACCGCGCAAAAACTGGTTTGGGAATGAAGCGATTCTCCTGTGCACATGGATCTCCGCTCTGAGTGGCTTCCTGTTCATCGTCCATGCCCTGACCGCGAAAGAACCGATCATTGACTTGCGCGCGCTTGCGGTCCGCAACTTCGGGATCTGCAGCCTCTTGTCATTCATCATCGGGATCGGCATTTTCTGCACGGTGTATCTGACGCCCGTTTTTCTCGCGCGCGTGCGGGGCTTCGACTCGTTTCAGATTGGTACTGCAATGCTGTCGGTCGGATGCTTCCAGCTGCTGGGCATGATCTTCTACACAATACTGGCAAGACACATCAATATGCGTTACTTGCTGATACTGGGTCTGACGATGTTTGGAATTGGGTGCTATCTCTATGAGCCGTTGACAAGTGACTGGGGCTGGCAGCAACTGCTGCTTCCCCAAGCGTTGCGGGGCTTCGGGCAACAGTTCGCGATTCCTCCGATCGTCATCATGGCGTTGGGGTCACTGCCGCCTTCCCGGCTGCGATCGGCGAGCGGTCTCTTCAATCTGATGCGCAATCTTGGTGGTGCGATCGGCATTGCGGTGGCAAGCACCATGCTCAACGACCGTTTGAATTTTCACTATGAAAGACTCGCCGAACATGCAAGCATCGGACGTCCGGTAGTGGGAGCATTTTTGCAATATCAAGCCGCACGGCTCTCCGAAGCAGCCGGCGATACGGTAAATACCGCCAATGCCGGGCTGAGCATGTTGCATGCTCTCTTAATGCGAGAGGCACTCACATTGACATTCGCCGACACGTTTCTTGCTGTCGCGCTGTGCTTCGTTGTGGGTCTCGTCAGCGCGCTCTTTACGCGGCCGATTGGTAACGTTGCGCCGCCCCCGGACGCGCACTAGGGTCTGCTTGAATTTGATAACCTCGTTGAGTAGACCCATCTGAGCGAGTGACAACATAGGAATCCAAATCCATGCGTCGTTGCGCTCAGATTGTCCCGCTTCCGCGTATCGTGCCGCCGACGTAACATAGATACCTGCGCGGGGGTGCAAATTCGCGGCCCCCTTCGAACAAAAGATCGAGGTGTCTCAACAGTGCTCATACGCCACAATTGTCTGCCTGTATACGCCGGTATTGTGTCAATGGCTGTATACGCATAGAATTTGTCTCAGGCAAGGGGTTGGTCAGAGAAAACAATGACTAGGCCGGAGAAAGCAATGTCGAAACAAAAGACTGAAACGAAACTGAACAGCGCCCGCTGCAGCTGCACTGGGTTGCGCAAGGCAACACGCCGCATATCGCAGCTTTACGACGCCGCACTTGCGCCGAGCGGCATGAAGATCACGCAACGCGCGATCCTTTCACAAATCGGCCGTTCGGTATCCACGAGTGTCGGATTGCTGGCGGAGGCGCTGGTGATGGATTCCGGTGCACTCGCCCACACACTCAGGCCGCTCGAACGCGACGGCTACATTGCCGCCGAAGTGGATCCCAACGACCGGCGGCACCGGCTGATCAGTCTGACCGCGCAAGGCCGTGCAAAGCTGGCGGAAACGGATACGCTCTGGGCCGAGGCGGAAAAGAACTTTGAATCGGCGTTCGGTCGCGCAGCAACGGAATCGCTGCGCACGTTGCTGCAACTTCTAGTTTCCGACGATTTCGCGGCCCGCTTCGAGAAGGGCCTTGCGAATCCGGCCCGCAAATGAAATCCGCTCGACGGGCGCCGAACAGCTACCGCTGAAGAAACGTTTGGCGGCGACCTTGTCGACAGTGCGCCACAACTGACACGGTCCGTCCTGTAGCGCAATCAACGCTCGTTGCGGTGCCGGGTGTCCGGGCTTCACCGTGCGGCTTTCGCCCAGTGAACCATAGCGTTGCCCACCTTCTCGCGCCCGCATCGCATTGCCTTGTACCTTACAGATCATGCCTCGCTCGGAGAGCCGCGCATCATCGCGACGGTGTCATCGGCGCCTGGTGCGGCAATGGTAAGCATCGCCATCTAACAAAGCGACGTTCTGCGCTCGCAGTCACTGTTACCAATCGGGGGCGTCGGAGACGGGCCCCGTTCACCCTACGACAAACGGACAAGTTCGAACGGTCGAGCTCACTTACCTCGCGAACAGTCCAGCGCCCGCGCTGATTTACGCAGGTATCCTTTCAATATTCCGCGCCTGGTTCCATGGCAATCTACGTCGTTGACACCATCAAATATACGGGGATATCCTCTCATTAGAGTAGAAGTCCAATATATGATTGTTCCATGTCGACGTAGCCTCCAACCATCGGCAACATCGATCGTGGCTCTTAGTTGCAGTCCAGGCATGTCACGGAAGTTGATGTTATCGCTCTGTGCATCGGTTCCGTCATTCATGAATCGGGATTTGACCGCATCAGCGGTGGGAATTTTCATCGACCAAGTGGCTCGACGACATCACCTGTCGTCAAATTTTTCACTTTCACGAGTAGTACATCATTTTGAGAGAACCCCACATGTTTTCTTTCCGTTTCTTCGTTACCACCGCGGCGGCTGTCATGCTCGTGATCGCACCAGTCTTCGGCGAAGCGGCGCCCTCCCGGATTCGCGGCACCATTACCGCTATCAATGACGGCAGCATCACGGTCACGGAGAAGGACGGCCGCGCCTTCACCCTAAGCACCGGACAGTACACAACGTATGCCGATGTCATTCCATCCAGCCTCGACGAGATCAAGGTAAGCGACTTCGTCGGGTCGGCCGTCAAAGGGTCGCCGAGCTCAATGGTCGCGGTCGAGCTCGCTATCATTCCCGACAACATGCGCGCCGGGCGAATTGGCTTTTACGGATGGGATCCGCTGCCCGACCCAACCGTCACGCAGGCGACGGGCGTGACCAACGGCCGGGTGTCGAATGTCTCGTCGTCAGCGCCTGCACTCGCCGACACCAATATGACCAACGGCATTGTCGTCGCCGCCAGGCAGCGCAACACGGCGGGCCGCACGCTCACGGTCACCTATGACGGCGGTAGCAAAAGTCTTCATATCACCGTGCCGCCGAACGCACCGATCGTGCGCTACGTGCTGGCAGACCGGTCGGCGGCCGCCATAGGGTCGACGGTCTTCGTCAAGACCAACCCAGGCGACAAGGCAGGGCTTATTACCATAGGCAAGGGCGTCACGCCGCCGATGTGAAGGCAGCGTGCGGTACCCGCCCTTTACAACATATTCGAACCTTCGCCGAATATGCGCTGCACAGCCCGAACGAGGCGCGGCGCAAGGGCGGGCTGCTCGTCGCGGGCATACATACGCCCGGCATCTATGAGTCGGCGCTTCACGACTCACTGTCACGCACAGCGCAACCGAATCAAAGCGCCGCGCCAATCTGAAACTGGAATTTCTGATTTTGGTCGCCCGCCCGCTTCTGCAGCGGGAAACCGAGGAGCAGCTCGGCGGACCAATCCATGAATTCAGACTAATCACAGCCCATTCATGCCTATCATGACCGTCCCAAGCTCCGCACAGCGGCTAACGGATGCTTTACAGTTCACTGGCGTTTGCGATTGCGACCAGAACGGTACGAAGATTTTCAGCATCTTTAGCACCGAAAAACTTCTCAAACCGTTTTTGCGCCTCGCTCCATAGAACCGCAGCCTCGGCGACCTTCTTTTTTCCCACGCGGGTGAGTACGACGTACTTGCTTCTTCCGTCCGTCGGGTTTTCTTCGAGCGCGACCAGACCATCGCGTTCCAGCGGACGCAGGTTCTGGCCCAGCGTCGAACGATCCATCACGAGAGCGGCTGCCAGATCTTTCATGGTCGGCGGTGTCTCGTTCCATCGATTGATTTCGAACAGGAGTGACGCCTGCGTGGACTTCAGGCCCGACGACACAAGCGCATCGTCATAAACCTGAGATAGCTTTCTCGATGCTTTTTTGAGGGCCGTGTTGTTACACCGGTCCGGTGTGACGATGCTGTTAGCCGGTGACATAGAGCAATCCTGTATGGTGGCACTCGTTCATTTTATGATATCCCCATAAATCTGTACGTGTCAACGACGCCGACATTGGCAGATAACAGGTACAGTCAAGGTATCAGGAACGAATAAATACAAATCGCCCTATCACGGTCGTCGCTTCACGGCCGCAGCGGTCAGTCACGCCGTGTGTTGAATTTTCGCTTTCAATTGAGCTTGCGCGACATTCAGGAAGTACCTCTGAACGCGACATCGCTTCTCGCACCTCGCCTTCATTGCATGTCGATGCACCGGGGTACCGCGAGAGCAGGTCTGTCATCGGCTCACGCTCAACGCAATTCCTTGATGAGATCGACGAATACGCGCAAGCCGGCCGGCACCAGCCTATGGCTTGGAAAGTAGAGGCAGTGGCCCGCAAAAGTCGGAACCCAGTCCAGCAGGATTGGAACGAGCAAGCCTTGATCAATAGCTGGCTGGGCCGCGTCGGACGTCACGTAGGCGATACCCAGCCCCTTGATCGCGGCATCGACCATCGACCTGACATGATCAAGCGTAATCTGCCCGGCCACGTCTACCCGTAACTGCTGGCCGTGACGTTCAAACTCCCATCGATACATCTTGCCGCTCGGCAAGCGAAAACGAACGCAACGATGCTTTGCAAGATCGTCCGGCGTCCGCGGTTCGCCATGCGCATGAAGATAAGCCGGCGACGCAACGGCGAGAAATTTCATCTCGCGACTCAGCGGCACAGCCACCATGGCCTGCGGCACGGATTCGGCGAGCCGGACACCCGCATCGAACCCCTCGGAGACGATATCGATCAAGCGTCCGTCGGTCACGATATCCAGATGCATCTCGGGGTAGCGATCGAGAAATGCGGGGACCACCCGATTCAACAGCAAACCCGCCGCGGCCTCCGATGCACTGATTCGAAGCTTTCCGGACGGGCGGTCACGGAAGCTGTTCACATCGCTGAGCGCGAGATCCAGTTCGCTGAGAACCGGCGTCAAGCTGCTGAATAACCGGGCGCCGGCTTCGGTAGGAGCGACACTGCGTGTCGTGCGATTGAAAAGTCGCAGTCCCATCCGCTCCTCCAGCGAACGCATCATGTGGCTCAGCGTGGACGGAGACATCGCGAGTTCATCGGACGCGGCGCGAAAACTCGCATGACGGACGACCGCCATGAAGGCAGTGAGTTCGGTCAGGCTTGGACGCTCATTCATGGCGCTTTATCACCAGTTCATGCAAATTGCGGAGTATAGACCCATCAATCGCACCCACCTATCGTCCCAAGCAGACAACGGACAGCTCAAAGCCAATCGCAACCGATATGCGATTCGAGCGTCCCGCAACCGAAGGGACGCCTCGTCCCGTTTCAGTATGAACTCGGGCCGCTGGCCGCCAGCCAGATCGACATCCGGGTAGAGCCATGCGCGCTCTGCCACTCCGATCTGTCGATGATCGACAACGAGTGGGGCATCAGCTCCTACCCGCTTGTGCCGGGCCATAAAGTGATCGGCGCCGTCGCCGCCGTGGGTGCAAACGTCACGAACCTGGCGGTCCGACAGCGAGTCGGGCTGGGCAAGTGAAGGGCATACGAAAGCGAATCGATTCGGCGCGGTGTGTTTGCGGCTCCGCCATCACCGGACAAACTTGTCACATTGCATGACAGACACGGGAGAAGGCGGGCTGCGCGTGACGCCTCGTTGTGTATGAGAAAATGGATTAACCCTATGTAGCCGCAGCAACCGCAAACCGATAGACGCCAGATGTGACCATTCGCAAACTCGACATGCGCGACAGAATCGACGAGGAAATTACTTTTCGCAAGCTGGAAGTCCTGCTCGCGTACATGGAGACCGAAAACCTGGCCAAGACGGCAGAGGCTCTTGATGTGAGCACGGTCAGCGTGCATCGGGCGTTGCATTCGCTGGAACAGGGCATGCGGTGTGCGCTGTTCCGGCACGAGGGCCGCAATCTGAAACCGACGGATGCCGCGCGAACGCTTGCCGATGTCGCAAAGGAAGTCATGGCGTTGATGTCCGACGGCATCCGTTCAACGCGTGAGGCTGCGGGCCATTCATCGGATCGCCTGAAGATCGGCTCGCTTTACTCGCTGACTATTCAAACCGTGCCCGATGTCGTCATCGACATCAAGCGGCGGCGACCGGCCCTTCAGGTGGAGCTGGTGCTCGGCTCCAATACGGAGCTGCTGGAAAGATTGAAGCAAGGCACAATCGATGCGGCGCTGATGTCCTTACCGAAGGCGGAGCCTGAAATTGAATCGATACCGCTTTTCGAGGACGATATCTTTTTCGCGGCGCCCGCGGGGTCGCCATACGCGAATCAGGAAGCCATCGATTTACGTGACTGTCGTCACGAGCGGTTCGTTTCGCTCAGTGAAGGATTCGTCACCTATCGCGGGTTTGTGGAGGCGTTCCGCGTCGCCGGTTTCACGCCCGATGTCGCAATGACAGTAGGCGATATTTTTCCGCTGATGAATCTCGTCAGCGGCGGCTTGGGCTATACGCTGCTACCGGGCCGCGTGCGCGGCTTTTTCGGCGACAAGGTGCAATTCATTCCGCTGCAATCGCAATATCTGATGCGCCAGACCATCGGCCTGAGTTTCGTGCGCGCGCGTGAGCGCGATCCGAATATCCTGGCGCTTATGGCCGTTTGCCGTCTAAGTGCAAGACGTACGCGTTAGTCTTTCGCTGTCGCCTCGGCTGCATGGTTTCGTCGCACTCCCCCAACAGTCGGCCTGCGCTCTTCTCACATCGTTAGCGTGAGGCTGACGCATGCCTGCCCAGCGTTATTGAACCGGTCCGGCGCGCTCTCCAGACTGGCTTCGTGACTTCACTTTCAAGTGCGTCCCATTCATATCGCAGACGTCAATCCCGAACAAGCTTAAACAATTGATTGCTCTTGTCAGTCAGCGCAACATGCTGTTCACCCTCGATGAGCAGCCGGGAGAGACTTCAGACTTTGACTGCAATTCAGATCCGTCAGTATGATTTAATAAGTTCTGTTTTCGAATGCGAACTTCCCTCCAGGCATGAAATCGTACGAGGTGGAACTATGCTCTCCGAAGCTCCTGATGTCTTGTCCCAGGTGCTCAAACTCATTCGTCTGCGAGGTGATCATGTGTTCCACGGCGAGTTGAGTGCCCGGGCAGAAGTAATTTTCCCGCCGGGGCCCGCCACCTTCATGCATTTGCGCACAGGGGAACTGTCGGTGTCGCAACACGATGGCGAAGCCGTGCTGCTACGGCCAGGCGACTTCGTTCTTTTGCCTCACGCAGACGGGCATACGATCCGAGGCAGCCTGGACGTGAAAGCACCTCGATGCTTCGAGGTCGATGTATCTGCCGCCTCAAGACGGCAAGCTCAGACTTTCAGATGGGCAGCTGACGAGGGTGTTGCAGGATCCTTTCTGGCAGGGGCGTTCTATTTTGATGGAGCGCCGCTGCGATCGTTGCTTACAGGACTTCCCGGACTTATCCACCTGACATGCGACAAATCGATGGAGCCGCCCTGGCTCGCAGCGATCTCCCATTTTCTGGACGTCGAGTCACGTGCCGCTAGCCCGGGAGCATCGTTGATGGTCTCGCGGCTCATCGATCTTCTCGTCATCCGCACACTGCGGATGTGGGTCAGCAGGCAAGGCAGCCGGGCTGGCTGGTTGTCCGGATTGACCGACGAACGCATTGGACTCGTGTTGAACGCAATGCACCAGGCACCTGACCACCCGTGGACCGTACAGTCGCTCGCTGATACTGCAATGATGTCACGGTCTACGTTTTCAGATCGCTTCACAGCGGTAGTCGGGCTGCCGCCATTGCGATATCTAACGCGCTGGCGATTGACGATCGCGGCTGACCTCTTGCGTGCCGGAACCCTTAAAGTGACGGACGTTGCCTACGGCGCGGGATATGGTTCGGAAGCTGCATTTAGTCGCGCCTTCAAGGCACAGTTTGGATATCCGCCAAGTGACGCGCATCGAATGTCCCACAGCAGCGTTTTTCGCGCACGAAGTTCGGAATTGCTGTAACCGATTCGCCGCCTTTCGCCCAACTGGACGGCGAGGCGACGCGGCCGCCTCGCGTTTTTCTTGAAGTTCGGCTTCCTTATCTGGAAGCAGCCTCAATATCGTTTGCCAGACCGTCAGGGTCCGTCAGGAACGGCGTGTGGCCCGTCTGTAACATATATTCGGCGCGCACCGGTGTGCTGGCAACCATCCTGGCCTGGAACGATGGACTGATGACCTGATCGAGTGCGGTATGGATGTACACCTTATCGACCTTGCCGAACCGCCCGGCAGTGACATGCACAGGGGTAGTCAGAGGGACAAGAGGCTCAGCCAGGATCAGGTCGGGAATCGCCTTTCTCAAGGCCTCGGGACCGCCGTTTGCAAAGAGGTCGGCGCGTGCCGAATATTCGATGGTCGCAATACCCTTTTCCTTGTCGATCTGCAGATGCGGACCGATCTTCGCGTCGGCGTCCTGCTGTGCCATAGACACGAGGGAATCACCGTCATGGGGGAGGTAGGCCGCAACAAAGACAAGGGTCTTTATCCTGGCCGGCTCTTTTTCCGCCGTGGCGGAGATGACAATTCCCCCGAAGCTGTGACCCACCACGACGGCCGGGTGATGCAGCTTGGCCAGTGCCTTGACCACGGTGTCGCGATAGAGGTCGAGGCTGACCTTGTCCGGTGCGGCGGGTGCGCCCGGACGTCCGGGCAGGTCGACGGCAACGACCTTGTAGCCGTCGGCTTGAAGTTTTGCAGTGACGTGGCTCCAAACCTGCGCGTTTTCAAAGGCGCCGTGGACAAGGACGATGGGCGGCTTTTCCGCAGCCTTCGCGTTGACGCTAAAACCGAGAACGGGGGCGATTAGAGCAGCGAGCAGACGTTTCATTTGCGTCGATTCCTTGATTCAGAGAGGCATCCATTCGAACGCCATAGGTGGGGTAGCGCGCCACTCTAAGAAAAATGCTGGAAATCGGCCATACCGCAGCGTCTCGTTTGCATGATCGATCGTACGAAGGCGGGTTTTGCCGGGGTCATGGGGACGAGCGCGTCATCCTTTTTGCCTGTCTGGCAGCATGATTAGTCGACCGTGCGCGACTGCTAACGCGCCGTAGACGGGACTCTGACGGCTCCGACGTGTTGATGAACAATCGGGTTGGGAATTTGCAATAGTTTGCCATGCGATTCACCATTCGCTTCATTCTCTACTGCGGTCACAAATATGGACTTACCGTCTGGTGAGATTGCCAGGTTCGAATGATGCGCCCCCGGCAGGCGCGCAGTGGCGCGCAGTTGTCCGTCGCTATCGAAGACAGCAATGCCCCCACCGTTGTACTCTGCGATGAATACGTTACCTTGGGCATCGGTGCGCACACCGTCAGGCGTAAACCGCTCCGTGGGAGAGAGGTTGCCAAGTGCTGCCTGCGTGGCGAAAACACGTCGATTCTCCAGACTACCCGGCGCGCTAATCGTAAAAGCCAGGATGCGTGCTGCGTCGCTTTCAGCGACATACAACGTCCTGCCGTCTGGCGAGACGGCAACACCGTTCGCGTAGCTGAGTCCGGTCGCCACCTCGCGTATGCGATGAGCGTCATCGCGGTAGTAGACCTTGCCCGGCGTGTCTGCGGAGCCAGATGCAGTGAAGTACACCCCGCCATGGTGATCGCCTGTCAGGTCGTTCGGGTGTATGAGCGGTTCTCCGTCGACGTCGGCATTGATTGAACTGATGGCGCGCCCGTCAGTAGATATTTCAACAATCGAGTTGTCGTCATAGCACGCAATCAGAAGCGTGTTGGCGCTCTGTACAAGGCCGTTCGCACCGCACCCATCGTGTTGCCATATGACATGAACGCGGCCCTGATCGATGCGTAGTACTTGTGACTTGCCATAGTCAACGAAGTACAGCGCCTTAGCGACGAACACGGTCCCCTCTGGAAATCGCAGCCCATCGGCGATTTCCTTGATACCCGTCGTCTCGTCAACCTGAGCGAACGCGTGCACAGATGCCAGAAGCAACAGTAGCAAGATCGCAATCTTGTGGCCAAAACGAAAACACGCGTTGGTCAAAAGAATTTGTTTATAGCCACCGCTATATTGCGTGAAACAGTTGAGCATCATACGAATTTTCACCGTATTAAACGCGTTCCATGGACTTCAGACTACTACGTCTCACGGAACGAGCGTGTTTCAAGATCCAATAGTCGGACGATGGATCATACGGCCCGGACGCCGCACTATGGTCGCCAGACTGGCGTCTCTCCAGAGTAGCAGTCGAATTTCTCTTCCGTGCAGCGAGAAATCCGTGGTTCGTATCCGATGGACGGCTTGCGGGCCGTCAAGACAGCTGGTTGGACCAGGACAAGGCCGATCTCTCAATGCACCAATCGTACGATCGATCATGCGATGCAGACGTCCTGTTATGGCTGACCTCAGACTCACTCGCTAGCCATATATATGAATCGCGCTATTTCCCTCACGAGCTGGCATTGCATTCTATCGCTCCGTGTTGTCTCTTTAAATTTGTCTTCTTCTGCTTTCCTTAAGTCTGGCGAGGCAACATCTTCATTGTGTGCACATGTCGAAAGCAATGCCGCCCACTTCTGGTCGAGCGTGTCAGAAAGTTCGTCAATCGGAATCCGGGATCGCCGGGAACGATGATTCCGCATTCGCGAAGCGGCGGGAGTCGCGCGGCGGATATCCGAACTGCGCTTTAAATGCACGGCTAAAGGCGGCCTCCGATCCGTATCCTGCGGCCAAGGCGACTTCCGTCACTTTGAGCTTCCCTGCCCGCAGCAAATCGGCCGCCAAAGTCAGGCGCCATCGCGTCACATATCGCAGTGGCGGTACACCCACAGCGGCCGTAAACCGATCCGAGAAATTCGATCGGGACATCGCCGCGATCTCTGCCAGTGACTCAACCGTCCATGCCTGTGTCGGCTTTAGGTGAATTGCGTCCAACGCCCGCCCGATCCGCTTGTCCCTCAATCCGAAAAGACCATCCAAACGGTCTCCATGGCCGTTGATCCATGTGCGCAAAGTACGAATTACAAGCAAATCTATAAGAAGCGCGATCAGGATAGAAGAACCCGGGCCAACGTTGGTCGCCTCATCGATCAAAACCCGGGAGACGGAATCCAGCCATTGCGGCACCTGGCTGTTATTGCGCTTCAAATGGATTAGCTCAGGGAGTTCCGCGATCAGGGAACCTAATGGGCCTGCATCAAAATAGAATGCACCTGCAAGAAAACGCCCAACGATATCGGAATTTATAGCCCATCGCGCGCTCTGCGATTGGTGCACAGGTCGGGATGAGGATAAATTCGCTTTGAAGACGCGTCGCACTTCGCTGCTACGCCCTGCTCGTATCCTATACCCGTCCGCGTGGAACGAAAAAACGAAGTCGCCCGGCTGCAATATCAGGGGCTCTCCATCCCGCGGGAGAAAAACCGCTTCGCCGTCACGCAGGTGCAAAAAGCTCGCCCGGCCCGGGGGAAAGACCCCTTCGGTGAAAGCACCCAATTCACCCTCAATAACAACATGGCCTCGCAAACGAACCAGTTTAAGCACCTGCGATAGAGCGTCACCTCGCTCCTCTCGCGTGTCGTGGCATCCGACTTCAGCTAACGCAGATCGACCTACTGCCCTCTTTCCGGACTCGTTCGCTTTCTTCGAATCTTTCACAATGACATTTTTTGATTGCACTCGCTGTTCCGTCGGGCTGGAACCTGGCGCCTGGGAGGTTGGCGTATCATCCGGGCAATGCCTCATCATGACGTGGACATTCTAAAAATGAAGTCCGACGTCAAACTTTGACGTTGCGCCAAAGATGTCATCCCAGGTTCTACGAAACCCGGGCATGAGAGCCACACATCAAGGCTCAGCAACACTTATCCTTTATAGATATCTGAGGAGTTCACGTGGCCACTTTAGTGAAAGTGTCCGGCACTGACCATATCGCGGCGTCCGGTATGCATGATCTATCGTCCGGCGGACACTCCGGCTTACTCCATTTTTTGTGCACTGACAAAGTTCCGTCTGAGTTCTTCACTCGGTGATGCTTTCGAAGCTGCGACCTTCCCGGGTTTAGTCCGAAGTACTTTTAGAGTCCGCAAAGCATCGTTGCACAAGCAACGGGATTTTTTAGATCGTAAACAGCGTAGGAACGCCAATGAGCTCTGCCTACGAGGCCGCTTGTTAGGCCCGCCAAGTCGCTCCATCCGGACTTGGCGCGACGGGTCGAATGGCGGCTAGAACAGACACCTCATTCGTCCCTTTCCCCGCCCGTCTTCGAACCGTGCAGTGCTCTACGTACATGCGTATTCGTGGCAAACGCCTGAGCACGACGGCTCACAACATACGACGAACCGTCGCCGGCGGCCGGCTAATTTATACCTTCAGGAAGCTCAGGGCGTTGCTCACAAAAATTTCCGGGTACTGGAAAATCGCACCATGGCCAGAGTCGGGGTAAAGAACGAGCTGGGCGTTCATCATGGCTTTAAACATGGTATAGGCATTATTGGCTGGCAGCATCGCGTCGGCGCCGCCGCCTACAACTAGTGTGGGATGGGAAATGGACCGAAGCGAGATATGCTCTGGATCGAGTGCGGCGCACCAGCTGATCAGCGCCCTCGCCTGTGGTCCAGTAACAGCCGGGCCGCTTTCGATGTCGCGATCTTCGATGCGCTCTTTTGTCCGTTTCAGGAAAGCGAGCCCTGCCGATTTACTATTGACCGAGGACGTAAAAAACAGAGGGAGTCGTGGATCCGGCGCGCCTGCGTCCGAGAACGCTGCCTGAAGAACAGCCATCAGATGTTGTTCCCCGCCTCGCGGGGCGGTCCCGACCAGAATCAGTTTTCGGACAAGGCCGCTTTGCACGCTGGCAATCTGTTGTGCAACGCAACCGCCAAGCGAAAAGCCCAGCAGATCAACCTGGGTCAAGCCCAAGGACGTGATGAAAGTGATGGCATCACGCGCCATCGCTTCCACATTGTCCGGCGTTTGACCGGTGGAGCGCCCGACTCCTGCATTGTCGAAGACAATGACAGGACGTTCATTGGCCAGTCCGTTGACGACTGCGGGATCCCAGGCATCGATGTTGCCCGAGAAGTGCTGCAATAACACCAGGGGAATTCCGTTTTCCGGACCCACCCGACGGTAAGCGAATCGGATGCCATCGCCGTCGACATAACGCGTGGACGCAGTTTGAAGCGTCACGTCTTCCTTCCTGGTTCGAAGATCAGCCCTGGTCATGTCTTCCCTCATCACTCATTCCTCGCTTCCGGAGACAAACAATCTTCTTTGTTTAATCTAAACATCTTTGAATTCGACGATCCAAAGATAAGCCCCTGAAAGGGCTGGCGCCATATCTTCTTCTCCGGAATGCATGATGAATCGTCCAGTTCTTTTGCTCGATTGAGACTACAGCCATGCGAAGGGCAAGTACGGCAAACGCCTCGCAATGCAAGTCACTCTCGTGACAGCCGAACTCGTCGTGCTTAACCTGGCGGTTTGAGTGAGTGGAACCCGGTGCTATGGAATAAACGCGACCAGTCGGTTGTTTGCATTTTCTCAAGGAAGATCACCTCCCTGACATCTCCACTACAAGGTTTGACATGGACCGTGCAACGAAGGACGACTTCAAACGCTCTGTTCTTCTTCATCAATTTTCGGCTGCGAGAATTCAGGCATTCGACAGAGGGTCTGAGGAATATCACCAGGCGTGCCGTATTTGGAACGGTGCTGTGAAGCATGAGCCTGCTTTGGTCGTACACTGCAAATCGGCAAGCGACGTTCAGAGCGTCGTGAGGACCGCCAAGGCGCACCAGTTTCCCATTTCGGTCAAGGGCGGCGGCCACGATTGGTGCGGACGGGGTATCGCGGATTCCGCTATCGTCCTGGATCTTTCCCGGATGCGCGCAGTAACCGCGGATCGCGACAACAATGAGGTCACATTTTCGGGCGGTGCCTTAGCGGCGGACGTGGTTGCCGTGGCAGAGTCAACTGGACTGAACGTGGTAACCGGCTACTCCGGCGCAGTCGGCATGGCTGGGTTGCTGCTCGGCGGCGGCTACGGACCTTTGACGACACGATTAGGCCTGGCCGCGGATAACCTTCTCGAAGCTCAGGTCATATTGGACGATGGTCGATTAGTCACAGCCAGCGAAAGCAGCAACGCCGACCTTTTTTGGGCACTGCGCGGCGGAGGCGGTAACTTTGGTGTGGTGACCTCTATGCGCGTGCGAGCTCATGTCCTTCCGTCGATCATGTCCGGCATGATCATGTTCCCATGGTCGGACGCAAAAAGCGCGTTAGCGGCGTACGCCGACATGATGCTATCGGCTCCGCCAGAACTTTCCGTCGCTGCGATATTGTCCGTCGCGCCGAGCGGCGACCCAGCGGTCATCCTGGCTCCCACGTGGACCGGGGAGCCGGAGCAAATGAATCACATCGTGGCGCGGCTCCAGAGTTTCGGCAGCCCTCTTATGACCAAAGTCGGACCGACCAGAATCGGAGCGATGCTTTCAGGCTACGACGATGTTCAGGTCGTAACCGGCCGCCACAACCTGGTCCAGACAAGGTGGCTAAGCAGGCTCGAGAGCGATGTCATCTCGACACTTACGGAAGCTTTCGAGTCTCGAACATCCCGATTCTCGAGTGTCGTGCTTCATCATTTTCACGGTGCCGGCTCGCAAGTCGCTCCAGAGTCGACAGCCTTCGGCATGCGTACCGAGCATTTCACAGCACTGATCTATTCAACATGGCTCGAAGACGAAGATTACGACCAAGAACGACATTCCGCGTGGGGTGTCAAGCTGAGTAACCGCCTTTCACAATGGGCGCTGCCTGGGGGGTATGCAAACCTGTTGGCACCGAATTCCATCGAGCAAATAAAAGCTGCATATGGCGGCAACGCCCGCCTCTTGCGTGAGACCAAGCTTAAATTCGATCCGTCCAACACCTTTTCCTCTGCTATTCCCTTACCCGACTAAGCCCCGCTTGGCCGGCTTACTGTCTTGGTCTTGGTCTGTGTCTGTCAGATCGTCGTTCCGGTCTTATCGCCTATTCGTCAGGCAGCCACGGACCGGTTGCTTCTACTCTTTCTTGCAGGAAAACCTTCCATGAAAACACGTACCCTCGGCAATGCTGGACTCGTTGTTTCAGAGCTAGGGCTCGGCTGTATGGGAATGACCAGCGCCTATGGGGCGCCCGGCAGTCATTCGGAGATGGTGGCACTGATACGGAATGCGGTAGACCGAGGTGTGACGCTCTTTGACACAGCTGAAGTGTATGGCCCGTTCATCAACGAGGAGTTAGTGGGCGAAGCGCTCGCTCCGGTACGCAACAAAGTGGCGATTTCGACCAAGTTTGGTTACGCCCTGGAATCAGCGGCTGATGGTGCATGGCCGACGGCGTTGAATAGTCGACCCGACAACATCAAGTCTGTCGCCGACGCGGCCCTCAAGCGTCTTCGAACCGACCGGATCGATTTGTTCTTTCAGCATCGCGTGGACCCCGCTGTTCCGATCGAAGACGTTGCTGGAGCGGTGGCTGACCTCGTGAAAGCCGGCAACGTCTTGCACTTCGGGCTCTCCGAGGCGAGTGGCAAAACCATTCGCCGTGCTCACGCGGTTCTTCCGGTTGCTGCCGTGCAGACTGAATATTCAATGTGGGCGCGCGATCCGGAGGCCGACGTCATCCCCACAGTGGAGGCGCTAGGTATCGGCTTTATTGCTTACAGTCCATTGGGAAGGGGCTTCCTGACCGGGGCCGTTCACGACCATACCAGCTTTAACGCAGACGATTACCGCGCTTATCTCCCTCGCTTTTCTAAAGCAGCACGAGGTGAAAATCTTGCGCTCGTCGAGTCGCTTAGGGAGTTTGGTGCGCGCAAGAAAGCAACAGTCGCCCAGATCGCCCTCGCGTGGTTACTCGCCCGCAAGCCATGGATAGTTCCGATTCCCGGTACGCGTCGCCGTACAATCCTGGACGAAAACCTCGCGGCGGCTGAAGTGACATTCACAGCCGACGATCTCACGCAGCTGGACGAAATTCTCACCTCCACGCCGATCATCGGCTCACGTTATGGTGAAGCCGATTTTGCCATGGTTGACTGATTGGCAGGTCGAACTCACGAGGCAAGATAGACGGCGACTTCTCGCGGGATCGAACCTCGCTGCGAGGTTCGAGTGGAGCTCCGTCTGAAAGACCGATTTCCACGCTCATAACCTGTTAGTGACTTGCTCAGCGTTCCGACTGTGGGGACGTGACATCGCTGCGACTCCGCTTTGCAGTCGATGCCGCTGAACGGCATCGACTGGTTGCCTACCTGCTTAGGCTGGCCAGACATCCCCTCCCCAGTGCCGCGCGCGCTGTTCAAGCGTGCACACTGCGTGTTGTCGGAATTTAACCTTCCTAACCATCCCTGCAAAAAAACACGCCGCCACGTGCGTGGTAAAGAAGTTCTCTGAAAGTGGCCGTTTATCTCGTACACCGACTACTGCCCGGATCCTGGATCATAAAATTCGGCTTTCCGGATATGGGAAGCTTTTATTTAAACCACTACCATTTCCGGCACTTCTCGATTTACTCGTTCAATAAAATCGGCGAAGTCGCTTCCAACGTAATAGTGATCTTCACCTAAATATCCGGTGAACTGTCGTGAGGCAGCTGTGAGATCAGCACGTGGCGTTGGTACGCTTTCCATTCGTCTTCACTATTGTCAACTTCCGGTGGAAGCACCGGAGATAACCGTCTGTGCAACATGAACCTTGCATCGCCTGAAATGAGCGCCGAAGCTGTTCTCCGTACGGGAAGGTTGACCCTTGGCGACCTCAATGTCGTCACCCTCGATGCGGTTGGCCTGTCGAAGCACGGTATATCCATGTTTCCCGGCGATTTAAGTCTGATTTTCGTGAAATCCGGTTTCATAACGCTTAAATCCGTATCAGGATTGCAACGTTTGAATTCGGAATGCCTATATATTGCGAACCCCTTAGCCATATACAAACAACAGAATTTTGATTCTCAAACGAAGTTGATCTCAATATCTATTCCGAAGCACTTATTTCTTGAAGGTGGCTTCATCACTAAATCGTTTGAAGGCATCGCTGCAAACATGTCGAATCCTGACGCACGTGCCGTCGCTGACCTTATCTTATCGATTGTTGAACAGAACGGGTCTACTAGCCTGGCGTTGCGTGAGCGACAGGGACGACATCTCCTGGATTTGGTTGGCATCTTGGTGGGAAATCCGTTAGCGGTGGTTAGTCCAGGAAAACGCGACATGACCCTACTGCGCGCTAAAAATTACGTCGCACAGCATCTGGATGACCTGGATCTAAACGTGTCGCGCATTGCAACATCCATTGGAGTTTCACCCAGTCAGTTAAATCGCCTCTTCAAAGACCGCTCCAAAACCGTGATGCGTTACGTATGGTCATGCCGTTTGGACCGCGCTGCCGATCTTCTCCGGAGACGCGACCGGTCAAACATTTCAATCGGTGAGATTGCCTACAGCTGCGGATTCACGAACCATGCTCATTTCAGTCGCGTGTTTAAAGAGCGATTCGGCATGTCTCCCAGTGGCTATGTGTCGCTGAGGGCGGTGGAATCTAACGCGACTTTCACCTCTAAAGAGGATGCTGAAAATGGCCGATAACGCCGGCGATTGCCACGTCCGTCGTGCGACTTCGGTTTTGTTCTCCGTGAGCGGCAACTGCAAGAAGAAACGTCGTAGAGCGGTCGGCGCGGCAGATCGCAGCGACGGTGGCGGCACCAGGCTGTCCTGAGAGATTGGACAGCGACGCCGCATGTCGGTGGAGTGAACATGAAATCGGCGCACTGCGACATGGACCTTTCGGCGAGCAAATCCAGATGGCATTCACCCGCAGCCGGCCGCGCGGCTACAGGGTCCGCGCTTTGCCGCCAAGCTGCGCCAGCAGGCTTTGCATCGGCGCAGACAGCGTGTCCCATTGCTGGAAGCACAGACAAAGCCGTCTGCGTGCCCAGTTATCGCTGATCGTAATAGCCTTGAACGGATATCTGCGTCGAAAGCGCCCAGCGACGGCCAGTGGTATGATCGCGACCCCCACTCCCTGCGACACCATCTGACACGATCCCTCGAAGCTCTTCATACGGATCCGGAGTTTTAGCGTCTTGTGCAGCTCGGCAGCATGTTCGTCGATATGGTTCTGAAGCGCGCTCCCAGCCTCCAGGCCAATAAACTGTTCATCCGTGACATCGGCAAAGCCGATTGCCTTCGATTCTGCGAGTCTGTGCGCAACAGGAACAATCAGGACGAGATGGTCGCTCGCGACGGGCTGGAGTGTGAGGCCTGTGGGATTGACCGCATCCGATACCACACCCGCTTCGGCCAGGCCCGCGCCGATGATCCTCACAATCTCGGTACTCGAACGCTCTCTCAGATCAATGTTCAGGCGCCGACGCTGAGCCAGCCATGGCGCGAGCTTCTGCGGCAGGAGGCCCATCAACGCCGCCGTATTCGCGTACAGCAGCAACGTACCTCGCGCACCGGCGCCAAAGTCGCGCAGTTCTCCCTGCAACAGGCTGTGCTGTCGGAGTATCAGACGCGCATGGTGCGCTAACGCCTCTCCTGCCTCGGTGGTTACCACTCCCCTGCGGCTTCTTTCAAGCAGAACGACACCGGCATCTGACTCGATGTTACTGATCCGCTCGCTTGCCGACGCCAATGCGAGATTTGCCTGCCGGGCTCCAGCTGTGATGCTGCCAGCATCGACCACACAAACGAACAGGCGCAGATCCGTAAGATCGAATCTCATACCCTCACCAGGACAGAGTTCCTTCGGACAATCCGAAGGTGATATCGGAAAAGCCGCATTGTGCCAGTTCCCGGTTGAAGGCGTAATACCCTGCATGAATACTCTGACCATCGGATTGACCTGCCTGCTCCTTGCCACGTTTCTCGGAGCCGGCGTGGTTAAAGGTGTGACCGGAATGGGCCTGCCCACGGTTGCTGTGGGCCTGCTCAGTACCGCCATGTCGCCGGTCGCAGCGGCGGCAATCCTGGTAGCCCCGTCACTCGCGACCAACGTATGGCAAATGCTGGTTGGGCCGGACAAACTCCGCCTGATGCGGCGGCTGTGGGCAATGATGCTCTGCATCGCGATCGGCACCGTTCTGAGTACCCGGCTGCTGGTGATCGTCGACCCTGTCTGGTCGGGACGTACGCTGGGATTCGCGTTGATTGCCTATGCGGTCTATGCGCTATTCTCGCCGACGCTCTCGGTCCCGCAACGGCTGGAGTCATGGCTTTCACCCGTCATCGGCATTGTTACTGGCGTGGTGACTGGCGCCACCGGCGTCTTCGTGATTCCGTCCGCACCCTATCTCCAGTCGTTAGGCATACAGAAAGACGAACTTGTACAGGCTCTTGGCCTTTCGTTCACCGTCTCCACGGTTGCTCTCGGAGGAGGGCTTCTGGCCCATGGCGCGTTCCGGCTTGACCAGTTCGGTCTATCGTTGCTGGCTGTTCTTCCCGCTCTCGTTGGAATGTGGCTGGGCTCGATTGTGCGGCAGAAGATCAGCCCGAAAGCTTTCCGCCGCTGCTTTCTCCTCTTTCTCGTGGTCCGGGGCTTCGAACTGACGCTGCGTCCGTTTTCCTGAGTTCCGGCCACCCGACGAAGAGTTCACACGACGAGCCGTATTGCCATTCCCGACATCGCGTACGCCACCAGCGCCACCGCCGATATCTATGCGCGGGTGAAGAAGACTTCCGGTGGCCGCGTCCCCAATACGTACGCCGCGTTGGACTACCGTTGTACCGGCCCGTACCGATCGGTTCAATACCCCTGCTCGCGACTGACGACGTTCGCAAGCGGCTCGCCGCGCAGCCATCTCGCGAAGTTGCCGAACCACACGTCGAGCACGCGCTGGCTATAGTCCGGCGCATCGCAGGAAATATGCGGCGTGACGATCAGACCCGGCACATCCCAAACCGGGCTATCTCCCGACAGCGGTTCCGGGTCGAATACGTCGAGCACCGCGCCGCCGCACGTCCCCGCGCGCAAACGCTCGAACAATGCCGGATAGTCGATCAGCGCGGCGCGCGACAGGTTCGCGACGCACGCACCCGCGCGCATCGTCGCAAGCCGTGCGGCGCTAAGCAAGCCGCGCGTGGCGGGCGTCAAAGGCGCAGTGACGACGACGAAATCCGCTTCGGGAAGCCATCTGTCCAATTCGGACACCGGCTCCAGCAGATCCGGCGCGCCACTGCCCGATAGCAGCGAGACCGGCGCGCGGCCGCTCCGGTTCAACGCGATCACGCGCAAACCGAGCGCCTTCGCCGCGCCGCTCGCCGCTTGTCCTAGATCGCCCAGACCGATCAGGAGCACCGTCTTGCCGCGAATCGGCGCGGTGAGCCGCGCGTCCCAGCGACGTTCATGCTGCGCGCGCATCACCGCAGGCAGTTGCGCATTCAACATCAGCAAGGTCATCTGCACGAACTCGCCGGCCTTGTCGATATGAATGCCGCTGCTGTTCGTCAGAATCAGATCGTCGCGGAGGCGATCGAGCGGTAACAGCTGATCGACTCCGGCGCCTGTCGTATGAATCCAGCACAAGCGCCGTGCATCGTTGACCGCCGCGTGCGGAAAACGCGACGCCAGCAGAAAATCGACATCGTCGATGGGTGAAGCGAACCGCTCGCCGTCCCAGCCGAACGAGACATCGAGCAACGCAGCCAGCTCCGCGTGCCGCAGCGACGCCTGATGCCATGCCGCGGCATCGAGATGGAACGCCGGGGCTTGCCGGCTCTGGCTTTCGAGATGAAGACGATAACGTTTCGTCGTACTATGCATGGGCATGACCCGTCACAAAGGCAACGCGACGAGCGTATCGTAGCGGCACGAATCGGTCACCACCGTGCGTTCTCGCAAGAGCGCCGCGTCGCCTTCCATGCTCACCGCGTCGACGTACCGGCCGGCACTGAAGACCACCATCGCGCCCTCGTAGCCCGTGCGTACGACCATATAGCTGGTTTCGCAACGAATCGTGCCGTCCGCGTCGATGCCCGTGATTTCCGTCGGGCCGATCACGTGGCGATACACGTGCGGCTCGAACACGTTGACCGACTGTATCGAACTGACTCGATCGAGCAGCATGCCGCGCGTGTTGCAGAACCAGATGCCGAAATCGCGGCCCGCGTCGAAATCGGCGCGGGTCAGAATGCGATACGTGCAATCGTCGGCAAAGAACGTGGGCCACCGGTCGAGATCGCCGTTGTCGATCGCGCTGCAATAGTGCGCATTCAGGCGGCTGATGCACGCCTGAATGCGCGCATCGACTTCGATGTCTGGAAAACGCGTGGTCGTACTAGACATGCATCAATTCCCGGTAAAATTTCCAGAAGCCGCGTACCGACGTCTCCGTCGCGCGGGTCGCCATCGGCCCGGTGCCCTTGCCGCCCATCTCGATCACCGCCGCATCGTCGAGGTCGCCGCGAATGCCCTTTTCGACGAAGGCGCCGATCGTGCCGTCCTCCATCGACACAAACCCGGCCGGACCGACGAGATTGCTCTGCTTACGGCGGATCAGCGTCTGTTCCGGCGTGTCTTCCTCGAAACCAAGTACCGTCCAGATCAACTCGCAGCGGTCGACCGCGAGCGGCACCACCTGACGCACGCCGATCGAGTTCATGATCTGATGCAGCACGAAACCGGGGAAGATGCTCTGGATCGCGTTGGTGATCTGGTCCGGGTACTCCATCCACTGATCGATCAGCGATGGGTCTTTCAACCCGAAGTCGTCGCGCATCGCGCGGATGATGCCGGAGTCGTACACGGCATCGCCGGCGTCCGTGAAGCGCTTCGTAAACGTGATGTGATGCCGGCTGGCGTCGTCCTGCAACGTGCCGCCCTCCGCCGACAGGCGGTTGATCTTGAAGGTCGAGAAGAATGCGTGCAGCAGGCTCGGGTGATAGTTGTCGCGGCTATTCTCGACGTACAGCTTCCAGTTGTTGTGCATCACCTGGCTGTAGCGGCCGAGAATCTTCAACTTGCCGTATAGCGTGCGCTCGATGTGCGCGACCATCGTCGGACCGAGGTAGTCTTCGAGCGGCGGCGCCGCATCGGAAAACGAGCCGAACACGAGACCGCGGATGCTTGCGACGCGCAATGTGGTCAGACGGAACTGCGTCTTGTCGAAATCGTCGGGCATACCGCCCTTGCCCTGCACACCTTTTTCGAATGCGACGCTCGTGAGCGCTCCTTCGAAGTTGTACACCCAGTTGTGGTACGGGCATACGAAGTTCGGCCGTTTGCGATGGCCCTGCGCTTCGTAGCACAGCACCGAACCTTTATGCACGCACTTGTTCACCAACGCGCGGATGCCGCCGTCCTCGTGCCGCACGACGATCACGGACGTGTGCCCGATTTTCGTCGTAACGTAATCGCCGGCGTTCGGTATCTCGATGTCGAGGCAGAGGAAACTCCAAGTCGGACCGCGAAACACCGCGTCCTGCTCGCGTTCATAGGTGTGCGTATCGGAAAACACGCGCAGCGGCACGCGCGTCATGCCCTCGGCAGGCCATACGATTCTGCTGGCCGGCAGCGCGACGGAACTCGTCGTCATTTCATTTTCTCCGCGTCAACATAGGGTTTCGGGTAGAACAGATCCGCGGGCAGATCGCCCTTTAGCGTGCCCGCCGCCTTGAATACGTCGAACGTTCGCTTGAGCGTGGCGATGTCGTCCGGCCCGAGTGCGACCGTGTTCATCGTGGTCCAGTGCTCGCCGTAAAAGCGCGCGCCGCTATCGTTCAGGTTGGCCGCCTTCTTCATGATCGACACGACCGCATCCGGATTCGCAGCGCCGAATTGCACCGCTTCGCGCATCGCCGCCAGCACCTTTGCCGCGTCGGCCGGATTGCTTTTCAGCCACTCGTCACGCATCACCGCTACGCCGATATACGGCGGCGACGACGACCGCGTCATCTGCTTCCACTGGTCGGACAAGGTGCCGAGCACGCGAATCCGGGTCGCGCGGTCGGCCACTTGCGCGACCGTCGTCGGGCGCATCACCGCGGCATCGACGTTCTTCTGCAGCAGAAACTGCGCGAGACGGGGCTCGTCACCCGCCACCAGCCGGTAATCGGCCAGCTTCAGCCCATAGTTGCCGTCGAGCACCGCGGTGCTGACACCGGTCGTCCCGCTGCCGAGCGGCGACATGCCGATCTTCCTGCCGCGCAGTTCGGCGGGGCTGCGAATCGGCGAATCGGCAAGCACGACAAGTTCGGCGTCGACGAGCTGCGTGGCCGCGACGATGCGCACCGGCACGCCCTGCTGCGCAAGGCTGAATGCGCCGGCGAGGCTCGCACCGAACGCGAGATCGATCGCGTTGGAAGCGAGTGCCGTGGTGGGGCCGTTCACATCAGGGAAATGCACGAACTTCACCTGCAGGCCCTGCTTCTCGAAGAACTTCTGCGCTTCGAGCACGGCGCCGAAGCCGAGGCTGATGCCGCTCGTCCAGTAGCCGACGCGCAATTCGGTCGCCGCGGCGCCGCGCACGGCGCCGAGCGCGAAGATGCACACCGCCAGAAACTGCGAGATCACGCGAGATATCTTCATTGTGTCGAACGCGAGTGCGGCCATGCGGCCTGAGTGAGACACCTCGAATCGAGGACCCGAATCCTGCTGCGCGCCTACTTCCCTATCGCCATCAGCGGTGCGTGCTCGAAGTCCTGCTTCATGCTGCGCAATACGCGCTCCATCGTCATGTCGCGAAACCGTTCGACATGCCGCCGCGCGATGCGCGATGCAGTCTTGCCATCCCCGGCGCCGAGCGCTTCGGCAAGCAGCCGGTGATCCCCGGAAATCTCGGGGCTGTCGTCTTCGTCGCTGAAGCCGAGTGCGACCAGCCGCGCCATTTCGTCGAACAGCACCGAGATATTGCGAGCGAGACGTTCGTTGCCGGACGCCATCGCTATATGCAAGTGAAACGCGCGATTTCCATCGAGAAAGAAACCGATCTGATTACCGTGATTCTTCGACGCGGTATTGCCGCGCGCGGCCTTGTCGATCCGCATCAGGGCCTTCGCGTCGACCTGGCCGGCCGCAAGCCGCGCCGCTTCCGGTTCGAGAATCAGGCGCAACGCGAATACTTCCTCGACGTCCTTCAGCGTGACCGGCACGACCACGTAGCCATGCCGCGGCACCGAGCGAACGAGGCCGTCGTGCGTCAGGCGCGCAAGCGCAAGACGGCAGGTGGACTTGCCGACGCCGTATCGATCCATCAATTCCGCTTCAGTCAGCATGCTGCCCGGCTGCAATGTGCAGGACAGAATGGCCTGCCGGATGGCGATATACGTCGATTCGCCAAGCAGCATGCTCTCGCCCGCCGCCTTACCCGCTGATACGATCTTTGCTCGCATAGGACCTCGCTTTACTCACCCGTCGTTGTTGTTTCGTTTGTTAGGCTTACGTGATTTTGTGAGCACCTCACAGCCTTTGAAACCCATTCTAAGAGAGGCAATTTTCGAAGTACAGCGGTCAAAATATTTTCGATTCAACTAACGGTTCCTTGCCACCGGCGCACCATGCGGGCATCCATGTCAAACAGATCGAGCACCCTGCCAGGCGTGTAATCGATTCGGGCCGCGCATAGCGCTTACGGCTTCTGCGCGGCGATGATCTTCGCCGCGAGCTGATACGGCCCGCTGTCGAATACATCCTGCGGCAGCGTCCCCTTGATCGTGCCGCTTGCCGCGAAAATCTGCTGTTCGCGCTTGAGCGTTTCGATATCGGCTGGCTCGAACGAAATGGTGTTGAGTTCGGCCCAATGCGCGGCATAAATACGCGCATCGTTAGCCGGCAGATTCGCGACTTTCTGCAGAATCGCGGCGACCTGGTCCGGATGCGCATTGCCCCATGCGATCGCGTTATGAATCGCGACGATAAATTTCGCCACCGTTTGCGGATCGCGCTGAACCAGTTCGCTGCGCGCAGCACCGACGCCGAGGTACGGCATCGCGTTCGAGTGCGTGAGCTTGCGCCATTCGTCGGCCAGCGTGCCGAGCCGTTTCGTTTTGACCTCCGTCAACTGCGCGACGGTGACCGAGCGCAACGCGGCCGCATCTACCTGCTGCTGCGCAAGAAACTGCGCAAGCCGGGCCTCATTGCCGGGCACGAGCGCGTAATCCGCCGGCGTGAAGCCGTAGTTCGCGCGCAGCACCGCGGCCGTCATCAGCGCCACCGAACTGCCCGCGGGCGACATGCCGATCTTCTTGCCGCGCAAGGCGGCAAGCGATGTCACCGGAGACGTTGCAGGCGCAACGAAGGTCACGTCCGCCGGCGCCGTGGCGCCGAATATCCTGATCGGCACGCCGCTCGCCGCGATGCTGAATGCGCTCGCGCCGGCCACGCTGAAGCTGATGTCGATCACATTGGCCGCGAGCCCGCTTGCCGGCGCGTTGACTTCAGCGAAGTGCACGAAGCGCACGTCGTCGATGCCCGCTTTCTTGAGGAAATCGCCCGTCTCGAGCACCGCGCCGAGACCGAGGCTCACACCGCTTGTCCAATAGCCGATACGAAGCGGCGCGGCCTGTACGGCGATCGAAACGAGGCAAAACGCCGCGGCGCACAACAGCCGCGACGCATGCTTGTGAAAATGCATCATGTCCGCTCTTCTTTAAAGAGGCGCGCGCCGCAGCGGCGCGACCCCGGTTGAAGGTGAATTGCCGGCTGCCTTCTATTACCGTGCAGCCGGCGGCACCGCGTCGAAGCGCGAACCGCGGATGCACAGCTTGCCTTCCGCGGTTTTCCAGATCTGCCCGCGCTCATGCAGCAGCCCCAGTGCGCGCGCAAGCGTCTGGAAGTCGTAACCGGAAAGACGTTCGGCAAGCGCCGTGTAGTAGAGCGGGGTTTCGCCGATCGACGCCAGCGCATCCCGGGCCGCATCTTCGACCTTGCCGGGGCCGGACACCGCTCCCTCGTCGGCTTTGCCCGCGATGTAGTCGGCGATGTGCGCGGTATCCGCGTACGCATAGGAGATTCGCTCATAGCGTTCGTGCGGAATGCCTTCGGAAATCGTCGCGTCGATGCCCACTTTCGCGCCCGTCGGCACCTGTCCGGGCGGCATGACCGGCAAGCTCGGATCGAGCGGTTTCGCGCGAGCGCCTGGAATCACGATCAGATCGCGATCGCCCTGCACGCGCGTGGCGATCGCCCATTCGACCTCCTCGCCGTTGAATACGTCGATGTCGTCGTCGACCACCACCACGTGCTTGAGGTCCATCACCGAAAGCGCCGCGAGCAGCGCATTCTTCCCCTCGCCCGCCTGCTTGCGGATGGAAATCACCGCGTGCCAGAACGCGCGGCCGCCGAGCGTGACGTTGATGTCCTTGACCTGCACGCCCGCGGTGCGCAATGCGCTGCGAATCGCCTGATAACGGGTCGGCGCGGCGAGCCAGGTGTTCTCCCACGGCATATGCAGCGAGTAGTACATGGCGTCGCGCCGATGCAAAATCGCCTTGATGCGCACGTTCGGGTTCCAGTGCAAGCCGCCCATCAACGCGGTGAATTCGCCGAAACGGCCTTCGGGCTGGGTCCATCCGGTCGGCAGGATTTCCGCTTCGATCACAACTTCGGAGTCCGCGATATACGGCAGATCCACGGTCTCGCACGGCGCGAGTTCGACCGGCGTGCCGCGAATGCCGCCCGCGATCGCCATTTCGTCGACGCCGATCGGCGCACGGTAGCCCGCCCCCATGATCTCCATCGGGTGGTTGCCGATCGAAATCGAAATCGGACAGGGCTTGCCCTGCTGATAGGCGCGCTGCGCGAACATGCGCATATTGTTCGGCGTCACGATGTCGATGCCGGTCAGCGCCTTTTCCTTCACCATGAAGCGATATATGCCGCTGTTCAGGCCGTATTCCGGATCGCGCGAGATCACGATGCCCGCCGTGATCATCGGGCCGCCATCGAAAATCGACGACATCGGAATGGGCAGGCGGAACAGATCGACATCGTCGCCCTTGAGAATCACGTCCCTGGTCGGCGAGGTGTCGACATAGATGGGCGCGATCGGATTCTGAATGCCACGCTGCAGCATCTTCTCGATTTCGAAGTAACTGTCGCAGCCCATCGCCATCATTGCGCGCTTCTGCGTGCGGATGATGCCGGACAGCAGCGGCATCCCGTAGCCGATCACGTTATGGAACAGCAGCGCCTTGTCGCTCTGGTCGACGAGCGTACCGACGTGCCGGATATCGACTGACTGACGGATGTCGATCAATTCCTGGCCGGCCCTGAGCCGCTCCAGAAACTCGCGAAAATTTTCTTTCATGCCGGTCTCCTCGATGAGGTGAATGCGAAGTTCGGCCTGGACATCAGGCGGCTCCGCTTGCGGACAATTCCGCATGGGCGGTGTGCTTCAATACCGCCCGATCGATCTTGTTGGTCGACGCGAGCGGCAGCGTATCGATGAACCAGACCCGCCGCGGATGCTGATACGCCGGTGCGTGCGCGAGGGCGTATTGCTTCACGTCGTCCTCGGTCAGCGCACTGCCCGCGCGGCGCACGACGAATGCCACCGGTTTGGTGCCCTTGATGTCGTCGTTGACCGGCACGACACAGGCCTGCGCGATAGCGGGGTGCGTTTCGAGCATGCGTTCGACTTCGCCGGGGAAAATGTTCTCGCCGCCGGAAACGAACATGTCGTCCGCGCGGCCGACGAATGTGTAAAAGCCCTGCTCGTCGCGATGAAACACGTCTCCCGTCACATAGAAGCCGTCGTCGGTCAGCGGCACCGGCAGATCCTTGCGGTTGTGATAGCCGAGCATGACGGCCGGGCTTTTGACCGCCAGCACGCCGGTCGCGGCGCCGCTTTCAGACGCGCCTTCGGGCACATCAAGCAGCCTCACCCGTACTTCGGGATGCGGGTAGCCGACCGAAAGCGGCGGCGGCTCGAGGCCGTCCGGATGCGGGCCGAACACGATCGGACCGCCTTCGGTGGTTCCATAGACGTTCGTTACTTTTGCATTCGGGAACACCGCAGCAATCTGCGCGAGCAGGCTTTCGCCGACCGGCGCCGAGCCCATCCGGATAAAACGCACCGACGCCAGATCGGTGCGCGCGAGCAGATCGGGTTCACGCAGCATCATCGCGATCATCGGCGGAACCGACGTGAGCCATGTGACGCCATAGCGCTCGATCGCGCTGATGTAGGCACGTGCCTTGAACTGAGGCAGCAGCACCACCGTGCCGTGGCCGTGTAACGACATCAGCACCAGCGTCAGCGCATTCATGTGATAAAGCGGCGCCGCGACGAGGAAGCGATGCGCCTGCGGCGGCTGCGCGGCGGCGCGCGTACGCGCGACCCACAGATGGCTGTCGTGCGACAGCATCACGCCTTTGGGTTTGCCGGTGGAACCTGACGTATAGAGAAACATCGCCGGCGCGCCCGGCTCCGGTCTGACCGCGTCGTACGCGCCAGGGTCCACGAACGACGCAAACCCGTCGGCGCCGTCCGTATCGAACACCACGGTCGGCAGATCGGCCGGGCAATCGGCGAGCCGCGCCGCATCGCAAAACACCAGTTGCGCGTCGCTGTCGCGTATCACGAAGGTCGACAGCGCTTGCGGAAACCTGAAGTTGACCGGCGTCGCGACCAGCCCCGCGCGCATGATGCCGAGCAACGCCGCCACGTACTCCGCGCAATTGGCGGCCAGAATCGCGACGCGCTGCCCGCGTGCCAGTCCTCGCCGTTCGAGGGCTCGCGCGACGCCGTTGGCGAGCGCATCGAGTTCGCCATACGTGATGCGCGTATCGCGCCAGCCGTCCTCCGTTTCGTCCAGGTCCCCGAGCGCGACCAGCGCGAGCTTGTGCGGATCGCGTGCGGTGTCGATCAGGTCGCCGAGATTCTCAGGAATGTGCATGTTCGACAGTTCCGATAAATTCGATCAAAGTGTTGAGTGGGGAAAGCAGCACGCGAACGGCCGCTACGCCGTCGCCTGTCGTTGCGTGCGCAACCTTCACCGATGCGGGGTCGCGTTGCGCCATCGACGCCAGTTTCTCCCGCACGGAACGCAGTCCGGCGGTTTCGACCACGAGCGCGCCGAAGTAGCTCGCACGGCCGGCGGCGTGGCACGCAAGCGGCCCGTAGCGGGCTTGATACGCGGCTTCGCCGACGAACCGTAAATCGAAGCCGCGCAGGCTCAATCGCACACCGGCGCTACCTGGCGTGGCCGTCACGCTGTCCTCGCCGGCCGTCAATGCATAGCGTTGCGCTTCACTGTGCGGATCCGCGCTCACCACCACGAGTTCGGCAAGCCGCGTTGCGCGATTCGGATGCTTCGTCCATTCATCGCGAAACACCCATTGCGGCGTCAGATGCTCGCAAAAATAGACGCGTCCCGCGGACAGTTCACCAGGCTCGAGGCGCGTCGTCGCGAACTTCGCCACTTGTTCGACGCCGTCGATTTCCACTGGTCGCGAGAACGATTGAGGTTCGGTTGCGTGGAGGTGCGCGGCGATCAGCCTTGCATATGTCGCGCTCGCGTCGTCCGTTCTGAACACGAGCCCGTCGATGCCGAGGCGGCTTTCGAGTATTTCGCGCCGCAGCCGCATCGAACCGGCCGGCAAACCGACCAGTTCGAGGTAGTGGTCGCCGAACATCATCAGATGGTTGACGGAGCCGAGCGAGTGATAACCGCGCGGCGTCAGTGCGAAGCCGAGTTCGGCAAAGCAGGCCGCCGCGGCGTCGATGTCGAACATCGCGTTGACGACGACGTGATCGAGCGTCTGCCCGGGTGCACTCGACGTGCTCGTGTTCATACGCAGACTCACGCCGACGTCACGCTTTCGACACGGGAGCGGCAACCGGCGCCGGCGCGGTCGAGTAGACGCCGCGGCCGCTCGCGAGCAACACGCCCGACTGGTCATAAATGGCGGCCTCCGCGACCGACACGGAGCTGCCGAACTTGACGACCTTGCCGCGCGCGACCAGATCGCCCGGCATCGCTGCGCGGTGATAGTCGACACGCAGGTCGATCGTCGGTACGCCTCTGCCGGTTTTCGACACCAGCGCCCAGTCCGCGGTCAGATCGACGAGCGCCGCCAGAATTCCGCCGTGCGTATAGCGTCGCTCCGGGTTCACCACCCATTCTTCGCGCCATTTCGCCGCGATTTCGATTTCCCCGTCGCCGACGCTCAGCACCCGCAAACCGAGCCATTGATGATAGGGACCGCGCGTGAGCATCGCTTCGACGTCTGCGGCTTCCAGTTGTTTCGCTTCTGTCATGCCGGCCCCCGCTTAAGGCGTAACGACGATCTTGCCGAGCACTTCGCGATCGCGAATCATGCGCAGCCCCTCTGCCGCCTGTTCGAGCGGCAGCACCTTGTCGATCTGCACGGAAATCTGTTTCGTGCGGATCAACTCCATCAATGCGGACAGGTTGTCGTCATAGAAACTGTTCGAGCCGATCACACGGATCTCGAAGCTCCAGATGTAGCGCAAATCCTCTTTCGGATCGTGTCCGGCCGTCGCGCCGCAGACGAGCAGACTGCCGCCGCGCTTGATGCATCTGAGCGACGGCACCCACGTGTCGCCGCCCGTGAAATTGACCACGACGTCCGCGCCGCCTTCATAGCTGCGGCGCTGCGGCTTGCCGTATTTTTCGATGACCCACTTCGAAAAATCGGCTTCCTTGTAGTTGATCACGTGGTCGGCGCCAAGCGCCTTCAGCCGCTCGGCCTTATCGGCGCTGCCCGCCGCGGCCACGACTTCGGCGCCGAGCATCTTGGCGAGCACGACGCAGCCCGTGCCGACGCCGCCGCTCGCGCCGAGAATCACGACGCGGTCGCCCGCCTTGATCGTCTTGTGCGTGACGAGCATCCGGTGCGCGGTGCCATAGGCGACCGGCAACGACGCTGCCTGTTCGAAGCTCACTTCGTCGGGCATCGCGATCAATTGATCGGCAGCGACGAGGCAATACTCGGCCATGCCGCCGTCGAGCATTTCGCCCATCAGGCCTTTCTTTTTATTGAGCGGGTTCACGAGCACGCGCGCGCCGACCTTCCATCCTTCGACATCGTCGCCGACTTCGACGATCTCCCCCGCCATGTCGAGCCCGATCACGACCGGCAAAGGCACCTTGATGCCGGGCATGCCTCGGACGGTGAACACGTCGTGGTAGTTGAACGACGACGCACGCACGCGAATCACGACGTGCTGCGCGATCGCCCTCGGCATCGGCTTTTCGCCGACTCGCAACTTGTCGACATCGCCGTGTTCATCGAGAATCAGCGCTTTCATCTTTTCACTCATATGGAATCCTATATATATAGCGGAAGTAATTATCCAGTGTCTTGATGGGTTCCTGTCAGCGGATCACACCCGCTTCTTCCAACGGAACAGATAGTTCTCGATCGGTTTCAGAATGCCGTATTCGAGCAAGACCATTAACACAATCAACGTCAGTGTCCACGCAAAGACCTGGTCGGTCTGCACGAGGTCCGCGGCCTGGCGCAGCCGGTAGCCGACGCCATTGGACGAGCCGATCGTTTCGGCAACGAGCGACACCCGCCAGCCGAACCCGAATGCGAGCCGCGCGCCTGAAAAGAAGTACGGCAGCACGGTCGGAACATAGATTTTCGCCATCACCTTGGCACGCGACATCTGGAAGCTGCGTGCGAGTTCCACGTACTCCGCGTTGACGCTTTGCGAACCCTGCCAGACGTTGGTCAGGATCAGCGGCATCGCTTCCATGAACACCACGAAGATCGTCGTGCCGTTCGAGATGCCGAACCAGATCAGCGCGAAGATTGCCCAGATAGCCGCGGAAACCGTATTGAGCACCGAGAGTGCCGGTTCGAAGTACAGACCGAGGCGCCGGTTCGAACCGAGCAGAATACCGAGCGGCGCGCCGATCAGCGCAGCAAGCAGGAAGCCCGCGACAACGCGGTACAACGTGATGCCCAGATCTTCGGTGAAGGTGCCGGACGCGATGAGTTCGCGCAACGCGTCCCAGGTTTTGCCGATACCCGGCAAAATGAACGCCGGTACGCGTTGCGCGGCGAGCCACCATAACACCAGCAAGATTGCGACAAGCGACAGACGCTGCAACGCGACGCGTATAAGCCCACCCATCCGTGCGGATCGCGTCGGCGAAGCAGAGCGTGCTGCGAAAACGGATGACATCGCATTGTCCTTAGATAAGGGCGCGCACATGGCGCACGGTTTCGGCTACTTCAGCCGCAAGCGGGTTGCGGGGACGCGCGAGTTCGATATCGAGCACGTCGCGCACCCGTCCTGGGCGAGGCCGCAGCACGACGACACGGTCGGCCAGCACGATTGCCTCTTCGACGTCGTGCGTGACGAACACAACGGTCATCTTCAGCTGTTCGCGCACGCGCAGGAGTTCGGCGTGCATTTGCGAGCGCATCTGCGGGTCGAGCTTCGAGAACGGCTCGTCCATCAGCAGGATATAAGGCTTGACGACGAGGCTGCGCGCAAGCGCGACGCGGCTGCGCATGCCGCCGGACAGTTCGTGCGGATACGCGTTTTCGAAACCCTGGAGGCCGGTCATATGCAGCATTTCGAGCGCGCGCTCGCGGCGCACGTTTGCATTGAGCGACCCCGCCTCGAGCCCGAATTCCGCGTTGGCGGCAATCGTGCGCCACGGGAGCAGCCGGTCCTCCTGAAACATGTAGCCGATCACGCGCGTGTCCTCGGAGCGCTTGCCCGCCACCCCGTCGATTCGCATCTTGCCGCTATCGGCCTTCACGAGCCCGGCGATGATGTTCAGCAGCGTGCTCTTGCCGCAGCCGGATGCGCCGACGATGGCCAGCACCGAGCCGACCGGCGCCGCAAGCGAAATGTCGTCGAGCACGTCCAGCTTGCCGTAGCGCTTCGATACATGCGCCAGCTCGACCGCAACGCGTACCGGTTCGCTCGCAAGCGTTGCCGCCATCGCCCGCATCGGCAACGCGCTCATCGCGTGCCTCGCAACGGCACGATCGGTGAGCCGGCGTGGGTGTCTCTGAGACTGGCCATCACTTTCTCCATTGTCATGTCGCGAAACGTCGCGACGTGCCTGTAAGCGATCTGTTCAGCGCGGCGTCCGTTGCCGCTTTCGAGCGCCTCGATCATCTTTGTGTGGTCGTGACGTATTTCAGGCTTCGTGTTCTGCACGCCAAAGCCAAGCGCAACGAGCCGCGCCATCTCGTTGAGCAAGCCGCCCAAGGTCTTCACGAGCCGGCTGTTGCCCGACGATTCCGCGATCGCCATATGAAAGGCCGCGTTTGCATCCATGAAAATGCCGATGCGGTTGCTGATGCCGAGAGAAACATCGTCGTTACGGCAAGCGCGTTCGAGTCCCTTCAAGAGACCGATATCGGCCCTGCCCGACGCAAGCCGCGCGGAAAGCGGTTCGAGCTGCAACCGCAGTGCGAATACTTCCTCGACGTCTTTCAGCGTGATCGGCCGCACCACGTAGCCCTGCCGCGGCACCGCTCGCAAAAAACCTTCCTGTGCGAGCCGCTGCAGCGCAACCCGGCAAGTCGCCTTGCCGATTCCGTAACGCGTCATCAGCGAAGCTTCAGTCAGTGTCGCCGAGGGCTCGATCACACACGACAGAATGTCATGCCGGATGGTTGAGCACGCACGCTCGCTAAGCAGCTTCGCTTCGCTCGAACAATCGATCAACTGCACAGGCAACGCTACGGCTGACTCTTTCACGACATCTCTCCTTCGACTCGTGAGCTGCTCACAGACGTACTACTGGGCAGGCGTTGAGTTAACTTAGAACAGCCATAAAAAAATTGCACGCGAAAAAATTGAATGCTTTTGAGCTGCTCAGATGAGAAAAAGCAGGCGCATTCGTTCGAACGTGCATTCCTCTGCGATCGCGATTCCCATCGTTAGAAAAACTGCACGATGCCCAATTGAGCGCCGGTAACGCCTTCACCGCGAGCCGGTGTATTGGGCGTGAACGGCCCATTCCCGATCAGCGCGTAGCTCGCACCATGACGGTTGACGAGCCGAGCCACGGTCGCGTAAAGAAGCGTGCGTTTGCTCAGGTTGTAGTACGTGCCGATGCTGACCTCGCCGGCGTTGTCATGTTGCGCAGTGCTGTCCTGCACATAGCCAATGCCTGCCATCAGGTGTAATGCAGGCGTAACCATGTATCCGGCCGATAGCCAGTACACGCTGTGATAGGTGCCCGCGACATTCGTGTTGAGATTCGCGCCCAGGTTGTTGCCGCGATAGAAGCCAACGTAGCCGGTCAGATTGCCGAACTGATAGCTGCCGCCGGCGAAGGTGGTTTTCGTCAGCACCTCGCCGTTTGCGCCGTTCTGCTCGGCGTGACTTACGCCGAGGTAAACCGGACCGCGCTGGTAGTCGATCGCACCCACGTACGCATTCAACGCATCGTGCGGCGATGTCTGGCCACCCAGACTCACACCGCCGGAAAAGGTGAAGCCCGCCACATTCGGCGACCAGTACGTGATCATGTTGTTGTACCGGAACGTGAACGTCGATGCGTTGTGCAGCAGAGAGCCATATGTGCCGCCGTTGAATGCATCGAACCTGCTGTGCATGATCAGCAGCGCGGAATTCTGCAGGCCAAAGCGCACTTCACCGTAGCGGCTCGCGAGACCCACCCACGCGTTGCGGCTGAACGCCTGCGTCGAATTCGTGGCCGAGCCGTTGTTGGTCAGAATGCCGTTCTCGAGGTCGAACGTCGCACGCAGGCTGCCGCCCAGGTCCTCACTCCCTCTCAGCCCCACCCGGCTTGCGTAGAGTCCGCCACTCTGTTCCGCGGTCTGCGCGCCCTTGCCGCCGGCGTTGGTGTAGCCGACAAACGTGTCGAGAATTCCGTAGAGCGTGACTTCCGCACAGGCGGGTTTGGACGCGATCGCCGCAAGCACGAGCACAGCCGCTGAACAGCCTGGTTTTAATTTAATCATTTTCCAAAATCCGGTTGTATGAATATATTTAAATTTGGATACCTAATAATATTGAACATAAAATAAATTGCTTTTCCGATCGGGATATTTCCATGCGCTTTATCGAGTGCTCTGTGAGATGCTCACGAGCAACAGGTAGATCGTTCGTTTCGGGGAATTTAGAATGACAAAAAAATCCGGCACAAGAAGAATTTCAATATTTTTTCGCCGTGAAATGCTCACGAAGAGCGAAAAAATGAGGGAAGAGAACGGATGTGCGAGAAGATTCGCGACGGTTTATCTGCGCGATATTCAGGTATCGTCGCCGCGGCGTCGAAGCTGTCGATGTACGAGAGAAGCCGTCTGTCGTGACGATCGCTTTGCGCAGGCGGAGGTCAGCGGCTCGAAGAAGCGAATCCTGGCAGCCGGCCAATCAAACCGGAGAGTGGTGATGCATGAACGGCAGGATCCGCCTGCCATTCATGGCGAGGAGTGCGCACGGAACGTGTGCGTTGTAACGCGGTCAGGCAGGCGGCTTTACGCGCGTCACTGGATGAAACGCCGCAACTCCACGGTCGACGGCCGTTCGAAGATGTCCTCGGGCTTGCCGCTTTCCCATACGCGTCCTTGATGCATGAATACGACGCGATCGCTGACCGCTTTGGCGAAGCGCATTTCATGCGTGACCATGATCAGCGTCATGTGCTCATGTGCAAGGCTCTCGACTACGCCCAGCACTTCGGCGACCAGTTCCGGGTCGAGCGCCGAGGTAATCTCGTCGCAAAGCAGCACGGCCGGCTTCATCGCGAGTGCACGCGCGATCGCGACGCGCTGCTGCTGGCCGCCCGACAACTGCTCAGGATAAGCGTCGAACTTGTCCGCGAGGCCGACCCGTTCGAGCATGGTTTCAGCGACGGCATACGCCTTGTCGCGATGCGTCTTCTTCACGACGGTCTGCGCGAGCGCGACGTTCTGCCCCACGGACAGATGCGGGAACAGGTTGTATTGCTGGAACACCATGCCGACTTTCTTGCGTAGCGCGCGCAGATCCGCATGCCGCGCATCGATGTGCTCGCCGTCTATTTCGATCGTACCGGCGTCGATCCCTTCGAGCCCGTTCAGCGTGCGCAGGAACGTGCTCTTGCCCGACCCGCTGCGCCCGATGATCGTCACCACCTGCCCGCGCTCGACCGCGAAGTCGATGCCTTTCAGGACCTGATTCGTGCCGAAATTCTTTTCCACACCTTTGGCTTCAACGAGCGGCATGCCATTTCCTTTGTAGCGCACGCGCAGACAGCGTGAGCGGATAACAGAGTACGAAATAGATGACTGCGACGAGTCCGTACACGAGGAACGGTCTAAACGTCGCGTTCGATATGGCCGCGCCGACCTTCGTGAGCTCGGTGAAGCCGATGATCGAGACGAGCGCGGTATCTTTGATCGCTTGCACGCCGAAGCCGACGGTAGGCCCAATCGCGATGCGTGCCGCCTGCGGCAGAATCACATGCCGAAGCTGTTCGAAGTAGTTCATCGCGAGACTCTCCGATGCCTCCCATTGCCCTTTCGGGATTGCTTCGACGCACCCTCGCCAGATCTCGGCCAGATAGGCGCTCGTGAAAAACGTCAGGCCAAGCGTTGCGGCGAGCCACGGTTCAACGTCGATGCCGGCAAGCGGAAGGCCGAAGAAGACCACGAATATCTGCATCAGTAGCGGCGTGCCCTGAAAGATCTCGATGTAGACGCGCACGATTGCACGCAGCCATCGCGAGTTCGACACTCGCATGACCAGTAGCGCGACGCCGACGATTCCACCGGCAATGAAGGAAACGAGCGACAGCACGATCGTCCAGCGCGCCGCGAGCAAAAGATTCTCCAGAATCTGCCAGAACGTGAATTCGATCATCGCCAGGTTCTCCGCGCGAACAGACGCTGGCCGGCGGCATTCAGCGCAAAGCGCAGCAGCAGCGCAAGCCCGAGATACGCGAGCGTAATCACGAAGTACGTCTCGAATGCGCGAAAATTGCGCGACTGGATATAGCTTGCCGCGTAGGTGAGATCCGCGACCGAGATCTGCGAGACGACAGCGGAGCCGAGCATCGTGATGACAATCTGACTCACCAGTGCGGGAAACACTTTCGCGAATGCCTGCGGCAGCACGACATGGCGAAACGTCTGTGCGGGCGACATCGCCAATGCCGCAGCGGCCTCGAGATGGCCGCGCGGCACGGCGGACATGCCCGCGCGCACGATCTCGACGCTGTACGCGCCGAGGTTGAGCGTCATTGCGAGCACCGCGGCTGCGTATTCGTCGATATGAACGCCGAGCGCGGGCAAGCCGAAAAACAGGAAAAATAGCTGGATAAGAAACGGCGTATTGCGGATCGCCTCGACATACACGCCGACCGCGCCGCGCAACCACGCGAGGCCCGGTGCGCGCGTGTTGCACGCGGCCGCGCCACCCACGCCGACCGCGAACCCGAGTGCGGTGGCAGCCGCGGTGAGCCCGAGCGTCACGGCGGCGCCGCTTGCGAACAGGCCGGCATAAGCGGCCAGGTCGCTGAATTCAAGCTGATAACTCATGAGAAACGGAATCCGTTCGACAAGATCGATCTTGCGCCGCTGCCGGCGCGCACGCGCGCGGCATGAGCGCTCAAACCGCCGCCCTACGTCTGCCGCGCAACAACCATCGATACCGGTTCAAAGACCCGCGGGGAGCGGCTGGCCGAGCCACTTCCGCGCAATGCCTTCGAGCGTGCCGTCCTGTTTGGCATGCGCGATCGCGTCGTCGACCTTTGCAAGCAGCGCCGGTTCGTTCTTGTTCAAGCCAACGAAGCAAGGCGAGCTCTTGATGACGAACTTCATCTCTGGCCGGCGCGGCGGATTCTTCGCGAGAATCGCGGCGGCCACCACGTTACCCGCCGCGACCAGGTCGACCTGGCCCGACAGGAACGCCTGAATCGTGGCGTTGTTGTCTTCGAAGCGGCGAATGTTGGCCTTCGGCGCCATTTGCGTAAGCGCGATTTCCTCCAGGGCGCCACGCGTCGCGCCCACCGTCAGACCAGGCGTCAGGTCGGCGGCGCTTGTCACCTTCACGCTCGCGGGCCCAAACACGCCCTGGAAGTACGGCGCATAGGCCGTCGAATAGTCGATCACCTTCTCGCGCTCGGGTGTCTTGCCGAGCGACGAGATCACGAGGTCGACCTTGCTGGTTTGCAGATACGGAATGCGGTTCGCGCTATTCACCGGAACGAGCTGCAGCTTCACCTTGAGCGACTTCGCGATCAGCGCGGCCATATCGATGTCGTATCCGCGCGGCTGCATGTCGGGGCCGATCGAGCCGAAAGGCGGGTAGTCCTCCGGCACGGCCACGCGCAGCGTGCCGCTTTGCATGATTGCGCTAAGCGCATCGGCATAGGCGGGCGTGGCGTTCAACAGAAGCGTTGGGATAACGACAGCGAAGGAGATAGCTGCAAGCCAGAGGCGGCGGATGCGGTTCATTGTTCTGAATTCCAAGGGAGGTTGCGGACGGCACGCAGCATGCCGTCGCGATGCGTGGCGGTCCGATGCGCCGGAGCGCCGCGGAGCCTTGGAGCAATAAGCGCGCCAAGCGTGACGAGACTCGCGCGCCGGCGCCTGGACGGCAGTGCAACACGATCAGCTCATGCCGGATGATGCGGATAGGCCTCCCGCCGCGCCCTGCCAGGGAGGGCTAACGACGCACCAGTTTCGCGCATGCACCAATAGGGCGCGATCTACGCAGCATTAACTTTTAACGCGACATACGCGATCGACAGCGGAGAGCGGTCCGTATAGAAGCGCCTGCCGGCCATCGCGCGCGCGAGTCGATTCCTTAATGCCGCTGTGAAGTTAAAACAGCGCAGCCTACTTTATGCAGTTCTCCATAGTCCGGAAACTACGGCGCGTGTCCTGTCCAATCGGAGAATTGTCATGCCAGTTGCGATCTTTGCGTTAGCGATAGGCGCTTTCGCTATCTGCACCAGCGAGTTCGTCATCATGGGGTTGCTGCTCGATGTCGCTCGCGACCTCCATATTTCCATCCCCAATGCGGGATTTCTCGTGACGGGCTATGCGATGGGCGTGGTGATCGGCGCGCCGTTGCTGACGCCGTTCCTCGCGCGCCTCCCACGTAAGCCAGTCCTGATCGGCTTGATGGTGCTATTTGCGATCGGCAATATTGCGTGCGCGCTGGCTCCGAACTACGAGCTGCTCTTGCTGGCCCGTCTGGTGACAGCCCTCGCACAGGCAACATTCTTCGGTCTCGGCGCGGTGGTGGCGGCGAGTCTCGTGGCTCCGGACAGGCAAGCGAGCGCAATTTCGACGATGTTCCTCGGCGCGACCGTCGCCAACATTCTCGGCGCGCCTGCGGGAACCGCAATCGGTCAATGGTTCGGCTGGCGCACGACCTTCATCGCGGTCACGGCGATCGGCATCCTCGCGGCGCTCGCCATCCTCGCGCTGGTGCCGCATCTCAAGCGTCCGGAGGATCACCACTTTGGCAGGGAGCTGCGCACGCTGACGCAGCCCGGCACCCTGCGCGCGCTGCTCATCACCGTGCTGGGGTTCGGCGGCACGTTCACCGCGTTCACCTATATCGCGCCGATGCTCACCGAAGTGACCGGCATGAGCGCCAAGGTGGTCGCACCATTATTGCTGCTCTTCGGGCTCGGCATGACGGTTGGCAATCCGGTCGGCGGACGGCTTGCCGACCGCAACCTGATGGGTGCGTTGCGCTTGACGCTCGGCGCGTTGATCGGCGTGCTGGCGCTCATCGGCCTGCTGATGCATAGCCCGATTGCGATGGTCGTGCTGATATTCCTGTTCGGCGCGGCGATGTTCGCGACGATCGCGCCATTGCAGATGAACGTGATGACCTACGCGAAGGATGCCCCGGTGCTGGCGTCGGCGTTCAATATTGCCGCGTTCAATCTCGGCAATGCAGGCGGAGCCTGGCTGGGCGGCGTAGCGATCGACCACGGCGTCGGTTTGTCCAGTCTGCCGTGGGTCGCCGCCATTGTGAGCGTTGCTGGATTGCTGCTTTCGTTCACCGTGCGCCGTGAAGCGCTGACGCCGACCGCCGTTTCATTGAAGAGCTGAAGTCTTCCTGCTGAACGCTGCCCCGCCCGCTTGCCGGCGGGGCAGTGTTCGTTCCGGTGGGAGACCGGTTCCGCGAACCGGTAAATGGTTGCACGTCATATCGGCATCGGGTGAATGGCATTATCTGAACAGCTGTTTCAACAATTGATGTTCTAAAAAAAATTTCGGGACGGTAGACTTAATCCGTTGTTCTAAAAAATCAAATTAAATCAACGGAGCGTTCAATGAAAATTGTCTACGTAGTGAACAACCGGTTTATCCAGTTTGCGGAAAAGCATGATGCAGTATTCACCGTAAGCAGCTTCACGGACATGATCTCAAAGGAATCGCTCACGAAACGGCTCAATGTGGTGCCGGGTCAGGGAGTGGACATCGCCGAGTTAAACATGCTGATCACACGTTACGCGGAAACGCCGGCAATGATCGATGTAACGTTAGGGGCGAAACGTCCCAAGGCCAGCTATTTCGATGCGCACAAGCACAAATCCCGCAATATTGTCGTAAGTCTCGCAGAGAAAATCACCGATCAGGAATTCGTGATGGATCTGTATTTCGACGGCGACAACGAATTCTTCGACGATCACATGTCGGGTCAACATATCCAGGGCATGGGCATCACCGAGGCGGCACGCCAGGCATTTCTCGCGGTTACCGAACAGTTCTTCCTGCCGGACAAGAAGCGCCACTATTTCGTCATTCACCGGATGGAAACGGAATTCAAGGCCTTCGTGTTCCCGATCGATGCGTACGCCCGCTATTTCGTGCTGTCCGACAAGCGCAGCGAAAAGGGCAATGTATCGATCGAAGCGCGCATCGAGATCTGGCAGGCCGGATCGCTGTGCGCGGTTTGCCAGGTCTCCTTCACCGCATTCGAGTTGTCGTGGATCAACGGACGCGAGCACGCGGCAGCGACGGGCGTGCTCGCCGCCCGTACCGAGCAATTGACGCAGACTCAACTGGTAGCCTGAGCCATGAACGCGATCCGTGAAGCGTCGGGAACCGCCCGTCTGGCGGCTTTCGATGTCGACGAGACAATCCTGTCGATCAAAGGATTGTTCAGCTTTGCTGACTACTTTTTCTCCGGCCGGCCGGATGCGAGCGGGCGCGTGAACGGCGAACCGTTCGCCGCGTGGTTCGCGTCGCTACGCGCGAGCGGCGCCACGGTCTCGCGCGAGCAGGTGAATCGCGAGTTCTACCGGGCCTTCGCCGGCTACGAAGCGAGCTTTGTGCAACATTGCGCGTACGACTGGTTCGACCAGCTCCTGCGCAGCCGCGAGTCAATCCTGATTGAGCCCGCGCTGGCAGCAATCGACGCATATCGGGCGAATCACATACCGGTCGCCTTGCTGACCGGCTCCGCCCGGCTTTTCCTTGCGCCGCTCGCACAGCTGCTCGACGCGACCTACGTTCTTTCGATCGAACTCGAAATCGATGCGGCCGGCCGTCTAACCGGCGAGCTTTTGCCGCCCCAGACGATCGGCGAGGGCAAATGGGTGGCCCTCTGTGCATTGCTGGAAGAGCTGGGAATCGACCCGGGCGAATGCGTCGGCTACGGCGATCATCTGTCGGATCTGCCATTTCTCGCCCGGCTCGGCCACGCTGTCGTCGTGGCCGGCGACGAAGCGCTTGAAAAAATCGCGATCGAGCGAGGCTGGCCGATTCTGCCGCGCGTGCGCGTCGCCCCACCTCGCGCCTGGCTCGCCGGGCGTGTTCCCTAATCGATATCCCGACGAGGTTCTGTTTTCCTGATGAATGCTCCCATTTCAGCCCCCGACACTTTTGACATCACTGTCGAAGGAATCACGCACGACGTCTATCGTCACGACGTGTCCCGACAGGACGGAATACGCGCGCGCATACTGATGTTCCCGGACTTCGACGGCGCCGCGTCAAGCGGCGCTGCACGGCTCGCACACGCGTATAGCCGCACCTGCGGCGCGGAAGTCCTGTTGACCGACCTGTACGGCAAAGTCGACAAACCCGACGGCTACGATCAACGTGCCGACTCGGTCATCCGGCACGCCCACTCGCATCCGCTCGAAACGCGGCGGCGACTCGTCAGCATGGCCGCCGCACTGGCCGACCAATGGCGTGCGCGGGGGCCGCTCATTACGCTCGGCTTCTGTTTTGGCGGAACGCTCGCATTCGAACTGGCGCGCGCGGACCGCTCGATCAGTTCGGCCATTTCGATTCACGGCGACCCGTCGACCGAGGCGCCGATCAGCATGGGCTCGACAAATGCCGAATTCACGATGATTCAAGGCAGCCGCGATCCATTGATTCCGACAGAGTCGATCTCGTCATACACCCGGGAATGCGACGACGCTCAGGCGCGCTGGCAGTTGATCGTGCTCGGACATGCGCGCCACAGCTTCACGAAGAAGGAAATGGCGGGCAGCAACTGGGCGATGCGCTACGACGCGCACGCTGACGAGATGGCGCGCGCACATGCTGCGGCAATTGTCGGCCTGCACGTGAGCAGGCACGAGTGAGCGCGCGATTGCCCGCGGTCGACGCTACGCGGCGGGGAAATCCAGTACATCGGACGGCAGCGGAAGCTCGTCGAGCCTCGCCTCGGGCGGCCAGGTTTCCAGCACGAAGTTGACGAAGTGGCGGACCTTCAGCGGCATCCGCGAATCGCGCTGGTAGACCAGATGCATCGGGCGTTTCGGCATGCGCTCGTTTTCGAATAAGCGTACGAGCGAACCGTTTCGCAGATCGTCGGCGACCAGCAGCTCCGGCTGCATCAGGATGCCGGCACCGGCCAACGCAGCCATGCGCAACGCGGGGCCGTGGTTGACCGTCAGCCTCCCGCCAATCTGGACCGCGCGCCCTTCCCCATCCGCGTCATAAAACCGCCACTCGCTGGTGCGTCGATGAAACCCGAAGGACAGGCATTCATGTTCGATCAATTCATCCGGATGCCGCGGTATGCCGCGCCGTGCCAGATAGGACGGCGCCGCGCACACCACCATCCGGTACGGAACGAGCTGACGGGCAATCAGATTCGACGCGGGCAAGTGGCCGATCCGCACCGCGACGTCGAAGCCCTCATTGACCAGTTCAACCACGCGGTCCGACAGGGTGAGTTCCACCTGCACATTGGGCGTGCGTTCGAGAAACTGCGAAATGGCGGGCGCGAGACATTGGGAACCGAATGATACTGGCGCTGTTACGCGCAGCACGCCGCGTGCGACCACCATCATTTCGCGCGCCTCGGTTTCCGCCATATCCATCTGGGACAGGATGCTGACGCATTGCTCGTAATAAGCGCGCCCGACCTCGGTCAGGCTTTGCTGCCGCGTCGTGCGGTTAAGCAGACGCGCGCCGAGATGGGCTTCCAGAGCGCGAATGTGATTGCCGACCATCGCCGCGGAAATACCCGCCACGTCGGCAGCGGCGGCGAAGCCGCCGTTATCCACGACGCGTACGAACACCGACATGCTGGTAAATCTATCCATTCTGGTCTCCCGGCGATAATCCCACGCGCTTCATCTTTTCACATGCCGGTTGGATATTAATAATTTCATCCCCAAAAGAGAGAACGAAATATTTCTAAATCCTTTCAATCAGGGATTCTGCAGCGATACTGTTTTCTATAACTATTGACAAACACTGTATCAAAAAACCCGGCACTGACAAAATCAACCCAACAATTAATTCCGGCATTAAGACTGGCGAACAGAAAGAACCGCTATCCGGATTGAATTCCCAGCCGACAGTCCGGTTAATCGCACTCAATGCCGGCCCGCTTGCATCGATACATGTCACCCGGAGAGCAGGCCATGAAAAGAACCGCACACGCCTTGACGGAACTGAAACGCTGGATCGCCGCGGGTCTCACTGGCGGCTCACTGCTCATCGCCGGCTCGGCAGGCGCCGCTCAGAATGCGCCGGACTCCGGCGCGGCGCGCACGAAGCCCGTCACCAACATCGTGCTGGTCCACGGAGCGTTCGTCGATGCATCGAGCTGGACACAGGTGATCGAAATTCTGCAGGACAAGGGCTACACGGTGTCGGCCGTGCAAAACCCGCTCACCTCGCTGCACGACGACGAAGTGGCCGTACGCCGCGTACTGGAGCGGCAGAACGGACCGACCGTGCTGGTCGGCTATTCGTGGGCCGGCATGCCGATCACCGAGGTAGGCGCCGATCCGAAAATCACCGCGCTGGTGTATGTCGCGGCATTGGCGCCCGAAGTCGGCGAATCGGTCCACGATCTGCAGAAGCACAGTGCGGCCCAAGCGGGGATGCCGGGGCTCAAGGCCGTGATTGAAGACAAGTACGGCAACTATCTGATGGACCCGGCCGGCTACCGGCAGGCACTCGCGCACGATACGCCGGAGCGGATTACGCGTGTGATGGCCGCGACCCAGTTGCCGATGTCGATTGACGCATTCGACGACAAGGTCGCCGTCGCGGCCTGGCATACCAAACCTTCGTGGTATGCGGTGTCGACCCATGATCAGATCGTCCCCCCGGACCTGCAGGAGTGGATGGCCAGACGCATCAACGCGCATATCGTTCGGATTCCTTCAGGGCATGCGTCGATCCTGTCGCACCCCGACACCGTGGCGGCCATGATCGAAGATGCCGCGCTACATAGCGGGTCGGCCACTGCGAAGTAACGCGCTTTAGCACTTCTCGTTTGGCGTACTCGTCGGAATGCCGCGCTGCGCAGCAGCGGGGGCCGTTGCGCGCGTGCGTTCCGTTATTTCCTTACCACCACGACTCGGGATTCGACATGGATCTGCAATTGAATGGATTGAATGCAGTAGTCACCGGCGGCACCGCCGGTATTGGGCTGGCGATCGTTTCGACGCTCGCGCAGGAAGGCGCCGATGTCTGGTTCTGCTCGCGCTCGGCGGACCGCGTCGCCGCAGTCGAGGCCGCGCTGTCCGGCAAACCCGGCAGGGTGCGCGGCTCGGTGGTCGATGTCAGCGTGCCCGGCAAGCTGGCCGAATGGATTGCAACGCTCGACGCAATCGACATTTTCGTGCCAAACGTCAGTGCAATCTCGAGCGACTGGGACGCGTCGATCGACACCGATTTGCGCGCGACTATTGCGGGCGTCGAAGCGGTGCTGCCACACCTCGCACGCTCATCGCATGGCGCCATCACCTATATCGGTTCGAAAGCCAGCACCTTCGCAACGCCGGGCTTCGAAGCCTACGGCAGCGTAAAAGCCGCTCTCGCGCATTACATGAAGTCGCTGTCGCGCAAGCTGGTCGCCGACGGCATCCGCGTCAACGTGGTCGCGCCGGGCGACACCTATGTGGAAGGCGGCTTCTGGAGCCACATCAAGCGCAACGCACCCGACGTGTACGACGCCACTGTCCAGGCGAATCCGCTCGGCCGGTTGTGCACGCCGGAGGAAATCGGCCGCGTGGTGGCGTTCGTTTCCAGCCCCGCTGCGAGCTTTATCGCCGGCTCGAATCTGCTGGTGGACGGCGCGGCGACCGTGCACGTGCACGGCTGATCGATCTGCCCGAGCCGCTCGACCACACCGTATAGACGCACGCGCAGAGGACGTCATGCTGGAACGAGTTCGCCCGTTTGGAGAGAACGTCGAGTCACCCGCTGTCAGGGCCATCGAGCGTTCCTTGCAACACGCCGCTGCGCCCCGCCCTGCTTCGACCGGGGATGCAGAGCGGCGCACCCATCTGCACTGGGATTGGGACGCCTATCGCTACTTCGTCGTGCTCGCCCGTTGCGGCGTGATGCGGCGCGCGGCCGAGGAACTTGCGGTGAGCGTCGCGACCTTGAGCCGCCGCATCGAACAACTGGAGAGCGCACTGGGCCTGTGCCTGTTTCAGCGTAAGCCGCACGGCATCGTGCTGACGCAGGCGGGCCGACAGATCCTCGAAAACTGCGAACACATTAGCGATGCATTCGAGGTGCTCGAGCAAAGCATGAAAGGCGGCGCGACCGCGGTGATGGATCACGTCGACGTATCGGTGGACTCGATGCTGGCCAGGCTGCTGTTGCCCGCATTGCCGCCGTTCCTCGCGGCCAACGCCGGCATCACGGTGAATCTCACGACTTGCTGCACGAACCGCCAGGACACCGGCGACGCAGACCTGACCTTCGGCTTCATGCGGCCCGAGCGCGGCCGTCGCCGGATTCGCCGGCTCGCGGATCTGACCATGTCGATGGCCGTGCCGGCCGCCTGTCGCGAGGCCGAGCGTTCGGCGCTGCCCATCTGGACGTTTTCGAACGGCGTCTGGCTGGGCCGCCAGCAAAGCAGCGCAGGCGCGACGGCGCTGAGAATTTCGCACCTGGAAGACGTGGCCAGCCTGGTGCGCGACGGATTTGGCGGGGCGATGTTGCCGGATTACCTGATCGACAGCCATACGGATCTCGCGCGATTCGATCCGCCCGGCATGGCGGTCAGCACCCTGATCCTGCCGGTGTGGATGTCGCTTGACGAAACGGCAAGCCGTTCAAGCGCGGTGCGTTCGGTCGCATCGATCTGCAGCGACATGATCCAGTCACGCATCCCGTTCGTGTCGATCGGCGAATACTCATCCGACCATTTGCCGCAAGCGGGCGACGCACCGCTCGAACCGGGTCAGGAAGGTCGCCATGCCTGATTCGCGACAGCAGATCGAAGGCGGGGCCTGGCTCAAGGCATGCGCCGCGTATGCGCCGTCCACACGCGTGACGATCGACGAGGCGATCCGCCAGGGCTGGTACGGCGACGCGGAACATGCGAAGGATCAGTACCTGTCGGTCGCGGTGGAGCGCGAATGGTGGCCGGCCGAGATGGCGTTGGCGACCGCGCGCACCGCACTTCAGACGGCCGGCGCGGACGGCGGCAGCGTCGATCAGCTTGCCTATGCGTCCATTCACCGGCATGGCAACGCGCGACTGTGGCAGCCAGCGGCTTATTTGCAGAGCGCATTGGGTGCGCCGCAAGCGCTTGCGTTTTCGCTGTCGCACGGCTGCAACGGCATGTTCGTCGCGGCCAGGCTGGCCCTCGCCACACTGCGCGGCGACCCGGGGCGCCACACGCTAGTGGTTGGCGCGGATCGCTTCGGTACTTCGTCGTTCGACCGGTGGCGCGGTGATTACGGCGTGCTGTACGGCGATGCGGCCGCCGCCGCCGTGTTCGGCAGTACGCCCGGCTTCGCCCGTGTGCTGCATCTGTCGATCGCGGGCGTGCCTGAACTGGAAGGCATGCATCGTCACATCGCCGCGCATGTCGAGTACGCGGATGACTCGACGCATGCACAACTGGAATTCGGCGTACGCGCCAGCAAGAAGGCGTTCATGGAGCGCTATGGCCGCGAGCGCTTTTTCGAAGCGATCGGCGCGGCGCTCTCGCGTCTGCGCGACGACGTGCTCGAACGCTTCGCGCTGCATGCACAGCCGGCCGACTGGCTCATCACGCCGCATCTCGGCGAAACGATCTCGGCGCCGCTATACGTCGGAATGTTCAGCGAGTTTGCGAGGCAGAGCTTTGCTGAATATGGACAACGTATCGGTCACACCGGCACTGCGGATCAGTTCGTATCGCTCGCGGCTCTCGCGCGAAGCGGCCGGCTCGAAAATGGACAGCGCGTGCTGCTCATCGGTTCCGGTGCGGGCTTCAGTTGCGGCTTGATGCTACTCGACATTCACGACGTTTCGCGCGCGACGCAGTGCGACGAAATTGACTCAATCCTTTCGGATATCGAACGATGAGCGACATTCTCGTGGTGGGCGCGGGGCCCGTGGGCCTGATGGCCGCCGCGTTCCTTCAGCGCCTCGGCGTCGGTTGCGACATTGTCGACCCGAAGCCGGGTGCGGTGATCGAATCGCGGGCGCTCGGCATTCATGCTCGCACGCTGGAATTCCTGCATTTTCTCGGGCTCGACGAACAGTTCATCCGGGCCGGGCGGGCAACGCGCTATATGCGCTTTCACCGTCCGGAGCGCGAACTGTTCGCGCTCGACTTCGACGTTTTGCGCGACCAGACGGACTATCCGTATTATCTGATCCTGCCGCAGTCGAGGACTGAAGCCCTGCTGATCCAGCATCTGGAATCGCAGGGACTCACGCCCGAATGGGGCATCAGTCTGGCGTCGCTCGAACACGATTCGGACGGCGTCGACGTCACGTTGCACGATGCGGCCGGCGACGCGCACACGCGCCGTTATCGCTACGTGATCGGCGCTGACGGCGCGAATAGCGCGGTACGCGGTGCGCTCGGCATCGCGTTCTCAGGCGCGACCTACCCAGCCCAATTCCTGCTCGCCGAAGTCGAAATCGACGAGCAGCGACTCGCGACTGACAGCACCCACGTGTTTATCGGCGAACGTACAACGGTCGCGGTCATACCGCAACCGGGGCGGCAGTTCCGGATCGTCGGTCCCGATTTCACGCAGGCGGATGCGCACGCTGCGAATCCCGACTTCAAACAGTTTCAGGATTTCCTCGGCGGTCATCACCTGTTCGATGGCTGGTCGTTCCATTCGCCGAGCCGGGTGACGAGCTACCGGATGCATAAGCGGGTGGCGGATCGCTTCCGCCACGGACGCGTGTTTCTCGCGGGCGACGCCGCCCACATCCACTCCCCGGCCGGCGGCCAGGGCATGAATACCGGCATGCACGATGCGGTCAACCTCGCGTGGAAACTCGCGCTTGTGCTGGGTCACGGCGCCGGGCCGGCGCTTCTCGACTCCTACGAGGAGGAGCGCCACAAGACCGCAAACGAAGTGGTCGCATCAACCGATAAAGCCATGCTGATGGTCACGCGGCCACGCTTGCTGACCCGGTTGCTGATGTTTGCGCTCGGCCCAATCGTGTTTCGCCTGCATCAGCCCGCGGGCGCGCTCGCAGCCATGGCGCAGTTGAGGCTGAGCTATCGAAATTCGAAATTTGGCCGCAGCGCGCCCGGCGCGTTGCAAGCCGGCGACCGGATGCCGCGCCTCGCGGTGGGCCGGCTGCAAACGACAATGGACGCCTTCCGCGGCGGCCGGTTCGTGCTGTTTCTCACCGGGGAAGCCAGCGAGTCGAGCGCAGCGCTCGCCACCGCGCGCCTGCTGTCCCGGCGTCTGCCGCTTACCTGCTGGGCGGTCTGCGCCGACCGCGATTTTCACGCCGCCCCATCCGCCGATGTGGATTACTTCCCCGACAGCGGTGCGATGCACGCGAAGCTGCGCGGCCTGACCGCGGTGCTATGCCGTCCGGACGGCTACGTGCTCGCGACCGATATTGCGATCTCGCTACCGAATGCACTTGCGGCAACCGAGGCGGTGCTGGGCGCATCCGCGCCGATCGTCGAACGCACTGCGCACGAGGACATGACGTCTGCGCATCGCACGACGTGAATCAATCGAAATACAGAGACGACCGATGAAACAGTCCAGCAAGCCTTTCAGCGCGCGCCGCAAGACCACCGTAGCCGCAACCGTCGTCATGACGGCCGCGGTGCTCGGCGCGAGCGTTCAGTTCCTCGACCGCCCAGGCGCGGCAAAAGCGAGCGAGCCCGCGGCGCTGACCGAAATCGATGCCGCGCCGGTGCTTCAGAAAAACATCGTCGCGTGGCAAAGCTACTCCGGACGCCTGGAGGCGGTTGAGCGGGTCGACGTGAAGCCGCTCGTGGCAGGCACGATTGTCGCCGTGCATTTCAGAGACGGGGCGCTCGTCAGAAAAGGCGACCCGCTCTTCACGATCGACCCGCGCCCGTATGCAGCCGAGGTCGACCGGGCGCAAGCGCAGCTCGCCGCCGCCCAGGCCCGCAGCGACAATGCCGCCACGGACGCTGCCCGTGCGCAGCGTCTGATCGACGACAACGCAATTGCGCGGCGCGACTTCGATCTGAAACAGAATGCGGCGCACGAGGCCGCGGCGGATCTGCGCAGTGCGCGCGCGGCGCTCGAATCGGCGCGCATCAAGCTGTCCTACACGCAGATCGCCGCGCCGGTATCGGGCCGCGTGTCGCGAGCCGAGCTGACGGTGGGCAACATCGTATCAGCCGGCGCGAACGCGCCGCTGCTCACGACGCTTGTTTCCACGTCGCCGATTTACGCATCGTTCGATGTCGACGAGAAGACCTACCTTCGTTACCTCGGCCGGGCAGGACACGCAGATGTACCCGCGCGGCTCGGCCTCGCCGACGAGAGCGGCTTTTCATACACGGGCAGCGTCGCGTCGGTCGACAACCAGCTCGATCCGCAGTCCGGCACGATCCGCGTCCGCGCCCGATTCGACAACGCCGATGGCACGCTGGTGCCGGGCCTGTTCGCGCGCGTGAAGATCGGTGGCGATACGCCTCACGACACTCTGCTGATTCCCGACGAAGCGATCAGCACCGACCAGGATAAAAAGTTCGTGCTGGTCGTCAGCTCGCAAAACCGCCTCGAATATCGCGAAATCGTGCCTGGCGACCTGGCTGACGATGGCCTGCGCGTCGTCACGCGCGGCCTCTCCAAAGGCGAACGCATCGTTGTCGCCGGCATGCAGCGCGTGCGCCCGGGCGACCAGGTTCGGATTCGTCCTGTCTCCATTGGTGGCTAGCCCGTCATGAACATTTCAAGGTTTTTTATCGATCGTCCAATCTTCGCGGGCGTGCTGTCGGTAATCGTGCTGCTCGCGGGCCTCATCTCCGTCTTCCGGCTGCCGGTCTCCGAGTACCCCGAGGTCGTGCCCACCGCGATCGTCGTGCATGCGCAATATCCGGGTGCGAATCCGAAGGTCATCGCCGAATCGGTCGCGTCGCCGCTCGAAGAGCAGATCAACGGCGTCGAGAACATGCTCTACATGCAATCGCAAGCGAACGGCGACGGGAATCTGACGTTGACCGTCACATTCGAGGTCGGCACCGATCCGGACAAGGCGCAGCAACTGGTGCAGAACCGCGTATCGCAGGCGCTGCCCCATTTGCCCGATGACGTGCAGCGGCTCGGCGTCACCACCGCGAAGTCGTCGCCGACGCAAACGCTCGTGGTGCACCTCGTGTCGCCGGACAACCGCTACGACATGACCTACCTGCGCAACTACGGCGTGCTCAACCTGAAGGATCGGCTCGAACGCGTACCGGGCGTCGGCGAAGTCAAGATCTGGGGCGGCGGCGATTACGCGATGCGGATCTGGCTCGATCCGGCCAAGGTCGCCGCGCGCAACCTGACCGCGAATGACGTGGTCGCGGCCGTTCGCGAACAGAACGTGCAGGTCGCGGCGGGCGTCATCGGCGGTTCGCCGATGGCAGTCGACGCGCCGATGCAGTTGTCGGTCAACGCGCGCGGCCGGCTGTCGACCGAACGCGAGTTCGGCGGCATCGTGCTGAAGGCTACGCCCGGCGGCGGCGTGACCTATCTGCGCGACGTCGCGCGGGTCGAGCTCGCGGCCTCGGAGTACGGCCTGCGCTCGCTGCTCGACGGCAAGCCCGCGGTCGCATTCGCGATCCTGCAGGCGCCCAACGGCAACGCACTGGAGATCTCGCGCAAAGTGCGCGAGATCATGGTCGCGGCCAAGCGGGACATGCCGAACGGCGTCGACTACCGGATCGTGTTCGATCCGACCCAGTTCGTGCGCGCAAGCATCGATGCGGTCATCCGTACGCTTGCCGAAGCGATCGTGCTGGTCGTGCTGGTGGTCGTCCTGTTCCTGCAGACGTGGCGCGCGTCGATCATTCCGTTGCTGGCCGTACCGATCTCGATTGTCGGCACGTTCTCGCTGCTGCTGGCGTTCGGCTTCTCGATCAATGCGCTATCGCTGTTCGGCATGGTGCTCGCGATCGGCATTGTGGTCGACGATGCGATCGTCGTGGTCGAAAACGTCGAGCGCAACATCGCGGCCGGCCTGCCTCCGCGCGAGGCCACCTATCAGGCCATGCGCGAAGTCAGCGGACCGATTGTCGCGATCGCGCTGACGCTGGTAGCGGTGTTCGTCCCGCTCGCGTTCATGTCCGGCCTGACCGGGCAATTCTACAAACAGTTCGCGGTGACCATCGCGATCTCCACGGTCATTTCCGCGTTCAACTCACTGACACTTTCACCTGCGCTGTCCGCGCTGCTGCTGAAGAGCCACGACGCACCGCAGGACTGGCTGACGCGCACGATGCACCGGCTGTGCGGGCCGTTCTTCGACCGCTTCAACCATCTGTTCCACACGGTGTCGGGTTCCTATGGACGCGGTGTGATGCGGATTGTCGGCCGCAGAACGGCGGTGATGTCGATCTACGCAGTGCTGCTCGGCATCACGGTGCTGATCAGCAAGACCGTTCCGGTCGGATTCGTACCGGCGCAAGACAAGGAGTATCTGATCGCGTTCGCGCAACTGCCCAACGGCGCATCGCTCGACCGGACCGAGAAGGTCATCCATGACATGACCGCGCTAGCGCTGAAGCAACCCGGTGTAGCCAGCGCGCTGGAATTTCCGGGGCTGTCGGTGAACGGCTTCACCAATTCGTCGAGCGCCGGGATCGTCTTCATCACGTTAAAGCCGCTTGCCGAGCGTGGCAGCGAGAAGCTGTCGGCCGATGTGATCTCGAGCAGGCTGAACGACGACTACGCGACGATCAAGAACTCGTTTATCGCGGTCTTCCCGCCGCCGCCGGTGCTGGGCCTCGGCACGCTCGGCGGCTTCAAGCTTCAGATCGAAGACCGCGGCGCGCTGGGCTACGAGCGGCTGAACGAAGTCACGCAGGCGTTTATCAAGCGTGCCTCGACAGCGCCCGAGCTCGGCCCGCTATTCTCCAGCTACCAGATCAACGTGCCACAGCTCAATGTCGATATAGACCGTGTGCGGGCCAAGCAACTTGGCGTGCCGGTCACCAGCATCTTCGACACGATGCAGGTCTATCTCGGCTCGCTTTACGTCAACGATTTCAATCGTTTCGGCCGGGTCTACCAGGTGCGGGTGCAGGCCGATTCGCCTTTCCGCGCCGCGGCGAGCGACATCGGCCTGCTCAAGACCCGCAATGAGAATGGCGAGATGGTGCCGCTCGCGACACTCGTCAACGTAACGCCGACGTACGGTCCGGAAATGGTGGTGCGCTACAACGGTTTTCCGGCGGCCGACATCAATGGCGGCCCGGCGCCAGGTTATTCGTCCGGCCAGGCGCTCGCGGCAATCGACCGGATCGCGGCTGAGACCTTCCCATCGGGCATCAAGTACGAGTGGACCGAGATGACCTACCAGCAGGTAATGGCCGGCGACGCAGCGCTGTGGGTGTTCCCGATCAGCGTGCTGCTGGTGTTCCTCGTGCTGGCCGCGTTCTACGAGAGCCTGACCTTGCCCCTCGCGATCATCATGGTCGTACCGATGGGTATGCTCTCGGCGCTTGCCGGCGTGTGGCTCACACGCGGCGACAACAACATCTTCACGCAGATCGGATTGATGGTGCTGGTCGGACTGTCCGCGAAGAACGCGATCCTGATCGTCGAATTCGCCCGCGAGCTGGAGATGCGAGGCCGTACGGTCGCCGCCGCGGCGATCGAGGCAAGCCGCCTGCGTCTGCGACCGATCCTGATGACGTCGATCGCTTTCGTGATGGGCGTGGTGCCACTCGTCGCATCGTCCGGCGCCGGCTCCGAAATGCGCCGCGCAATGGGTATCGCGGTGTTCTTCGGCATGCTCGGCGTCACGCTGTTCGGCTTGCTGCTGACGCCGGTGTTCTATGTGGTGCTGCGCAAGCTGGCCGGCGGCGAGCGGGCGTTCGATCACGGCGAGGCCCGGCAGCAGGTTCGCCGCGCCGACGCATCGCTCGAGACCTGACGGAGAACCGCCATGAACACATCGCGCAACTGGACGCGGCCAGCGCTGATGGCCGCGTGTCTGGCGGCGAGCGGCTGCTCGCTCGCACCGCAGTACGAGAAGCCGGCGTTAAGCGTGCCGGCAGCATTCAAGGAGGCTGATCCGGCCATCACGCCCGTCCCAGGCGCTGAGGCGGCCCGGTCCTCGCAATGGAAGGCCGCGGAGCCTGCCGATACGCAACCGCGCGGCGACTGGTGGACGCTGTTCAACGATCCCACGCTCGACACGCTCGAACAGGAGGCGCGCGACGCCAATCCCGGTCTCGCGGTAGCCGCCGCGCGCGTCAAGGAGTCGCGAGCAATCCAGCAGGTTGCGCGGGCGGCTCTGTTTCCATCGTTAGACGCCGGCTTCGGGCCGACGCGGCAAAAGTTCTCACCGGCATCGCAATTCCTTCCCGACGACGCGCAAGGACCGGTGCAAACCTTCTGGCGCCTGCAGGCAAGCGCATCGTACGAGGTCGACCTGTTTGGCCGCGTATCCGACACCGTGGCCGCGGCCAGGGCCGACACGCAGCAGAGCGAAGCGCTGTATCGTTCAGTGCTGCTCGCACTGCAGGCGGACGTCGCACAGAACTATTTCAATGTGCGCGCACTCGACGCGGAGCTGGACGTATTGTCGCGGACGGTTTCGCTGCGTGAGGATGCGTTTCGGCTCGTTCAGCACCGTTTCGATCAGGGCGACGTCAGCGAACTGGACCTGGCGCAGGCGCGCTCGGAACTCGCGTCGACCCGCTCTGACATGTTGACCGTGACGCGTGCGCGCGCCGCGGCCGAACACAGCCTTGCCGTCCTGCTCGGCAAGCCGCCGGCCGACTTCACCTTCGCCGCGAGCGCGCTTCAGCCGGTCACCGCGATGGTCCCGCCAGGACTGCCGTCCACACTGCTCGAACGCCGGCCCGACATCGCGGCGGCCGAGCGGGCAATGGCGGCGGCCAACGCGCGGATTGGCGTCGCCAGGGCGGCGTTCTTTCCGTCCTTGTCGCTGACGGCGGCCGGCGGCTTCGAATCGGCTTCGTTGGGAGATCTGATGACATGGTCCAGCCGCACGTTCCTGCTCGGACCGCTCACGGGCACGGCACTCACGCTGCCGCTGTTCGACGGCGGCCGGCGCTCCGGCAACCTCGCGAATGCGCGCGCGCTGCATGAAGAGAGCGTCGCGAACTATCGACTGCAGGTGTTGACGGCGTTTCGCGAAGTCGAGGACAGCCTGTCGGAACTGCGCATCCTGAAAGATCAGCGGATCACCCAGGATGCGGCGGTCAACGCGTCGTCGCGCGCCTCGGCGCTATCCCGCAAGCAGTACATGGAAGGGGCGGTGAGTTATCTCGATGTCATCGACAACGAACGGAACACGCTGCAATTGCAGCGCGCCGCCGTGCGGCTGGAGGACGCGCAGGCAGTTTCCACGGTCAATCTGATCCGCGCGTTAGGCGGCGGCTGGGAAACGCCCGCGGCTGTGGTTGCGCACTGACGGGCCGTTGTGGACAGAGCAGGCGTGTGGCAACGCGATAAGCCGCCACGTGCTTGCTCAGGAAAGTTGGAAGCCGGGCAAACGATCAACTATAAGTTGGAGACAATCATGGAACTGGAACTGAAAGGACGGACTGCACTGATTTCGGGCGCGAGTTCGGGAATCGGCGCAGGCATCGCACGAGTCCTCGCGAGGCAAGGCGTACGCGTGGCGATCACCGCGCGGCGTTCGGACCGGCTCATCATGCTGGCGACCGAGATCGAACATCTCAGCGGAGAAACCCCGGTCGTGGTGACTGGCGACGTCACCGAGACCGGCGATGTGGCACGCATCGTCACGGAAGCGGAATCCGCACTCGGCGCAATCGATATCCTGGTGAACAATGCGGGCGGCTCGCGGCAGGTGCCGGCGATCTCGGACGACGCGACGTGGGACGAGGCGTTTGCGCTGAATTTCACGGCGGCCCGGCGGTTCGCCGAGGCAGTGTTGCCACGAATGCGCACGCGCCGCTGGGGGCGCATCGTCAATATCAGCGGATCGATGGAGCCGCGCACGCTCAACGCTGCGAGTGCCGCAAAGGCCGCGCTGCACTTATGGGCGAAAGGACTATCGTGCGACGTCGCAGCGGACGGCGTCACCGTCAATACGATTCCTCCTGGCCGTATCAACAGCGAACAGACGCTGACCAGGCTGCACCCGACTGAGGAGGCGCGGCGCGCATTCATTGCCGGCAACATACCGGCCGGCCATTTCGGCGAACCGGAAGATATAGGTTACCTGGTTGCGTTTCTCGCGTCGCCATTTGCACGATACATCACAGGCGCGGTCATCCCGGTCGATGGAGGTATGCACTACTTTGCGCATTGAGCCGCGCCGCGAATAGCACCGGGCTGCGGCTGCTTCGAGGACAAGGGATAGCGTACCCAATCGGCCGAAGCGTATCGCCCTCGTCGTTCGTCCGGCGTCTCCTTGAACGCGAAGTGCATGCCTGCGGCACGTACGGTCATCGGAGCGTATCGTCAGTATCGGGCCACGACCTCAGCAGGTCGCACACGATAAGCACGAGCAGCAGGACCGGCACGACAAACGGAAAACGGAACCAGTCGGTCAGGATCGCGCCTGCCGCAGCGCCGATGCTATAGCTGACCCACGCTAGCCCCGGCATCAGCACCTCCTTCAGTTCGGGCCGCCCGATCGTCGTGCTTCCATGCGCCGCCGACGCACGCCGCATGGAACCGACCAGATAGCGGCCCACGAACGCATCGGAGAACTTGACCATGTTGTTCGTCACGACGATCGTCTGCAGCGATACGCCGCCGAACTTCGCGAGCGTCTCGCCCTGCATCGCCATGGCCACCGCGAGCAGCGCCAGCTCGACGAACCGCTCCGACGGATGAATCAGGCGCACACACCCCGCCGCGATCAGTAATGCCGTTATCGCCAGCAGTTGCAGCGGCGGCCGGCGCAGATGCCAGCGCACGATGCTCGCGATCATCCCGCCGATAAAAAACAGACCCACGGCGAAGCCGACGATCCCGAAGTGCGCCCATTGCGCTTTCGCTAGCGTCAGGCTCAATTGGACCGTGTTGCCGGTCATGATGCCAGGATAAATGCCGCCGAAGTCCTTGAAGCCGATGACTTCGACATAGCCCGCGATCGAGGACAGCGCGGCGACGCGTCGCAGCACCACGGCCAGTGAGGTTTCGGCTCGCATATTCATCGGGCTGAGACGATCGTGACGAGGTCGAAGACGAGGACGCGTCACGACGCAGACGCCGCATTCGACGTCCCGGCGCCCTCTTTCAGTTCCAGTCCGTCGCCGCGGTTCCATCCGCCGCCCAATGCCTTGATGAGCGCGACGTCGGCCGTCATGCGCCGCATCTCGATGTCGATGTTCGTCAGGCGCGCGGCCAGCTCGATGTTCTGCGCGACGATCACGTCGTAGTAGTTTTCGAGCCCGCCCGTATAAAGGTGGGTCGCCTGCGCGCTGGCATCGGCCGCGGCCTTGACGGACGCCTGCTGGGTCACAATTTCCTGCGCGAGCAGGCGCAGCGACGCAAGGCTGTCCTCCACCTCGCCATACGCATCGAGCACGGTCTGCCGATACTGCGCGACGGCCTCGTCATAGGAAGCGCGCGCACGCTCGTTGAGCGCGGCGCGCCGGCCGCCGTCGAGCAGCGTCAGCACAGTGGAAGGCCCGAACGACCACGCTTCGGCCGGCGCCGACAGAAAGCGGTTCGGCACCGCGGCCTCGACGCCGAACAGCGCATTCAGATTGAACGACGGATACCATGCCACTTTCGCGACGCCGATATCGGCATTCGCCGCCGCCACGCGCCGCTCCGCGGCGGCGATATCGGGGCGCCGTTCGAGCAGCGCTGCCGGCATCACAGGCGCGACCTCGGGCGGTGTCGCATCGAGCTTCTGCACCGCAATCGAAAACCCCGCCGGTGGCCGGCCGGTCAGTATCGCAATGGCATGCTCGAGGTTCGTGCGCTTCAGGCGGTTTTCGGTCGCTTGCGTCCTTGCGCCTTCGTATTGCGCGTCGGCCGCGGACACATCGGGCCGCGCCGCATAGCCGGTCTGAAACCGCGCCTCGGTAAGTTCGAGCGCCTTCCGGTAGTTCTCTACCGTGCGATCGAGCACATCCTGTGCAGCGTCGTCGCCGCGCAAAATGAAATAGTCGGCGGCGAGCTCGGCATGCAGGCTCAGATCGACGGTCGCGAGATCGCCGGCGCTCGCCTGCGCGCGGTCCACGCCGGCCTTCGCCTGATTGCGCACTCTTCCCCATACGTCGATTTCGTAACTGAAGTCGAAGCCGAGGCTGTTGCTCGTGTAGGCGCGGTTCGGCAACGGGTTGGCGACGTTGCGCGACAGGCCGGTGCGGCCGGAGGAGCCGACCGCATCGATCGTCGGATAGAAGTCGGCCTGTGCGGTTTTCGCGTCGGCGCGCGCCTCGTCGAACTGGGCGACCGCCACTTTCAGGTTCTGGTTCGCCGCGCTGACCTGGTCTTCGAGACTGTCGAGCAACGGATCGCCGAAAACTTTCCACCATTTGCCGCGCGGCCACGCATCGCCGGGCGCCGCAACGGACCAGTCCGCCGATTCGTATTCCTTATAGTTCGCAGGGGTCGCGATGGCCGGCGGTGCATACGTCGGCGCGAAATTGCACGCGGCGAGCAAACCCGCGGCAAGCGGCGCCGCATAGTGCATCAGTCTCTTCATGACCGGCGGCTCCCGGGCCGGCCGCTGCCGCCGCTCCGAACGCTGACCCGCTCGCCGTCCACGACCGAGGCGGGCGGATTGAGCACGATCATCGTGCCGGGCTCGATACCGGACGTCACCTCGACAGTCGTGCCGAAATCGCGCCCGAGCGTGACCTTGTGCAAGGTCACGACGCCCTCCTTCGAGACGCTCGCGATGCGCAACCCCTCGGCCCTGAATAACAACGCATTCGCCGGCACGTTCACATGGCGCTCCGTGATCGGCAGCGTGAACTGGACATCGGTGTAGCCGCCCGGAAACAGCTCGCCTTTGCCGTTGTCCGCCTCGAGCTCCACGAGCAGCGTGCGCGCGCGCGGCTCGATCGCATCGGCCGTGCGCACGAGCGCCGCCGGAAACGTCCGGCCTGGATATTCGGGAAACCGCAACTCGGTGGCGACGCCTGGCCGGATCAGTGCCGCATAGCTCTGCGGCACCTGCACATAGATTCTGAGCTTGCGCGTATCGGCCACGCGAAAGAGTTCCGGCCCGGTGCCGCTACCCGCATTGATCAGGTTGCCGATATCCGTTTCGCGCGCGGTCACGACACCATCGTAAGGCGCAACCACGCGCTCGAAGCCGACGAGTTCGCTCAGGCGCTCGACGTTCGCCTCGGCCGAGGCCACGAGTGCGGCCCTCGCGGCGGCGTCGCTCGTGGCCTGGTCGTCCTGTTCCGCCGAAACGGACTGGGTGGGTAGCAGCGCGTGCACGCGTTTCGCCGTGGCCTGCGCGACGACGTTGTTCGCTTCGGCCGTTTTCAGGTCGGCCTTCGCTTGCAGAAGCTGCCGGTCGACTTCCGGCGAATCGATCTCGGCGAGCAGCGTTCCCGCCTTCACGCGGGTGCCGATATCGGTGTACCAGCGTTTGATGTAGCCGCTCGTGCGTGCGTAGATCGGCGTTTCGTATTCCGCCTGCACCGTGCCGGGCAGCACGAGGTCCTCCACGGCCGGCCCTGGCGCCGCGGCAACGGCGAAGACGGTCGGCTGCGCGGCGGCGTCGGTGACGCGTGTGAGCGCCTTTTCCGCGCTCACACGCGACCCGATTCCCCAACCGACCACCGCGATCACCACGCCCACTGCGCCGACCACGATCCACGCGGGCCTGTATCGAAAGCTATTGTTTGTCATGTTCAAATTCCCACATCCGGATCCTGGCGTTAATGGCCGCCTTGCAGGGGCGCATGGCGTCTGCGGTCGTGAATCAGGCTAAACACCGCCGGCACGAAAAGCAGCGTGGCGAGCGTCGCGAAACACAGCCCGCCGATGACCGCGCGTCCGAGCGGCGCGTTCTGCTCACCGCCGTCGCCGAGGCCGAGCGCCATCGGCACCATGCCGATCATCATCGCGAGCGCCGTCATCAGCACCGGGCGAAAACGCGTCGAGCCGGCTTCCGTTGCAGCCGTCTTCGCGTCGATCGCGACGCCGTCGTGCTGTTCTCGCAGCCGGTCGCGCGCAAAGCTCACCACGAGAATGCTGTTCGCCGTCGCGACGCCGACGCTCATGATTGCGCCCGTCAGCGCCGGCACGCTAAGCGGCGTATGCGTGACGAACAGCATCCAGACGATGCCGGCGAGCGCGGCGGGCAGCGCGGTAATGATGATGAATGCGTCGATCCATGACTGGAAATTGATGACGATCAACAGGTAAACGAGCAGGATCGCGAAGGCGAGACCGCTAAAGAGCGCGGCGAACGACGACGTCATGGTCTGCACCTGGCCGCGGATCGTGATTGTCGAACCGCGCGGCAACGCCTTTTTTGCGGATGCGATGAGGCGGGTCACATCGCGCGCCACGGCGCCGAGATCGCGATCCTGAGCGGCCGCATAAAGATCGATCGTCGGCGCCACGTTGTAGTGCGTGACGACCGCCGGCCCGACGCCGCGTGAAATCGTGCTGACCGCGCCAAGAATCTGCGGCTGCGTGCCGGTGCCGGTGAGCGGCAAGTTGCGCAGCGCGTCGATGGAATCGAGCGCCGGCTGCGGCGTCTGCGCGACGAGCGGATACGACACGCCGTTCTTCGTGTCGAGCCAGAACGTCGGGTTGGTCTGGAAGCTGCCGGTCAGCGAGAACAGCAGATCGTTGGCCACTTCGCGTTGCGAGAGCCCCACTTCCTGCGCGCGGCTTCGATCGACGTTGACGTCGAGTTCAGGGTAGTCGAGATCCTGCTGGATGCGCGCATCCGCAATGCCCGGCACGTGCCGGATCTGCTCGAGCAGCCGCTGCGCGAACACGTTGTCGCCGGCCACGTCGAAGCCCCGAATCTGGATATCCATGGGCGCCGGCGCGCCGAAGTTGAGAATCTGCGTGACGATGTCGGCCGGCAGGAACGCGAAGCTCACGCCCGGAAACGCTTGCGGCAGCGACGCGCGCAGTTGCCGCACATACCCGGCCGTCGGGCGATGATCGTCTTTCAGCGTGATCAGGATATCGGCATCGGCCGCGCTCGTCGGCGCGGAATCGCTATAGGAAAGATTGATGCCGCTGACCGGCAGGCCGACATTGTCGACCACGCTCGATATCTCGCTTGCCGGAATCGTCTTGCGCACCTGCGCTTCCACTTCATCGGCAAGGCGCGCCGTTTCCTCGACGCGCAAGCCGGCATGACCGCGCACATGCAGCTTGATCTGGCCGCTGTCGATGGACGGAAAGAAGTTGCTGCCAAGCCATGGAATCAGCGCGAGCGACAGCAGCATGCAGCCGAGAAACACGGGTATGAAAAGCGCGCGCCGCACGATGACGCGCTCCAGAACGCGCTGATAGCGGTTGCGCAGCGCTTCGAAACCGTCGTGAAACGCGCGCTGCAGCCGCGTGAGCGGATTGCGCGGCGCGTGATCTTCGCCATGCCCGTCATGCATGCGCAGCCAGTACTTCGCAAGCGTCGGAACGAGCGTGCGCGACAGCACGTATGAGGCCAGCATCGCGAAACAGATCGCTTCGGCAAGCGGCACGAACAGATATCGCGCGACGCCGCTCAGAAAGAACATCGGCACGAATACGATGCAGATGCACAGTGTGGCGATAAGCGCGGGCACCGCGATTTCCTCTGCACCGGCCAGAATCGCCGTCTCGACTTCCTCGCCGCGCTCGAGGTGCGAGTTGATGTTCTCGATCGCAACGGTCGCATCGTCGACGAGAATGCCGACGGCCAGCGCAAGGCCGCCGAGCGTCATGATGTTGATGGTCTGGCCTAGCGCCGACAACGCGAGCAGCGAACAGAGCACCGACAGCGGAATCGAGATCGTGATGATCAGCGTCGAGCGCCAGCTGCCGAGAAAAAGCAGAATCATCAGGCCGGTCAGCGCCGCCGCGATCACGCCCTCGCGCACGACGCCCGTGATCGCCGCTTTCACGAACACGGACTGATCGCCGATCGGCCGGATATCGAGCGCGGGCGGCGACGCGTCGCGTACGAACGGCAGGCGCTCCTTGATCTGGCTGATGATATCGAGCGTGGACGCGCTGCCCGTCTTCTGGATCGTCATCAGCGCCGCGTGCTGGCCGTCCACGCGCACGATATTCGTTTGCGGAGCCGAGCCGTCCCGGACATGCGCGACGTCGTGAATATAAACGACCGTGCCGTTGACCGTTTTGATCGGCAGATCGTTGAGGTCTTTTACCGCGGTCGGACTGCCGTTCAGCTTGACGTTGTATTCGAACTCGCCCACTTTTTCCGTGCCGGCCGGAATGATCAGGTTCTGCGCATTGATCGCACTGACGACGTCGTTGGCCGACACGCCGCGCGCCTGCAACAGCTGCTGGTCGAAATCGACCTGCACCTGACGCTGCCGGCCGCCGTACGGAAACGGAATCGATGCGCCCGCAATACCGGCGAGCTGCGTTCGCACGAAGTTGTTCGCGAGATCGTATAGCCCTTGCTCCTGGATCGTCCCGCTTGAAAGCGCAAGCTGGATGATCGGCACGCTCGACGCGTTGTACGACAGAATCAGCGGAGGCGTGATGCCGGGCGGCAGCTGCTTGAGCCAGGCCTGCGCGCCGGCCGTGAGCTGGCTCATCGCGATGTCGACGCGCGTGCCTGGATGAAAGAAGTACTTGATCACCGACACGCCCGTCAGCGATTGCGATTCGATGTGTTCAATGTCGTTGACGGTGGCGAGCGAAAACCGCTCGAAGCTGCCGGTGATGCGATCGCTCATTTCATTGGGCGGCAACCCGTTGTAGGTCCAGATGACGCTGACGACCGGAATGTCGATGTTCGGGAAAATGTCCGTTGGCGTTCGCAGCACCGTGAGCGGCCCGACAATCGCGAGCAGCAGCGCGAGGACGATAAAGGTATAGGGTCTCCTGAGCGCGACCCTGACTATCCACATTCCGGAACTCCTCAATTAGTGTGTATGCACTCTAAAATCCTCGCAGCATTCGGTTTAATCATGCTACCGAGGTCACAAAGGTAGCATGACACGGTTTAAAGATGCAACCACAAGAGTTATACTGTGAGCTTACATATCCTGACTCTGACGAAGAACGTCACGAAGACGAACCTCGCCAGCAGCGAATCTTCCCGATCATGCGACGTACCTGCCTGAAGAATGCGAAGTGCCCGGTCGCCCGATCCCTCGATACCGTGGGCGACTGGTGGACCCTTCTTATCGTTCGCGATGCGCTAAAAGGCGCGTGTCGTTTCGGCGAATTCCAGAAGAGCCTCGGGCTTGCGAAAAATATATTGAGTGCGCGCCTGCGCACGATGGTTGAAAACGGCATCCTCGAGCTGCAGCCCGCAGCCGACGGTAGCCCGCACAACGAATACCACCTGACCGCCTCCGGCGCGCAACTGCAGCTCGTGCTCGTGGCGCTGCGCCAATGGGGCGAGCGCAATCTGTTCGAGCAGGGCGAGCCGATGATGGTGATGCTCGACAAAGAAAGCGGGCAGCCTGTCCAGCGCCTGCAACTCACGTCGCAAGACGGGCGCATGCTCACGCCGGCCGACGTCCATGTGAAGGAAGGAGCGGCAAACGCACCGCTCAAGAAGTCGAAACAAACGCGCGCGCGTCAGGCGCGGTGAGTTCGGCGGCGGCCATTCAGGCAGATGGGTTCAACCGCGAGGCTGCATGTTGCGACGCGCATCGCGTCGGACTTTTCAACGGCGTCACATCATCGGCATGTGCAGATGATGGGGATCTCTGAGCGTCTCGCCGACCCGCTTCAGTGCCTCGCGACAGTCACTGCGATCCTGGGGGCCGCCGAGACACACCCGAATCGCGTTCGGCGGATCGCCGTCAGTCGAAAAGGCCGCGCCCGCCACCGTGCCCACGCCCTGGTTGCGCAATTGCAGCGCAAGCTCCGGCGCGCTCCAGTTGCAGTACGACGGAATACTCAGCCACAGATGAAAGCCGTCGTTCTGCGCATCGTATCGCCACTCGTCGAGTTCTTCCGCTGCAATGCCTTGACGCGCATTCGCTTCGCTACGAATCGCGGATAGCATTTCGTGCGCGGTACCGTCGTTGACCCACTGTGTCGCGAGCGCCACCGTGAAGGGACTGGGCATCACCGTGGTTGCGCGCAACGCGCCCGATATGCGCTGTGTCTGCCGCGCGCTCGGCGCGCGCAGATAGGCGACGCGCAGTCCCGCGCCGAACGTCTTCGAGAACCCGGTCACGTAGTAGGTCAGATCCGGCGCGAGTGTCGCCAGCGCAACCGGCTTGTGCGTCGGCAGCCAGCCGTACGCATCGTCTTCGACAATCGGCACGCTGTAGCGCAGCGCGACGTCCGCGAGCGCCTCGCGCCGCTGAGTCGATAGCGTCAGCGTGCTCGGGTTCTGCAAGGTCGGGTTGCAATAGAACGCGCCGGGCTTTTCGCTCTTGCATAGCGCTTCGAACGCGTGCGGCAACGGGCCTTCGTCGTCGCGCGGCAGCGGTTGCAAGCGCACGCCCAGCTGCGACGCAATGGCCTTGATGCCCGGATAGGCGAGCGTATCGAGGCAGATCGTCTCGCCGGGACGCGCAAGTTGCGATACGAGCGCCACGAGCGCGCTATGAATGCCGGGGCATACGAGTACCGTGTCTTCCGTGCAATCGGGCAGTCTGTCCCTGAGCCACGTGCGTCCCGCGGCGCGGTCATCGAGCGTGCCGCCGAAATCCTGATAGCGCAGCAGCCGGTACGGGTCGGCCTGCGCGAACAGGTGAGATGCCGAATCGCGCAGGCGCGCAACCAGTTCGGGCGGTTCGGGCGGCATGTTCATCGACATCTCGACGCTGCTGCCGCCCGCAAGCGGCAAGGTCTGCGTGCGGCCTCGCACGAACGTGCCGCTGCCCGCGCGTGCGTCGAGCAGCCCCCGTTTGCGCGCCTCCGCATAGGCGCGCGCAATCGTCGTGTAGTTCAGCTGCAGCGCGCAGGCCAGATCGCGCAACCCGGGCAGACGGTCGCGAGGACGTAGACGTCCGCTCGCGAGGTCTTCCTCGATCAGATCCGGAATCACCAGATAGGCCGGCTTTCGGCTTTCAGTCAGCCGCTTCAGCCAGTGATGCGTGAGACTGTTCACGGTATGCATTCCTTAACGGGTCGCTAGAAAAATAACACGACGTCCCCATCGCAAAACAACTTTCTTTGCATCGCCGCTCACTCTGATTGCATTGATCGCATCAGTGCACGTCCACGGGGTGTCGCGCACCACGTGCACGCACGGCGCGCGTCGACGCTGCGCTGAGACGGTGCGCACGCAATCGATGCAATCAACTGAAAAGCCCCGCCCAGCAACGGTTGCAAAGAAATTTTCGGGTCGCGCGAACTGTGCGGATCTGATTGATCGGTACTTGATTGCATGAACTGCGCCGGACCTTGGCATATCCGTTGCGTGATGGAGCGCGCCGGTCCGAATCGTCATGCGGGCCGATTCATTCCAACCCTCACGAGACTTATTGGAGAGCGCCATGCCTGCCGTCACGCAACCTTTGCATCAGAAAGGCGATTATCTGGTCGACTACGAAGAGAAGGTCTTTGCCGACGTCAAGGCCGAGCCCGGCGAAAAGGCGCTCGTCACGTTCCATACAGTTGCTTTCGAAGGTTCGATCGGTTTCGTCAACCTGCTGCAAGCCACGCGTTTGCAGCGCAAGGGTTTCGACACGTCGGTGCTGCTGTACGGCCCGGGCGTCACACTCGGCTTGCAGCGAGGCTTTCCGACGCTCGGCGACGAAGCGTTTCCCGGCCATCTGAACTTCAACAAGCAGTTGATCAAGTTCATGGAAGAAGGCGGCAAAGTCTATGCGTGCCGCTTCGCTTTGCAGGCGCTGTACGGCCACGGCGAAGCTGCGTTGATCGAAGGCATCAGGCCGATCAACCCGCTCGACGTGCTCGATCTCCAGCTGCTGCATCGCAAGGAGAACGCACTGATCATCCATACGTGGACTGTCTGACCGAGCCGGGTGCCGATCATGTCCGATCAGCGAATCATCCGTGCGGCGGCGGTGCAGATCGCGCCCGAGTTCGAGCGACCCGGCGGCACGCTCGACAAGGTGTGCGCGGCGCTCGACGAAGCCGCGGCGAAAGGCGTGCAGCTCGCCGTCTTTCCCGAGACGTTCGTGCCGTACTACCCATACTTTTCCTTTGTGCGTCCGCCGGTCGCTTCGGGCGCCGATCACATGCGCCTGTACGAGCAGGCGGTGGCGGTGCCGGGCCCGGTCACGCAGGCGGTCGCCGAGTGCGCGCGGAGGCACCGGATGGTCGTCGTGCTCGGCGTGAACGAGCGGGATTACGGCAGCCTGTACAACACGCAACTCGTCTTCGATGCGGACGGCCGTCTCGCGCTCAAGCGCCGCAAGCTCACGCCGACGTTTCACGAGCGGATGATCTGGGGCCAAGGCGACGCGTCAGGCCTGAAGGTGGTGCAGACTGCGTACGCCCGCGTCGGGGCGCTGGCGTGCTGGGAGCATTACAACCCTCTCGCGCGCTACGCGCTGATGACGCAGCACGAGGAAATCCACTGCAGCCAGTTTCCCGGTTCTCTCGTCGGGCCGATTTTCGCTGAGCAGATCGACGTGACGATCCGCCACCATGCGCTCGAATCCGGCTGCTTCGTCGTCAATTCGACAGGCTGGCTCACCGATGCGCAGATCGAATCGGTGACGGCCGACCCGAAGCTGCAAAAAGCGCTGCGCGGCGGTTGCCATGCGGCGATCGTGTCGCCCGAAGGCCAGCACCTGGCCGAGCCGCTGCGCGAAGGCGAAGGCATGGTGATCGCGGACCTCGATATGGCGCTGATCACCAAGCGCAAACGGATGATGGATTCGGTCGGCCATTACGCGCGGCCCGAATTGTTGAGTCTTGCGATCAACGATCGGCCAGCCGTGACCTCAATGCCGATGGCTGACGCGTTTGAATCCATGCCGGCCGCTATATCCGCCGAGCCGGTGTCCGCGAAGATCGATCGCATTTCAGGAGGCGAGCATGAACGCCAGCACGAACCTGTCGCCAGTTGATGCACGCGTCAGCGAGCATCGGATGATGGAGCTGCGCACCGAGCTGCAATCCGCCGGCCTGCGCCTCGCCGACCCGCACGCGGGCGCCGCCAGCCGTCGCGGCGGCGCGGGCCCGTCCGATCACAAGGCGGTGATCGTCGACGGCGTGACGATCATGGTGCCGGTCCATACCAGTTCCGCGTGGGATTCGCCGTTCGTCGCCGGCGCGCCGGACGCGTCGGGCGCCAGCACGCTGATGCGCGGCACGATCCCGATCGCCACCGTCAGCTTTGCCCAGGCGCCGCGCTTCACGAGGCTGCAAACGCTCGATGGCGTGCCCTACTCGCATATCGCGACGCTGCACGGTACCGACGTGCTCGCGACCACCGTGCTGCAAACCTGCATTCGCTACGAGAGCCGCAAGAAAAGCTGCAAGTTCTGCGCGATCGGCCAGTCGCTTGCCGCGGGCCGCACGATTGCGCGCAAGACGCCGGAACAGCTCGCCGAAGTCGCACGCGCCGCGGTGCTGCTCGACGGTGTCAAACATATGGTGCTGACTACCGGCACCCCGCCGACGTCCGATCGCGGCGCGCAGATCCTCTGCGAAAGCGCATTCGCGATCAAGGCGGCGGTCGACCTGCCGATTCAGGCGCAATGCGAACCGCCCGACGACGACCGCTGGTTCGAGCGGATGAAGGCAAGCGGCATCGATACGCTCGGCATGCATCTCGAAGCGGTCACGCCCGCGGTCCGCGAGCGCATCATGCCCGGGAAAGCTGGCGTGCCGGTATCGCGCTACATGGAAGCGTTCAAGGCAGCCGTCGCGGTGTTCGGTAGGGGCCAGGTGAGCACCTACATTCTCGCGGGTCTCGGCGACAGCGCCGATGCGATCCTGTCGATGTCGCGCGAACTGATCGAACTCGGCGTCTATCCGTTCGTCGTGCCGTTCGTGCCGATCAGCGGCACGCCGCTTGAAGACCATCCCGCGCCGTCGCCGGAATTCATGAAGTCGGTTCTCGCGCCGCTGGGCGCGATGCTGCGCAGCGCGCAGATGCGTTCCGCCGATATCAAGGCCGGCTGCGGCAAATGCGGCGCGTGCTCATCGCTTGCATCGTACGAGGCGTAGCCATGTATTGCGACACATTCGATCTGGCCGGCGACGCAGCGCTTGTCGAATTCACACCGGCCGAGTACCGCGTCAAGTGGGCGACGCTGCCATGGGAAAGCGACCGGGCCTACGCGCTGCGGCGCGCGGTGTTTTGCATCGAGCAGGGCCTCTTCGTCGGCGACGACCGCGACGAGGTCGACCGTCACGCGAAGCTGCTGGTCGCGCTGAGCTGCGTGGCGGGCATGCCTGAGCAGGTGGTCGGCACGGTGCGGATTCACGAGACCGCGCCGCGCGTGTGGCTCGGTTCGCGCCTCGCGGTTCACGCGGCATTCCGTTCGCACGGACGGCTCGGCTCGACGCTGATCCGGCTCGCCGTGTGCAGCGCGCACGCGCTCGGTTGCGACACGTTCCTCGCGCATGTGCAGAGCCAGAACGTGCCTCTGTTCCGGCGCCTGCATTGGGAAACGGTTGCCGAAGAGGTGCTGTTCGGCAGGCTCCATCATCGGATGCAGGCGGACCTCGCCTGCTATCCACCGTGCCGCACGCCCGAGAGCGGGTTCGTCACGTCCGCGGCGCGGGGGCGTTCATGAGCATCGACGCGCTGGTCCAGCGGCTGCGCGAAAGCCGCGGGTTTCGCCATAAAACCGATATCGCGGATGTGGTGGCGGCGCTCTCGGCGCGCTTGCCGGGCGGCGTCGCGGATCTCGCGCAGGCGGTCGCGGTCGGCGACGATTGCGCGGCGCTGCCGGACCACGACGGGTATCTGCTGTTTGCGATCGAGGGGCTCGTCAGCGATTTCGTCGAAACGATGCCGTGGTTCGCCGGCTACAGCAGCGTGATGGTCAACGTCAGCGACATCTACGCGATGGGTGGGCGGCCGCTCGCGGTCGTCGACGCGCTGTGGAGCGACGGCAACGAGCGTGCGCGCGAGATCCTCGCCGGCATCGCGGCCGCGTCGTCCGCGTACCGCGTGCCGGTGGTCGGCGGCCACAGCAATACGCGCAGCGCGCAGCTACAGCTCGCAGTGTCGATTATCGGGCGCGCGCGCAAGCTACTGTCGAGTTTCAATGCGCGCGCGGGCGATCGTCTGGTGATGGCGGTCGACCTGCGCGGCCGCTTCGAAGATCCGTATCCGTTCTGGAATGCGTCGGTCGGCGCGCCGGCCGAACGTCTGCGCGGCGACCTCGAGTTGCTGCCGATGCTTGCCGAAAGCGGCCTGTGCGATGCGGCAAAAGACATCAGCATGGCGGGCGTACTGGGCACGTCGCTGATGCTGCTCGAGTGCTCGGGCGTCGGCGCGCGGATCGACCTCGACGCGATTCCCTGCCCCGACGATGTCGATTTCGAGCGCTGGCTCAGCGCATTTCCGAGCTTCGGCTTCGTGCTGTCGGTGCGCGCGCCACAGGTCGATACGGTGCTCGCGCGGTTTCGCGAGCGCGGTCTCGCTTGCGCGGCCATCGGCGCAGTCGATGCCTCTCGCGAGGTGGTGGTCACGCAGTGCGACGCCGCGGCGTTGCTATGGAATTTCGCCGACGGTCCGTTTATCGGGGCGCCTGCGAATGAACCCGTCGGTGCGGCGGCAGACGCACAGCGAGAGGAGCCGGCATGAAAGACACGCCTTTGCGCATCGCGCTGTTTACGCATTCGGTGAACCCGCGCGGCGGGGTCGTGCATACGCTTGAACTCGGCCGTGCGCTCGTCGCCGAAGGGCACGACGTGACGATTTTCGCGCCCACCGAGAACGGAGCGCCGATGTTTCGCCCGTCGCCTTGCCAGATCGCGCTCGCGAATGTCGCGTCGCATGCGGTCGATACGGTATCGATGGTGCAGACGCGCATCGATGCGCTCAAGCGCGCGCTAAAGGCGACGCTGCGCGCGCGGGCTCCCGCTGGCTTCGACGTGCTGCACGCACAGGACAGCATCAGCGGCAACGCGCTCGCCGAGCTGCGCGCCGAGGGCGCGATCCGCGGCTTCGTGCGCACGGTCCACCATCTCGACGCGTTTCGCGACCCGCGTCTCGCGCAATGGCAGCGGCGCGCGTACACGGATGCCGACGCCGTGTTCTGCGTGAGCGACGTCTGGACGCAGATGATGAAAACCCGCTTCGGCATCGATGCGGTGACGGTGAACAACGGCGTCGACGCGCAGCGTTTTCGCGCGGCGCACGAAATGGACGACGTCACGCTGCCCGCGGACCTCGGCGTGCACGGCGACCCGATCGTGCTGGCGGTCGGCGGTATCGAGGAACGCAAGAACACGCTGCAATTGCTCGAAGCGTTTGCGCTTCTGAGAAAAACGCGGCGCGATGCGCAGCTCGTCATTGCAGGCGGCGCGAGCCTGCTCGACCACGACGCGTACACGCGCCGGTTCGTGGCACGCGCGGCCGAACTGGGTCTGCCGATCGGCCCTGGTGAAGCGATCGTGGTGACGGGTGTGCTCGACGACGACGCGATTCCCGCCCTGATGCGACGTGCCGATGCGGTCGCGATGGTATCGCTGCGCGAAGGCTTCGGCCTTGTCGTGCTGGAAGCGCTGTCGTCCGGCGCGCCGGTGGTCGTGTCGCAGATCGCGCCGTTTACCGAGTACCTGAACGGGCGCGTCTGCTACTGGGCGCAGCCGCACGACGCGCACAGCATTGCTGCGGCATTGCAGCGTGCACTTGACGATCGCCGCGGCATCGATGTCACTGATGCGGTGTCCGCCCTGCTGCAACGCTTCAGCTGGCGAGCGAGCGCGCTGCGCCATCTCGCGCTGTATCGCGGTTGCGCACAGCCGGCCTCGGTCTGAATCCCAATGCAAAGGAGAGCCTGATGCCAGTCATGCATTTCCGGGTCCAGTGGCCCGATGGCGAGGAGGTCAACTGTTATTCGCCGTCGACGGTGATCGGCGAATACTTCATGGCCGGGCGGCGCTATCCGCTTGCCGATTTCGTGTCGCGCGCACGCGAGGCGTTGCATATCGGTTCCGAGCGCGTGCGCGAGAAATACGGTTTCGCCTGCTCGGCCGCGCTCGATCAGCTCGCGCAGATCGAACAGCACGCAGACCGCTTCGCCGCGGACCCGTCTGCCGAAGTGAAAGTGATCGAACTCTCTTGAACGGGGACAGCATCATGTCGAACGCATCGTTGGCGTCGCAGGCCCACAGCGACGTACCGCACCGCTCTGTCATCATCGTCGGCGGCGGGCAGGCTGGACTGTCGATCAGCTATTACCTGAAGGCCGCGGGCATCGACCATCTGGTGATCGAAAAGGCGACGCTCGCCCATACGTGGCGCACGCAACGCTGGGACACATTCTGTCTCGTGACGCCGAACTGGCAGTGCGCGCTGCCCGGCCACCCGTATCGCGGCGACGATCCGCACGGCTTCATGAAGAAAGAGGAGATCGTCGCGTATCTCGACGGCTTCGTCGAGAAACTCGGTGCGCCGGTGCTCGAGCATACCGAAGTGAAACGCGTCCAACGGCAGCCGGATGGACGCTACGCGGTTGCGACGTCGAACGGCGACTGGACCGCCGATCACGTGGTGGTCGCATCAGGCGGTTACCACACCCCGATCGTGCCGCGCATGGCCGAGCGCTTGCCGGCGGACATCTCGCAGTGGCAATCGTCGGCATACCGCAACCCGCGGAGCCTGCCCGACGGCGCGGTGCTGGTGGTCGGCTCCGGCCAGTCGGGCGCGCAGATCGCCGAGGATTTGCATCTCGCGGGCCGCAAGGTCTATCTCGCGGTTGGCGAGGCGCCGCGCTGCGCGCGCTTCCATCGTGGCCGCGACGTGGTCGACTGGCTCGCCGACATGCGCTATTACGACATGCCGGTCGAACAGCATCCGCTGCGCGAAGGCGTGCGCGATAACACCAATCATTACGTGACCGGCCGCGACGGCGGCCGCGACATCGATCTGCGGCGTTTCGCGCAAGAAGGGATGGAACTGTACGGCCGGCTCGACGATTTGCGCGACGGATGCCTGCAATTCACACCGAACCTGACTGCGAACCTCGACAATGCCGACGACACGTACAACCGGATCAACGCCAGCATCGATGCGTTTATCGACAGGCAGCGCATCGACGCGCCGCCGGGCGAATCGTACCAGCCGGTCTGGCAGCCGCTGCGGGAGCGCACGTCGCTCGACCTTGCCGCGAGCGGCATCACATCGGTGATCTGGTGTATCGGCTTTACGCCGGACTTCAGCTGGATCGACGCACCGGTGTTCAACGGGCGCGGCTACCCGGCGCACACGCGGGGCATCACGCCGCAAGCGGGACTGTACTTCATCGGCTTGCCATGGTTGCACACGTGGGGTTCCGGGCGCTTCTCGGGCGTTGCACGTGACGCGGAGCACGTGGTCGATGAGATTCGCGCGTCGATGACGGCGTCACAGGCGGCGCCGGCGAGCCTGGCCGCATGATGACGGCCGACCGCTATCGGGCCGGCATGCCGCAACTGAGCTATACCGGCCTGTCGGAGAACTGGCTGCTCAAGGAGTGCGGGCATCGGCATTGGGAGGCGCTCGCGGCGCATGCGGGCCGCGCGACTCACGACTTCGGCGACGATGGCGGGCACCGCTCGTATGCGGCATTCACGGCGATCCGCCTGCAGGCGTTCGGCTTCGACTCGCTGTGCGAGAACGACGAGTTCGACATCAGCAGCGCGTTGCATCGGACCGGCGCGGTGCGGCACATCAGCACGCATCGCATTCACCGGGGCGGCGCGGCGCTAGCACACGTATCGATGTCGTCGACGTTCGTGACGCGCGGCGGCGCGCGCGGCAACCGCTGCGTTGCGCGCGCGGCGCTGTCTGCGCTGACGGGCGACGTGAGTCCGGTGCCTGACGAAGCGGTGCCAATGATCGAACTCGGCAAGCGGCTGCGCGCGGGCGACGCGACGCTCGCCGACGGATTGACGGCCACCGGCTACGCGCCCGCCGGGTTTCTGCCGTGTCCGAACAGCGATTTCAACGGCGCAGACTTTTTGTACTTCGCGAATTTCCAGTCTTTCGTCGATCGCGCCGAGTGGCAGCGGCACCGCTTCCCGGAGCCGCCGGTCGTCTCGAGCCGTTCGCTTTACTACTACAGCAACGTCGACCTGGGCGACGCGCTGAGCGTACATGTAATCGGCGAGCGCACTTGCGAACGCGGTATCGCGCACTGGAGCGAAGTGCGCCGCGACAGCGATGGCCGCAAGATCGCGGACGTGATGACCGAAAAACACTGGAGGCAACGATGAAGCGACCGTTCGGGCGCAGGCGTCGTCGCGCCGTTGTGCTCAAGCCGCTCTATACGCGCGCGGATATCGACGGTCTCGCTCATCTCGACAGCCTGCCCGGCGCAGCGCCGTTCGTGCGGGGGCCTTATGCGTCGATGTACACCGGCAGGCGCTGGACGATCCGCCAATACGCGGGCTACGCGCAAGCGGCGGACACCAACCTCGCGTTTCGCACCGCGCTCGCCGAGGGGGCGCAGGGCCTGTCGGTCGCGTTCGATCTGCCGACGCAGCGCGGCTACGACTCGGACGATCCGCGCGTGGCGGCGGATGTCGGCATGACCGGTGTCGCGATCGATACGATCGAAGACATGGCGCGGCTCTTCGCGGATATCGCGCTCGAGCGCACATCGGTGTCGATGACAATGAACGGCGCGGTGCTGCCGGTGCTGGCCGCATTCATCGTCGCGGCCGAAGAGCGCGGCGTGGCCGCGGCACAATTGACCGGCACGATCCAGAATGACATTCTCAAGGAGTTCATCGTACGCAACACGTGTGTCTTCGCGCCGGAACCGTCGCTGCGGATCGCCGCGGATGTCGTCGAGTATCTGGCGTGCCATGCTCCGCGTTTCCATGCGCTATCGGTGTCCGGCTACCACTTTCAGGAGGCAGGCGCCGACCCGGTGCTCGAGCTCGCGCTGACGATGGCCGACGCGCGCGAGTATGTGCGCGTGCTCGTCGAACGAGGCATGCGCGCGGACGACGTGTGCGAGCGCATCAGTTTTTTCTTCGGCGTCGGCACCGATTTCTATGCTGAGATCGCGAAGCTGCGCGCGGCACGACTCGTCTGGTCCATGCTTGCTGGGCAATGCGGCGCCCGTTCAGACCGCGCGCGTGCGCTGCGCATGCATTGCCAGACGTCGGGCTGGTCGCTGACCGCGCAAAAGCCGCTGAACAACGTCGTGCGCACGACCGTCGAAGCGCTGGCCGCGGTATTCGGCGGCACGCAGTCGCTGCATACGAATGCATACGATGAAGCACTCGCACTGCCTTGCGCGGCATCAGCCCGCGTCGCACGCGATACGCAGCTGGTGCTGCAGCACGAAACCGGGATTGTCGATGTGATCGATCCGTGGGCCGGCTCGTACATGATGGAATCGCTGACCGCGGATATCGCCGCGCGTGTGCATGCGCTGCTCGATGAGATCGACCAGCGGGGTGGGATGGTCGGCGCGATCCGCTCGGGGTGGGCGCGCGAACGCCTGAACCGCTGCGCGCTCGATGTGCAGGCGCAGATCGAAAGCGGTGAGCGGGCGATCGTCGGCGTGAATGGCTATCGGCAGGAAGAGGACAATTCTGACGACCGGGAACCCGCGCGCGGTCCGGGTTTCGATGCGGCGCAGATCGCGCGGCACCAGGCTCGCCGGATAGCTGACGTGAAATCGAGGCGGGACGGCAAACGCGTCAGCGCCGCACTCGGTGCGCTCGAACAGGCAGCGCGCGACGGCGACGGCAATCTGCTCGCGTTGACGATCGATTGCATGCGCGCGCGGGCGACGGTCGGCGAATGCACCCGCGCGCTTGAAGCCGTATGGCCACGGCACACGGTGGCGCTGCAAGTCGGCGCGGGCGCATATCACGACGCGCTGTCGGACGACCCGGCATGGCGCGCGGCTTGCAATGCGGTGGCACGCGTGCGCACGGTGCTCGGCCGACGCCCGCGCGTGCTGATGGCGAAGCTCGGACAGGACGGGCACGACCGCGGTGCGCGCGTGGTTGCGGCCGCGCTGACCGATGCGGGTTTCGATGTCGTCGCGGGCACGTTGTTCGCATCGGCTGCCGACGTCTGCTCGCAGGCGATCGCGGAACGGGCAGACGTGATCGGCGTGTCGTCGCTTTCCGGTGCACACGACGCACCGGTACTCGAATTACTCGCGCAATTGCGCGAGCGAGGCGCCGAACTGCCCGTCGTGGTCGGCGGAAATCTCGATGGCGAGAGCAGACGTATGTTGCGGTCTGCCGGCGTAGTGGCGTGCTTTCCAGTCGGCAGCAGCGTGAGCGATATCGTCTCGGAGCTCGCGCGAATCAGCGAGCGTTGCGCGGCACGACATGTCGATCTCAGCGACATGCCTCAATGGTCGTCCGCGTCGACGCCGTAGGTGCTGGACAGGGCTTCGAGGACGCCTGCAGATCGGCGAGGAAACGGGGATGGAGGTGCGCTAAGCCCTAAGGCTGGTCAGTCCTGAGCTTCCGTAAGCGACCCGTTACAGCCCGACGGGCCGTCGGAGTAGCGATGGCAGGTATCAGAGTGGAACGGTCATTCCATACCCACCAACCGAAGACAAGTTGTCTGCTCTCACGAACGTTCGGCTGCCGAGTTAGGACGGCGGTTTGACAAATTGGACCGGCCGTTAGTACGGTGTCTATGCGGGAACCCTTCCTCTTCGTAGCCGGTTCGCTCTGGCTGCCTTTTTCGCTACAACGTTCGCTAACTTTCGACGTGCAGATCATGCGTCGACGACGACGAACAGCGGGACTCCGTCTGGGACGGCTGTGGAAGGTGAAGGTTAGCAGTGCCGCCCCCCAATTCAGTCAATATCTCCCAAAGCGTTGCAACTTATGCCGCCGCCATGCTGCGAGTCTTTTCGATAACCCAATCGAAGAGCAGACCAGATGCCAGCGGACGAAAAATCTCGGGACTTGATCGGCGGCTAGCCGAGATCAAATGATCATTCTGCAATCCCTCAACAGAACGACTTCATTCATCCTCGCGGCGGGCGGGATCGTATAAACTGACTCGCGCACTCAGCACTGACTAGATTGCTCTAGACGGGGGTGAAGATGAAGCGTTCCAGCGCCGCTGCGTGGTTGGCAATGGTTCTGATCTCCTCTGTGCTGCTCACAGCGTGCAGTCAGCCGACAATGGTCAGCGGCAATCCAGCGGACACCAAACATGGCGTGTTGGTGGCGCCTGTTCCTGCGTCAGGGCCTCCAGCATCGCGAGGCTGGCCAGTGGGCAACGCGGGCAATCAGGGCGCGCGCAATCCGCCAACGCCCAGCCCATTGCCACCATCCGCCGGACAAGATTCGGGATACGCCGTGGTGCGCGTCTACTTCGGCACGGACAGAGTCCTCATCAAAAACGGTGCCGACGCACTACCGAGTTTCGAAGCGCATCGAGCGAGTTCGGTAGCGTATGGAACAGTCGACGTCAGCATCCCGAGAAATCATCTGGTTGGCGGACTCGAGTCACCCTCGATCTGGCGTCTGGAGACCACGCCCGATCCCACACGGCACGTCACAGTATTACGCGTCAACGTCACGGGCTATGATCAGTTCGTTGCGGAAATGCGTAGCAAAGCGCTGAACGCACCCGCGCCAAGCATCATGTTGTTTGTGCACGGCTACAATGTGAGCTTCGAGGATGCGGCTCGCCGCACCGCGCAGATGGCCTATGACCTCGACTTCAAAGGCGCGCCGGTGTTCTTCTCATGGCCATCGCACGCGCACGTCTACAGTTATCTGGCCGATGGAATCGAACTGGAACGGGCACAAGCTGATCTCGAGTTGTTCCTTGCGCAGGTGCTCGCGGCATCGCCCGACGCGGACGTCTACGTCATCGGTCACAGCATGGGCAACCGGGGGCTGACGGCCGCGTTGCTGAACCACATCAGGGACCATCCGCGCGACGCGGCGCGACTCAAGCAGATCGTTCTCGCCGCCCCGGACATCGACACGGACAAGTTCGTCAATCAGATCGCGCCGCGCCTGATCGCCATGCAACGCCCGATTACGTTGTATGTGTCTTCCAGGGATCGTGCGCTGACGGCCTCGTCGGTATTCAACTCCGGCCCGCGAGCCGGGGACTCAAGCCAGAACCTGGTCCTGCTGGATGGCATCGATACGATCGATGTAACGAGCGTCGAATCGGACTTCATCGGGCATTCATACGTCGGTGACCGACGGTCGATCCTGGCGGACCTGTACTACCTGATCAATGGCGACGCCCGGCCCGCACAACGGTTCGGACTGACGCGGCATGTATCGAACGGTCACGAGTACTGGATCTTCAATCCATGAATGACAGCGAACGCCGCCGCTCCGCACAAGCAAATCACAGGCTACCAAAACTGATGAGTTCTCGCGTGTCATGCCTCGTGATGGCTCCTCTCCTGTTTGTGTTGATCGATTCAAGTGCAATGAAGCGAGGCACACTTTCCGGTGCAATCCAGTAGGTGCGTTTGCGGCGCGCTCGTGCGTAGAGTTTCCAGCCCTCCGCTTCGACGCGAAATGCATTGAATCGTCCTGCCGGAACTTCCTTGATTTCGCGGGTAGCCACCTTGCAACGCAATTCGTAGATGTCTTTCTCACCGTTAAATTGCCAGGTGAAGCGCGTCGTCCATACCTTTCCCACGGCGTATTCGCGTGCGAACAATTGATTGTCACCAAACATCTCGCCATTCCAGTCGATGCGAGGATTGCCGAGCAGATCGGTAGTGAACCCGCCATTTTCAAACTCGACCAGACCGTCATGGACGGCCGTCACGCGTTGACGGGACGTTCTCGACAAGCCGGTCTGCTGATCCGTAACGCGGTACTCGAAAAAATCGCCGACGACCAGACTTCGGACTTCTGCGCTTCCCTGCGTGAACGGATTGCCGGTCGAGGCGACGGCCGTCACGGGATGCTCGCCTTGTTCCGCAAGCAGCTTGTCCAGACTAGCCTGCGCGATCTCCGAAAACTTGCCGTTCGGATGCGCATCAAGATACCGTCTGAAGGAATCGATGGTCGCGAATTGCTTTGCCTTGTTCCAGTCGCGATTGTCCTCTTCGAAAACTGGATCGACCGGGTCCGTGGACAGGTCCTTGCTCACGACTTTGGGCGGCTTAAAGTAGAAGTCGCTTTCGAGAGACGTGCTTTCCCACGGTATCTGCATTCCTTTGGAAGCTTGTCTGACCGACAGCCGGACGCGCTTGAACAGATCTTCGATCTTTGCGTCGCCGCGCCGCTGGAGTTCGGACAACAAGGTGCCCGTATAAAGGCCGTTCCTACCTGAACCGTCGGACGCCGTATTGCCCGGTGATGTCGCATAGGCGAGCAATGTGTCGGGCGGCGCATCCATCTGGCTCAGGCCCCTTCCGGTCGTTCCAGTGGCGGTGAACGGATTGTTGCGGCAAGCATCGAGGATAACGATATTGATCGGATTGCCGACGTTTCGCAGCCCGTCCATGACCGATGACAAATCAAGCGCATGTGCCGGCATGTCCTCCGGCGAGGCGATATGCAGATCGACCGGAAGCAGATAGTTTCGCCAGTTGATTTGCAATGCATGGCCCGAGAAATAGAAGAGCGCGGCGGAACGCGAACGATTGACCGCGTCGCAAAAGGTCCTGACGCAATCGCGCATGGTGGGCAACGTGCAGTCCAATTGCAGCGTGACGTCGAAGTCGACGTGCTTCAGCGTGTCCGCCATATCGTTCGCATCCTTGCCCGAATTCTTTAAGGGTGCGTCGGGATACGCTGCATTGCCGATGACAAGCGCAAGCCGCCGCGTCGACACGGCTTCCTCCGCGCGGAGGCCGAATGGCCACGCCACGCCCGAAGCGGCGCTCAAGGCGCTCAGAATGGCAAGCCGGCGTTTTCGATCGACGTCTTCCGAGTAGAGTTCATCGCACATACGAGGAGCCTCGCCAGATCGGTGAAATGTCTCTCCTGCTTCGACACGCCTACAGGCTGCCGAATGAACATCGTAGACTTGTGGAAACCGGACTGACGAACCTTATGTCAGCTTTCGAAGCTACCGCTTCCAGTCCGCAAACTGATGCGGCGCCGTCCCACCGCCCTTCGATACATGACCGCGAACGTTCTGGCATCGGCATAATCGAGGTTCTGCACGACTCGCCTGCCGATAGCAGGACATGACATCGTTTCAGTCAGCCGCAACTGCTGTTGCCGCTAGCGGTAACTCATTTCCTGTTCAACCAGGGGCGACATTCTGTTTCGAACCGAAGAGGACAGCTGGACGGTGGTCACGCGCGATGGGCAACTGTCGGCGCAGTTTGAACACACCGTGGCCGTGACACAAAACGGCGTACAGGTCTTAACGCTACGATTCGAGGAAAGGGTGCCCACTTCGATCCGAAACAGCAAACCGTGCTTCCAAGTTTAGTCTCGAACTGAACAGGTCGCTGCGCTTTCTGTTGAACGACGATAGCCGGTGACGAAACATGCTGACCATGAGATATGTCGAGGACCCGCAGTTTGGTTAGGTCGCAGCTCTCGACGTGCTGTCGATTGCCAGGTTGAACATCCCGACGTCGCGAGCATACGGGGACAATTGGAGCCGAACACGGATCGCCAGATCGTCTGGCGACAAACCTGGGTAACCACTCAAAGCGATGCAGTGCCGCTCGCTGATCGCCTCTCAATGGCGAACACGCGTCGCCGCCTGAGCTTCTTCGATGTCTCGCAGCGACCGTTTTCTTTGCGTTGGTTTTGTCGCGACAGAGTGCCAGTACGTAAGCAGACCGATTCCCGCGCACGCAAGGCTCACCGTGTTCGCCCACCAGAATCCGCGGGCGCCGCCGCTCAACGGCAGCCACGGTACGCTCACCTCTCCGAATCCCACGAGATAGCCGCCGCATAGCCCGATACCGACCAATGAGATCGTGTAGATCACCGTAGGCACGAGGGTTCTCCCGTAGGCTCGCAGCACGAACGCGGCGCTCACCTGCACCGCGTCGGCGAGATGATAAAACGCGACGATCGTGAGCAACGGCATCGCTGCGGCGATGATCTGCGGATTGGACGTATAGCCGGTTACGACAAGGGGCCGCGCAACGAGGATGATGCTCGAACAGACCGTCGCGCACGTTGCCGCAAAACTGACACCGCGTCGGGCGATCACATGGGCGGCCTCGCGGGCGCCGGCACCAATTCGTTGGGATACCAGAGTTGACGTGGCGATACCGATAGATAGGGGCAGCATGTATAACATCGCCCCGAGATTGACGACAATCTGCTGCGCAGCAAGCACCGTCGTGCCGAAACGCGCGATGAACAATGTCATCGACGTGTACGAAGCGATTTCGATCAGACTGGACGTGCCGATCGGTACTCCCAGTCTGATCAACGCATACTGCCGGCGCTTACGAGGCCACGAAAAATTCTGCGCGACAGCGTACCGCCGGTAGCGTCGATCGCGCGCGATCAACATGACGGATATCAGCGCGGCCACCCAAAAAGCGAGCGTGCTGGCCAAAGCCGCGCCGGGTCCGCCAAGTGCGGGTACGCCCAAACCGCCGTAGATGAACCATTTGTTCAATGGCAGCTTCACGATTAGCGCAATGAGCAGAATTGCCATCGGCGGTCGAGGGTTCGAAATACCGTTCGAAAACGCCGAAAAGATAGCGAAACACAGACCGGCTGGTAACCCGAATGACAGAATGCGCAGATAGGCAATCGTGCGCTGTGCGACCGCTTCGGACGGGTGGGCGATGTGCACAAACGGACGCGGATAGTACAGCATCGCACAGCCGATCACCATCAATATCACCGCTAGCCAGACCGCCTCGCGAACGTAAGCGCCGATGATCTCGTGCCGTCGCTTGCCCGCCAGGCGGCCGACGATCTGCTGCAGGCCGGCGAGGACACCCGCGACTGCGAGATAGAGCGGGATATAGATCGATGCGCCAAGGCCGAGTGCCGCGAGGTCCACTGCCGAATAACGGCCGACCATGGTGGTATCGATCGTCTCGAATGCAACGAGCGCCAGTTGCCCGATTAGCACTGGCCACGCATTGCGGGCAATACAGTAGATGTCGTCGAGAAGTTCCGGCGCCCCGCCGTTAGGAGATGCTGCCAACAGTGAAGTATTTGTTTCCCGCTGCAATTCAGGGCGCCGGGCTCTTTTCATCGAAGATATCCGGTAGCCATCGCCCGCAATTTGCGGCGATCGGCCTTGCCCCATGCGGTGCGCGGAATATGATCGACAAAGAACAAAAACTCCGGAATCTTGTACGCCGCGAGCACCGATGAGAGACTGCGCAACACCTCTTCCGGAGCAGGATTACCCGCGTCTTTCGTCAGTTTCATGAAACCGACGATGCGCTCGCCCAGTCGTGCGTCCGGCACACCGGCTACAGCGGCGTCAGCGGCATATGGATGCTCGAGCAGCCTCTGTTCGATCTCGATCGGCGCGATGTTTTCGCCGTCGCGCACAATAATCTCCTTTCTGCGGGAAACGAACCAGATGTCGCCCTGCTCGTCCTTGCGGACAAGATCGCCGGTATAAAACCATCCATCGCGCCGGACGTCGTCGATCACGCCCGGCGACTTCCAGTAGCCTTTGAATACGTTCTCGCCGCTAAGAATCAGTTCGCCGACTTCGCCCGGTTTCGTATCGTTTCCCTGCTCGTCGACGACGCGGGCCGCGCCAGGCCGTGCCTGCAGCGACCTGTTCGTCAGCCCCCCTTTCAGGCAACCGAGTGCTTCGGACAAGGCAAATCCGTTGAGTAACGTTTTGCCGAGCACCCGCTCGAATTCGTCGAATAGCTCGGCGCGGCACGCATCCCCGCCGACGTAGCAGACCGAAAGGGAACTGACGTCGCGTGGGTTGGCGCGCTGGCTGTCAATCAGTTCGGCAACGCCAAACGGCGTGGCGATCAGTATTGTGCAGCGATGACGCTCGATCGCGTTCAGAAACGCGTTCGCATCGAATTCCCGGCTCTCGGGCCAGACGAACTTGCGTCCAAGTGTGACCGCCGTCATCAATATCAGCCACCCCGGTGAATGAAACATCGGCGTCGCGGCCAGATCGACGCCGACGGCCGGGTCTCCGCCTGACGATTCGATGACATCGACGATTGCCGTAATGGTGTGTTGAACCGTATTCTGCGTGTGAACGACCAGCTTCGGCTCGGACGTGGTACCTGACGTGCTGACAAGAATAATCGGCGCGTCGTAATCCTCGTCACTCGGCCACGGCTGCAACTCGGTATCGAATAGGGTGCTCCACAACTTCACGCCGCTATCCGGCGTAGATCCATCGACAATGAAACGTCGGTCCACGGGTAGCAGCGACGTATCGACCTGCGACAAACCGCCGTACACGTCTCCATGGCCAAGATACAGCGTGGGCTGTATGCGCCCGATCAGGCCCTTCACTTCGCCCGGCGCGTAGTGGTAGTTCATCGGAAACACCATCGCGCCAATCATCATCGCGGCGTAAGATGCAATCGCCGCCGCGGCGGAATTGCCGAGATGTAGTACGATGCGATCGCCCCGCTTGACGCCGCGTTTCACGAAGCCGCGGCTCAAGCGGCGAACTTCATCGGCAAAACGCTCATAGGTCCAATTGTCTTCACCTTGAGTCATGACAATGAAGTCGGGGCGCTCTAATGCGTTTCGGCGCAGCGCATCGATTGGCAGATAAATTTCAGATTGGCGAACGGTGGACGAATATGCGGCTGAAGACATGGCGCATTTGCTCCTATGAGGCTGCTTGACATTGAACTCGATGAATCACGTCGACGCGGTAATGCTGCGTTGGATCTTGAGGCGCGCAATGCCGTGTCTTCGAGGGTGTATTGATAACGCCTGACAGAGGACGACTATTCCTGACGCTGCTCCGCGCTGACGTGATGTGAACCTTAGGGTTGCCAAAGCGAACGACGCGGGTCGCGAGTGGCGCTGATGTACGCGTTTCTGTCGACATCGGCGCATGGAGGCGAAAGTTTGACCGACTGGTCTCGCCGGCTGCACTCCGGTTTTCTAAAGGGAATGATGGGAAGCCGGCGACTACGCAAGGTCAACAGGACGGCTATGTTTAGTAGCGGCCAAAAGTCCAAGGAAGGCACTGCTGCACAATCGACTCGCAGTCCAAATGTCGTGGGCGCAGGGAAAGCGAAACCGTATGGCCGATATGCGGCGCTGGTGACGCTCGGCCTAAGTGTCCGTTGCCAGAATGGAACGGACATTTGAGTGTCGATATGAAGTTGAAGATGCGCGACTGCTTGTGGCCAGCTACGGTCTCATGCGGAATGCACACGGAGTCCAAGCGGCTTGAGCAGGCGAAAGGACTGCACGCGACCCATGATGGTCAATGCCCCCTCGGCAACGAATGACCGCTATCAGGGGTAAAGCCTCCGTTTATGCGTCACCGGAAGCGCGTCGCAGATGAGGGCTGCCCCCAGGTTGAATCATTCCAGGTTACAGCGCCCGGAGGCAACCCTGGGGATTCCCGCTGCAGCTCGTCCTGCCGCCTTGCCCGGTCGTTAATCACCTGATGGCGCCGATGATCGCTCATCTTCTTCCACCCTCAAATTTCATCGAAGATACGAAAACATCCACGCACAGTTTGGTCTTGCCATCGAGACGCCTCACCACGTGTACCGGAATCCGATATCGCCCCAGACACCCTTCTGGCTACCGGTCGCGGAGCTATTGATGGAGAACTGGTAACCAAACTGTCCGTACAGGCTCATACGCGTGTCGAGTTTTGCGGTAACGCCCACGGCGAAATCCATGCGCGTGAATTGCTGGGCGAGCGGCACCTGGTCGGCCCCTGAGTACAACGTCGTCGCCTGCGCGCCCCAGTCCCGCCAGAGATTCGCGCGCACGTACGGCTGCCACACCTGTCCATGGGCGCCGTCGATGGTCCACTGCCCGCGCACGCCGAGCCGCCCGGTGACACCCGATGTGGAGCCTGGATCGACCGGACCCAGCCCGTCGTTTTCCTCGCTCAGGCCGACATGCTGCCAGATGACCTGCACCTGCGGTTCGAGCACGAAGCCCGGGCCGAGTGGCAGGCGAAACGGATAGCCCGCTTCGAGCGATGTCGCGAATCCCGAGCCCGAGACCGGCAAATGCGCAAACTGGGTCGTCGCGTCGCCGTCGTAGTGGGTGCCCTGCAGTATCGCGTCGATATACCATCCGCCCGGACCGTAATGTGTCCAGTACGCGCCACCGGAATACGCGTTGAGGTTCACCTTGCCGGTATGGCTCAACACATAGGCGGACGCATCCGCATTGGTGATGAGGCCGTCCACGTCGACGTTGCCGTTGCCGTACGCGAAATAGACCCCGGCCGCGTCGTGATGGCCAGGCAGGAAACTGCCACGCCACACATCCAGGCCCGCCTGCATGCCGAGTATCTGGCCGTTCGCGCGGGCATCGGTATAGGTCTGGTAGCGATTGTCGATCTGCTCACCGAACATCCGGACCCAGGCCGAGCGGGAAATCCCTGCGCTACCCATGCCGCCTCCGACGTCCGTGAGCGTGTCGCCGATACGCTCGTGCATCGTGCCGAGCATGGTGAGGCCCAGTTGCTGCGCGAGCGGTTGCACAACCGAGTAGGTGGCAATCTCCGGCCCAATGATCGGGTACTCGCCAGGCGGCAGCACGGATGGCGGCGGATCAAGAGGAAAATCTCGCAGGTTCGGGATGGCGGGCTCCTCGGGGATGACCGGCTCGCCGGGGACGGAGGGTTCCCCAGGCTCTGGCCCGATGACCATAGCCGAGCGCAGGAACCAGTCCTCGGATTCGGAGCCGGCTACACCGCCTCGATATAGACGGTAGTCGAAGGCGCCGCCTCGCACTTCGCCGGCAAGCGCAAATGCACCGGCTGTCGTGCCGTTATTGGCCTGTACCAGTTTGATGCCATCACCGACCGTTAAACTACCCGGGCCGCCGGCATTCACCACGCGGACCAACGCCTGACCGTTGACCGCGCTTCCGTTCAGATCCAGCACCAACAGGTCTGTGTTCTGTATGACGCCATCGTTGAGATAAGTATTGAACAGCACCTGGCTGCCGGGGCTGAACGTCGCATGATTGCTGTCGACCGTGAAAACGCCGCGCGCTCCCGGCTGGCGCCCGGCAACGGACAGATTTCCCCCCAGCGTGAACTGGTCGGCAATCACGGTGCCCGCCACACCGCCTTGGATCGTGGTCCCGCCAGCCGTCGCAAACATGCTGTCCGACGTACCGCCCACCGTGGCGGCATGCACGCCGTAGATGGCGCCGTTCGCGACTTCGAACGTGCCGGCCTGAACATCCGTGTTGGCGGAAACCTGAGACCACTGATCAGTGAGGATGCCGTATCGTGAGCCGTCAAAGCTGACCATGCCGGGCCCACTCTTGGTAACCGTGATCAGGCCGTTGGCGCCATTGTTCTGGAGCGGATCGTAGAATGTGATGCTATGCCCGGCAGCCGCATTGAGGGTGACCTCAGTTCCGCTGCCGCCATTGGCAATGTAGATCGCATTGGCCTGGGGCGTTCCGGCGGTGTTCTGGGTGTTGCCCGAGAAGCTGATGTCGCCCCCCGTGGCCGATAGAACCAACGAGGTGGGATCGATATAAACCGCTCCGCCGAGGCCACCCGCGCTGTTGCCAACAAAGGCGAGATCGCCCCCGCTGGCCGACAGGCTGAGGCTACCGCCACCCCACATCGCACCGCCTCGAGCCGCCGCCGTGCCGGCGGTATTGCCGCTCACCGTCGACGCGCCTGTGGCAACCAGGCTGATGTCGCCCAACGCGTAGACAAATCCACCACTGCCGCTGCGACTGGTGTTGCCCTGGGCCGTCAAGGCGCCACTGATGGTCACCGCCTGCACGGAATATATGCCGCCGCCATCTTGCGTCGCAGTGTTGTTCGACATCACGATCGGGCCGCCGGTCACGATCGTGGAACTGCCCGACGAAATCGCGCCGCCGTGTGAGGTCGTATTGGCTGACGTCCCGTCCGGGTTGGAACCCGCATTGTTCCCGCTGATGTTGACCGTTCCGCCGCTGTTACCGACCGCCACGTTGGCGCTGCCATTGATCGCCCCCCCATGGCTGCTGGCTGTATTGTTGATAAGTGATACGTCGCCGTTGCTGGTCGATACGTTGACGTTGCCGTTGCTGGCGATGATCGCCCCGCCACCGCCACTGCCGGCCTGATTGCCGGTCATGCTGATATTGCCGGTCGTGGTCACGTCGCCGGCCAGCGCGTAAATCGCGCCACCCGCGCCAACTAGCGCGACATTGTCATTGGCGAGCAGGTCGCCGCTCACGGTCACCGTGTTGTTGGCATACAGAGCACCGCCGTTACCTGTCGCCATATTGCTGGACATGGTGATCGAGTGTCCCGTTACATTGATCGCGCCAAAGGCCCGCAACGCACCACCGAACCCGACCGAATGCTGCGTGCCATCTTTATTGAAACCCGCCCTGTTGCCGGTCAGCGTGACCGACGCAGCGCTATTGCCGACTGCTATCGTGCTGGTCCCCGAACTGGCCGCGCCTCCGCTGGTATTGGACAGATTGTTGGTCAACGACACATCGCCACCGGTAGTCGCCAGCGAGATGCCGCCGTTGGCGTAAAGCGCGCCGGCCGGGGACGTGTTGGAAGGCCCGCCAGCGAAGTTGCTGTCCATACTCACGCTGCCATTGATCGTGAGGGCGCCGCTCGCCACATAGATCACGCCGCCGCCACTGCCATTCAACGCGCTGTTGTTGTTGGCGACCACGCTGCCGTTGATGGTCACCGGCTGGGTCGCATAGATGACGCCCCCGTTGCGACCGGCCGAATTGTTGATGAAGCTGACCGTGCCCGTCGTATTGATGACCAGTGCGCCCGCCGTATTGATCACGCCACCGTTGACTCCGGCAGGGACCAGACCGCCGGTGAATCTGATATCGGAAAGATTGAGTGTTGTGGCGCTGCCGGAGAAGTACGCGTAATGGCCGGCGCCGTCATTCAGGGTGACGGTGCTGCCGCCTGCCACGCCATTGATCGTCAGTCCCGGTATACCCGCAGGCAAAGCCTTGGCAACCGAGACGCTGGTGCCGTTGGACAAATAAGCGTCGCCCTGGAGATTCCAGATGTCGCCGTTCGCCAGCGTGACACCGTTCAGATTAGCGCCGGCCGGAATGGAGGTTTGCGCGAACGTCGACTGGCCGGTCACCATTAGCGTCAGCATGACCAGCGACAGCGGTCTTCGCTTGTAGAAGGCGCAATTACAAGCGAATTCAAGGACACGTGTGTACCAGACTCCATGCGCAGCTTCCACCCGTCGTCCACGAGCCGCGCGGCGGACGCAGGTGCTCATCGTGCTAGTGATTTTCCTGTAAATCGGCGAGATGTCGACGCCGCTCCTGACGTTCTCATTCGCGAATACGCTCGCTGCCGTCGTCGGTGCACTGACAAACCTGAAAAGCGTCAATGCGTGCTGGCCTGGATATCCTGAGCAACGTCCCATCTGCCGCCTCCAGATGTCATCTGCATCGGCAAATACAAACTCTGCACACAGGAAATGTTTGCGGAGACAGATTTAATACAGGGAAAATTTGGATAACTAAAATATAGTCTCGAAGAATGTAAATTATCCTCTTATGTGCGGCTCTCACGACCGATTTATCCTGGGGGCTTTCCGGCCGTTCCGTGCATACGAAGATTACTCGATGTTTGCTCACGCCGCCATTTAAAGTGTGCACAGGATGCTATCAAATGTGCAGCGCGTGATGGTCGATTGGCCACTCCAGGTCGAATCATAATGGCGAGGCTGATGCAGAAAATGTACTCGACAAGACATGTACCAGAGCAATTAATGCCCATCGAGAACCCGCACCAGGGCTATGCGATTTGCGTTGATTTGGATCCCGCACAGGGTGTGAAACTAAATCTGATGTCGTCGGCGTGCGGGCTGCATCGCGTAGTGCTGGTTCGGCTTCCGCTATTAAGCGAAATGGAGCGATCACATTGACCTCGTACAGTTCGGACCACACAGCTGGCGTAGCCGCAGCCAAATCCGCATGCGGGATAACACGGCTGATTCCCGCATTGTTCACGAGAACGTCGAGCCGTCCCCATGCGGCGACAGCTTCGCGGATGAGCCGGACCCTGTTTGCATCATCGGCCAGGTCGGCCTGTACGTAGGTCGCCGAGCCGAGTTCACGTGCCAATGCTTGCCCTGTCTCGACTGAACTACGCGAATGCAAGACGACTGAGAATCCTTCGCTTGAGAGCCGCCGGGCGATGGCAGCGCCGATGCCGGAAGTCGAGCCGGTGACAAGCGCGACAGGGGACGCAATTTTCATGGTTGTTGATGTAGGTGTTGGTCGTTGTCCGGGAATCGTTCGCCGATTGTCGGTGATCTAGGTGACTATGTCGAACGCCTCAAACTGCCCGACGCCGGTCCGCCCCCCGCTCCCTCCACTGCACATTGTTACTCCTCGCGTACAGATGTAGTTCCGACTCACCGCTTACAAGCGCGCGGATAAATCCATAGCATGGGTTCAGGCAGTGCAGGCGTTTGGATGTTCGCTTTAGTCTGCAGTTCGACACGAACCTCCATGCGAATCCGTGGTACGCGCTTTGGACAGCGCAAGGCAACTATACAGAGGTACCAAATGCAACTGAACCGCATGTATTTCATCGCACTCTCGTCCATATTGGCAGTATCGCTGTCACCAGGACTTCCGTTCCCTTCTGCGATGGCGGAGGATATGCCAGACATGCAAGGAATGGGAGGGCCCGTATCTGATTCTGCGCAGGTTCAGATCGATCGCGCTTTGTCAGCGGCACCGTCGACGATAGCCAAAGGCGCGAAAGTGGTAGGCACTGATGCAAAAGGAAACGCAATTACGCTGCGCGACGGCAACAATGGCTTCACATGTATGCCGGGCAATCCCAGCGTGATAGGAGATCCCCCCATGTGCATGGACGCTGCCTCGATGCAATGGACCGCTGATTTCGAGGCGCACAAGCCAAAGCCGACCAATACCGTTCCGGGAATCACTTATATGCTGGCCGGTGCCACGCAGCGCAGTGACACCAACCCTTATGACAAGACGAGCCCGGCAATCTCCGTTGGCCCACATTGGATGATTTTGTGGCCATTCGACCCGAAAGCTACGGGCCTTCCGACGAAACATAGAGCGACGGGAGCCTACATCATGTGGGCTGGAACACCCTACGCTCACGTTCACATAATGGGTCACCCCTGAGCAACGCACGAGAGAGAGATGTCGTGCTCACGCATGTCGGCCATCCGAGGCGCCGCGGCTATCACAGTCGTGCGCTCAAGACCCGCCAACCTCAACGTGACCTCAACCGTCACCGCGGCGTCGATGCTTCGCACGATCTTACGTCGCGAGAGCAGTCGAAGCGATGCTCGGACGATACCGGCGTCAAGGCTGGCGGGAGTCGCTATTGGATTGATGCGCTAGCACACCATCCGAGGCCCGTCGTTCCTCGCTGGCATGTTCGAATCTCCCCCATCAACCGCCTACCGATTTATAGGAACCGCCCTGATGAACGCCTCCCTGCTGCGCGGCTTTGCCGCGGCTTTGACGCTAGCCGCGTCGCAACTGGCGCATGCCCATGCATTTCCGACTCGTGAGGCGCCGTCGGCCGGTGCCATCGTGCCTGCTGGTGCTCACGTGGACGTGGTAATCGATTTCGATGAGCCCGTCGAACCGGCCTTCAGCTCGATCATCGTGTCTGACGGCAAAGGCGAGACCGTCACGAAGAGCAAGTCGTTAGTAAACCCGACGAACCACAGACGAATGTCGGTGGCACTGAACGCGTTGGTGCCTGGCGTATATGCGGTCGCTTGGACAGCGATCGCTAACGACGGACATCGTACTCAAGGACACTACACATTCACAGTCGGGTGACACCGTGACAACAGATCAACTTGTCGTCGCGCAGATCGCGCTCGCTGCAATCGACGATATTCTGTTCACTTTATTGGTGGGTGCGCTGGTGTGTTCCGCACCGTCGGTGCGCCCTGTCGAGCATTTTCGCGGCATGGCCGGCCGCTGGCAGTTCGCAGCAGCGGTTTCGCTCGCGATCTCATGCCCGGTGTATCTTTGGCTCCAGGCTGCAGTGATGAGCGGCGCGCCATTGTTGGCAGCTTGGTCGGCGATCCGGCCCGTGCTAGCGCAGTCGCACTTTGGCCTCGCGTGGCAGGTCGGTTTCGTTGGCGCGGCGCTCGCGGCAGTCTGCAGCAGGTGGTCCGGCCGCAACGCCTGGTCAGCCACGGTAGCCGGTGCGCTGATCTACGCAGCAGGCAAAGCCGCCGCGAGCCACGCCGCGGACGAAGGGGACTTCACGCTTCCGGAATTTGTCCACTTGATGCACCTGTCTGCGACGGCGGTGTGGGCCGGCACCGTGATAGTCGGCGCGGCTATGCTATATCGGCGGCGCCACGACATCGCCCCCGAGCGGTTGGCAGCCCGCGCGACGTTCTGCACGTATCTGTCTTACATGGCAAGCATCTCGCTCGTTGTGGTTATCGGAACGGGAATCTTCAACGCAACCATGGACACCGCGCACCTTACGGTGCCCTGGCTCCACACCCAATACGGCCGGGTGTTGACGCTCAAGCTGGTGTTTGTGGCACTGGCGATCGTCCTTGGTGGCTTCAACCGGATAACATATCTGCCTCGTCTACAGGCTGACGCGGAGAGTGGCGCCTCCGCGTCAGCCCACGCGAAACGAGGCTTCGATCGGCTCGTCTCGCTCGAGGCGGTGATCATGATAGCCGTGCTGATCGTCGCCGCTCTCCTTGGTCATACGTCGCCGTAGATTTCCCAAGGCAAACCCCGTGTGCACCGTGTTGCGGAATGCTTTCGTCAACAGCCTACGCCCTGAACTGCTCGGGGTTTCCAGAGGCGCCGCGGAACGACGCAGTCGATCATCGTGAAGGTGGGCTGCTCGGGCGAGACACTAAAGAACAGGGTACGCCGGGAAACTGCACAGAAGACCGTTCACGCCAAACCAGGCTGGCCTCCGTTCGCTATCCGCTTATGCACCGGACGCCTCGCAAGCGAGTAGATCCATATCTGCTGACATCCTCAGAGGCAAGTCTTGCTGGACAAAGTCGAGCCAGGCGCCGATTTTCGCGTCGAGATACCGTCGGGAAGAGTAAAGCGCGTGAATCTGAAGATCGAGAAGGCGGTGGTCCGGCAACACCCGTTCCACGGAACCGTCGCGAAGGCTTTGTGTCATCGCATAAACCGGGACGGCTCCAATTCCCATGCCTTCCCGCATCGCTGCCGACATCAACTCCGGAGAATTGACCCGCAGAGGACCATTCACCGGGACACAGACTTCGCCCTCTGGACCTTCGAGGGTCCAACTACCCGTCGACCCGTAAGCCGAAGACATTGTCAATTGAAGACAATCGTGCTGTTGCAGGTCAGAGAGCGTCATTGGCCGACCCCGCTTGGCGAGATACGTCGGGGAGGCGCACAGCACGCTGTACGTGACTCCGAGGAGGCGCGAGACGAACGCTGAATCCGGCAGCCCCGGCGTGAGGATCATTGCAACATCGTAGCCCTCCTCTAGTAGATTAGGCATCCCGCTTGATACCGTGAGGTCGACCGTCACTTTGGGATACTGATATCTGAATCTTGTGATTGCTGGAATCACGTAGTGTTGACCCAGACTGGGAAGTGCATGGATTCGCAAGCATCCGGAAGGCAACCCGTTAGAGCGAGTTGCTTCTGCGGCAGCATCGTCAATGATTGCCAGTGCGTCTTTGCAACGGTCAAAGTACCTCTGTCCAACAGCCGTGAGCGCGATCGCGCGGGTTGTCCTGTTGAGCAGTCTTATGCGCAATTTCGTCTCGAGTTCCGAAACCGCCCTCGAGACCGTCGCTCCGCTACGGCCCATCTGTACCGCAGCCGCGCTAAATGTGCCGCACTCAACGACGCGCACAAAGGTTCGCATGCACTGAAGCAAATCCATTAACCCTCCCTTCCGATCTCAACGTGTGCATACGCACCCATGCGCAATCGAGGTAGCAAAGACCACCTCATCGTCGACGCGAAAAAGTCAGTTACTTCCCCGCATCGCTCCTGCAATACTCGATAGTGACTTCGTCCAGCTCCGCCTTTACCCCGCTGTCCAGGTGGTAGTCCGCGGCAGCGAGGATGTCGGTAAGATGCTCGAGCCGACTGGCGCCCAGGATGACTGAAGTGATCGCGGGGTTGGCCAGCACCCAGGCGACGGACAAGGTGGGCATCGGTGTTCGGTACTGCTGCGCGATCTGCCGGATTTTCCCGACTGTCTCAAACTCGCGCTCGTGCCAATACCGCGCGTGATACATCGCGCCGAATCCACCGAGCTCTGACGAAAAGCGCCCGGTCTCGGGCATATCGCCATGCTTGTATTTGCCGCTTAGCAGTCCCCCTGCGAGCGGATTGAATGGAATTACCGCAATCGCATCTTCCTTCGCCAACGGAAAAAGATCGCGTTCGATCTCGCGAAATAGCAGGTTGTAGCGCGGTTGCGCGGAAACAAAACGAGTCAGCCTGAGGGCCTCCTGTCGTCCCAGTGCTCTTGCCAAACGGTAAGCGAGGAAGTTCGAAACGCCGATATACCGCGCCTTGCCAGATCGCACGATTGTGTCCATCGCTTCCACCACCTCATCGAGCGGCGTAGCGAGATCGTCCATATGCAGCTGGTAAAGGTCGACGTAGTCCGTCTTGAGACGGCGCAACGACGCGTCAACCGCATCGAGCAGGTGCTTTCGCGAGTTACCGGCATCGCACGCGGCGGCCCCCATTCGACCGCCTCCCTTTGTCCCGAGGATAAAACTTCCTCGCTTGTTGCTTAGCCAGCGCCCTGTAATAACCTCTGCTCCACCGACCTCCGCACCCGGTGGATAGAGGTCCGCGGTATCAATGAAGTTCACGCCCGCTTCGGCAGCCTTATCGAGGATTCGGTGTGCTTCTGCTTCGTCTGTTTGCTTTCCAAATGTGCCTGTGCCAATGCACAGGCGCGACACCGTCAAACCTGTCCTGCCGAATTGCTTGAACTGCATGTTGGCTCCATCGTCGAGACAGAAGACCCAGCCTTATGCCAAGGACGCCCGCCGTCCGGGCGCGCTTTCCTGATACACGCTGGACGACGACGCGGCCACACTTGCTCAGTGATAACGCTGATAGACGGCGGCAGCATCGCGCAATCTTTTCTACCGGGATGTCCCCCTATGTGGAATGATAGTCTTCCATGTCGATGTGAGTCAATCACACGGAAATCGTGGAACTGTGGGAATATTGAACGCGTTCGGTGGTTAAGCGTGCAGTCGTTCGGACAACCCGGCGCACTTACCCACGCCGATCGGGCGATACCGGCGCAACGCACACGCGTCTCCTGCGGGTGGTCGCAATGCGCGCATGGCTATTCCTCTGCGCAAAAGCGACTCGTTATGCGACGCGGCGGATTGAGCGCCTACCCTCAGTCAGAATGACACATCACAATGCGCGTTACCTCATTCCGATCAACCTTGCCGAGCGCATTCCGAGGAATGACATCAACGATTACAATCCGCTCCGGCACCTTGAACGCGGCAATGCGCGACTTGATCCACTCAAGGACCTTGCCTGCCGCCGATATATCCGAAGTCGCCGCGGAGGTCAGCTTGACCAGCGCCACAACGCGCTGCCCTGACACATCGTCTGGTGCTCCCGCAACCGCCGCATCTTCTACCGCCTCGTGCTGGATCAGTTCGGTCTCTACTTCCACCGGCGAAATATTGCTTGCATTATGCACAATCAGATCCTTGCGACGGCCCACGAAACGATAGTCGCCGTCTACGCTCTCTTCCATCAGATCGCCACTCGAAAACCATCCGTCTTGCGTGTTATTGACCACCACACCGGGACCCGTCCAGTAGCCGAGACTCAGATTCGGACCACGCAACTGCATTTCGCCAACTTCCCCCGGCGCCACCGGCAGACCGTCGGTGCCAACGAGCCGCGTTCGTCCAGGTACTCCCCTGATGAGCCGGTGATCGTAACCAAAGGTCGTACTGCCCGAGCATTCGGTCATGCCGAAGATGTTTCTCAACTGAATTCCAAAGGTTGATTCAAAAGCCGTTGCAACCTGCGGCCTGCAGGCGTCACCCGCAACAACGCAGAGGCGAAGCGATCTGACATCGCGCGGTCGATTGCGTTGTGCTTCGATCAATAACAGGCAGAGAAAGGGGGTTAAGAACACCATGGTCGCCCCATGCGCTTCGATGACGTCGAGGACCGCATCGGCGTCGAACCGCTTGAGCAGAACTTCCCGGCAACCGGCGATTAACGCTGCCAGCATCCCAATTGTGCCCGACGCATGCGCCACCGGTGTGTTGCCGACCATGCATGTGTCACGGGTGATGTTCCACGAAGCTCTTGCGCCGACTACATAAGACATAACGCGCTGGTTATATGCCACCAGCTTCGGCTTGCCTGTCGTTCCTGAGGTTGCGAGCAGCAAGAAAACAGAGTCAATATCGACAGGAAGCGCAACGTCTTTCGCGCTCTCGTCGTCCAGAAGGCAACGCCACGAACGCATGCCGATGTCATCGGCGAGAAAGCTTTGCGTATCGCGCAGCAGTTCAGGGTCTATCTCTGATACAACGTCCTGGAGGTCCGCTTCGTAGACAAAAACGGCGGGGCGTTGCATGCGCAGGAGTTCATTCAGTTCGATGGCCTTGAACTCCGTCTTCAGCGGTACCACGATCGCGCCGGTGATCATGGCGGCGTACATAAATACTGCGTACAGTGGAGCTGTCCGGACGACGAGGACGATGCGGTCTCCTGGGAGAACCTCGGCACGCTTCAATCCGCCGCTCAACCGCGCAACGTCGTTTGCCAGTCGGCCGTACGTCCATACATCATCACCGGCAATCAACGCCGTTGCATCAGGCTGTTCGTAGGCGTGCCGATAAAGCGCTTTCAGCGGTGTTTCAGACGGCTGTAAGATTTCATCGACAATCAGAGGATCTGACATTGAAATTCTCCGTTGAGCAGGAACCACGAACACACCCCGAACGACGAGTTCGGTTGAAGGTTAAAAACAGGTGAGCGTCAGGACGTATTCCCCGTCAATGTCGAATCTTTGACATGTTCGTCAATTATGGTAGGACGAACGATTGACATTCTTTCCAATGAAGTATGATTTTTACAGTTACCGTGCTTTCGTTTTTCGATCGATGCTGACGGATTACTTCAATCTTGAATTGAACATAGCTAGATCGGCATGGCAGGAGCTATCAAATGCCTCTCGTACGCATCAACCTCTCAAGAGACGCGACGCCACAAGTTGTGTGCGCAGTGAGCGAGACCGTCTATCAGGCGATGATCGAGATCGCCAATGTGCCGCGACACGACAAATTTCAGGTTGTCACGCGCCACACTGAAGACGAACTGATCTATCCAGCCGAAGGCTATCTCGGCATGACTTACTCCGCTTCCATCATATTCATTCAGGTGACGTGGAATGCGGGTCGCACGACAGATGTAAAAAAAGCCTTCTACAAGGCAATTGCAGACGGTATTCATGCAAAAACGGGGGCTCGAAAGGAAGACATCCTGATAAACCTCGTAGAGGTCACCCGAGAAGACTGGTCCTTCGGCAACGGCGAGATGCAATACGCCCCGGAAGAGTGATTGCGGACACAGTTGGCGGTCGCGTTCCGGCAAGTACGCACACGTTATCGCGTGACGCGACGGCCCCACACACACCCTCATCCTGATCAACACAATGCCTACATCACCTGACATTCAACGACGCGATTGGCTCAAGGCGTCTGCATTGCTTGGGGGACTTGCCATGCTGCCGGTGTCAGCATCGGCGCTCAGTCCCAACGTGCCGGACAAGCCTGCCAGCCTTCCGCTATCCGACATCTCTGCGAGTTCGGGTGCGACCGTCACTGTCGAACGTCGAGATGCGACCGTCCTGATCGGCATCAATCGGCCTCACCTGCAAAACCGGATCGACCCCAGCACCTACCTTGCGCTCGCCCGAGTTCTATATCAGTACGACCACGACGATTCGCTGCGCGCCGCTGTGCTGTTCGGCCATGGCGAACACTTCTCGCGCGGCATAGACGTCGCTGCCTTCGCACCCGTTATAGCGGCGGGCCAACCATTCCTGCCGGCGAACGACCACTCGGTGCAAGATCCTCTCGAGAAAGCCTCCCCTGCCCGACTTTCCAAACCATTGATAGTCGCGGTTCATGGTGACACGTGGAATATGGCGCATGAAATTTTCCTGGCCGCCGATATTCGCGTCGCTGCTTCAAACGCCAATTTCGGTCAGGACGAAAATACACATGGTCGTTTTCCTGGAGGCGGATCGACAGTGCGATTTGTGCGCGAAGCTGGGTGGGGAAACGCAATGCGCTACATGTTGACGGGTGACCATTGGAGCGCGGCCGAGGCTTTTCGCATGGGGCTGGTACAAACCATAGCGGCCAATGTCGACGACACGATGCGATCGGCAATGGCGATCGCATCCAAAATTGCAGCCTGTGCGCCGTTGGGAGTGCGGACGACGCTGGAGTCGGCTCATCTGGCAATTGTCCCATCGGAGACACCAGCACTGTCGCAAATCGATACGCAATTCGGACGCCTGTTTCATACCAGAGACTTCAGGGAAGGCAAACAGGCCGACGAACAGGGACGCAAACCTGTGTTCAAGGGATACTAACTTACCCCCACGCGCGTCGGGGCGAGTGCCGCCTCGACAAGGCGACTTGAAACGTCCCGGAGCCTTGCGATTAAATATCGTCGATGACACCCTATTGCACGCGCGGGTTTGACGACGACGCAGTACTCGATCATTGACCACTTGCACAGATTTGGAGAGGTGACCACGCATCAACTGTCGGTGGCGATGATCGTATACCTTAGAAGCATCATGCGCTCGACCAGACTCATGCTGCGTGATGGTCTCGCGGCGAGCCGAACGGACGCGGGGTGCGAGCTGCCGGCGCATGGCACGTGGACGTGTTCATAACCCGAGGTCGTCCGTCAATTGCTGCCGTATGCGGTCCGGCTGAGATATGCAGCCTGCGCGGTCGGCACCACGTTGTCGATGAAGCGGCTCCAGCGCACGACCGACGCTGTGTCGACAAACACGACATCCTTCGCCTTCAGCTCGAAACCCTCCGCGAGCGCGAGCGCGCTCGGATTCGATGCATCGAGATGGAAGACCTGATGCGTGTCGGCCGTGATATTGCGCACGACGTAGACCTGCGAATTGCCCGACTGCTGGTTCACGCCGCCCGCATCGCCGAGTGCTTCGTTAAGCGAAAGTTCGCCGTTGCGCAGGAACAGCGTGGTCGGATGCGAGAGTTCGCCGATCATGAATACCTTGCTGTCCTCGCGCGCGAACACGCGGACCATATCGTTGTTCCGCAGCATCACGTTTGAC
>NZ_CADIKF010000015.1 GCF_902859875.1 Paraburkholderia solisilvae | reverse complement strand
GCCGTGCGGGGTTGCCGTGCGGGGTTGCCGTGCGGGGTTGCCGTGCGGGGTTGCCGTGCGGGGTTGCCGTGCGGGGTTGCCGTGCGGGGTTGCCGTGCGGGGTTGCCGTGCGGGGTTGCCGTGCATGAGGCAGCGGTCAGCAAGACGTGAGGCGGCGGGCGGGCGACGGTGCGTCGCGCGCGCGTCGGGCGGTGAGTACCGGAAACCGGAAGGCAGATACCTTCGAGCCTCGAGTGCCGCGAAAGCATCGCTGATTCGCGAATCGGTCAAATCGTCCGTATCCGGCGTGGCGCGATGGGCGCGCGGGATGGCGGCCGGCTCGCCGCAACCTCGGACCGCCATCGCTTGTCACTTGCCTGATTTTATTGCTATAATCTCGCGTTTCGAAGCTTGCTCACCTTATTCGCCTTCCGGCAAGGGTCAGGCTTCGCGTCGTAGTCGTATCTGAACTCGATCATGCGCTCGCGGGCAATCGCTCCCGCGGGTTGAATCAAAAGCAGCGCCGGGTCACGCCATCGGCCTTCGTCGAATGGGCCGGCACTGGAAACAGGAACAGGATAAGGAACCAACCGTCATGGCTAACTCCAAACAAGCACGTAAGCGCGCCCGTCAGGCCGCCAAGGCCAACTCGCACAACTCGGCGCTGCGCTCGAAGTTCCGCACGGCCATCAAGGCCGTCCGCAAGGCAGTCGAAGCCGGCGACGCAGCGAAGGCCGCTGAAATTTTCCGCGCATCGTCGAAAACCATCGACATCATTGCCGACAAGAAGATCGTTCACAAGAACAAGGCCGCTCGTCACAAGAGCCGCCTCGCCGCAGCCGTCAAGGGCCTGCAGGCTCCCGCAGCACAGTAAATTCGCACGTCCTGCCAACCCGCGGCACGCGGGTTGGTTCCTGTTTCTGCTGCAACATGAAGGCCCGCCTCGGCGGGCTTTTTTGTTGGCCGTCGAATTTGCCGGCCGTCGACCTTGCCCGTTATCGATCTTCCTGAGCGCAAATCCCGCTCGCGGTCTATCACGGCTCGACAATGCGGTTCGCAATTGCACAAAAGCACAAGTACAGAACGCGGAGCACGGAGCACAAAAGAAAAACGCGCCGGCTGTGCGGCGCGTTTTCATGTCTAGAACGTCCTGCCCTGCTGCGTCCCGTGATGCGGCGGCAGCTCGCACGCTTCGGTGACGACAAGGTCGTTGTCTTTCGCGAAGTTCATCACGAAGTCAAACGCCATCGGCTCGATATCGCGCAACCGGGAATCGAGGATCACGCATTTCAGGTCGCCGAGAATAGTGGGCCGCACGTACAACGAGTATTGCAGGCGCGCATTCGGCCCCCTCGCCCCCGGACCGAAACCCGACATTACGCCAGCGAGACGCTCCGACCAGTCGCTTGGCCGAAACTTTCTTCCCGCGCTGGTAATGCCTTGAATGAAGTACTCGGTTGGGGGTGTGTCGGCCATGTACGAAACCCTGTGTGACTGTGCCCAGCGGAGCGCCAACGGAAAGCTGCCTGAAGAACACGGCTGCGAGCGTGAAGTGCCACAGCGCGTACGAACTATCGACCGGGACTGTCGACGGACCACTCACCGCATGACGCGCTGTCGACACCGCACCGGCGCTGATCCGCACTTCATCGCGCACTTCATCGATGCCCGCGTTTCACCCACGCCGGCCTTTCACAGATGCATTTCCGGCCATGTGCGTCAGCCATTCGATGCGGCTTACACCGATGCCGGCCTGCACATGATGCACCTGAACTTGATGCACCTGAACCTGATGCACCTGGGTCACCGAGCCGCAAAGCCGATGAGCACTGTGGCCGATGAACATTGCGCGGATGGCCCTCGCGTGACGCCTGCAGCAAATGCCACGCGTGTTTCACCGAAGCCGTATGCGCCGCGCGGGAGACGCAAGCCGTGTTCCGCAAGCATGGAGCCTGCCTGCCGGGCTTTGAAAAACCCATGGATTATATCGCAGCGCACCTCTTTCCGCACTGCACATAAGACTCTCACGAACACTGCGGCAACAATTTTGCTCACGCCTCTCACTACGCCAAAGCGACGTCAAGGCGAACTCAAAGCGACGCCGAAGCGGCCTCCAGAGAACGCCCAGGCCGGCCGATCGTCCGTCCGGCCGACTCGTCAAACCCTGGAAAATCCTTTATGCTCCATTGAGTTACCACAAACGACGGCGGCGCCGTCCGGCCATTTCGGCCGGGTGAGACCGCCGTATTTGTTTTATGAACGCCAAAACCATCCGCCACTATCTGCAGTTCAAGGACTTCTCGCTCGACGACTACGAATACGTGCTCGAACGCGCGCGCATTCTGAAACGCAAGTTCAAGAACTACGAAACCTATCACCCGCTGCACGACCGCACGCTCGCGATGATCTTCGAGAAAAACTCGACACGCACGCGCCTGTCGTTCGAAGCCGGGATCTTCCAGCTCGGCGGCCATGCGGTGTTCATGAGTACGCGCGATACGCAGCTCGGCCGCGGCGAGCCGATCGAAGATGCCGCACAGGTCATTTCGCGGATGGTCGACATCATCATGATCCGCACGTTCGGCCAGGACATCATCCAGCGCTTCGCAGAAAATTCACGCGTGCCGGTCATCAACGGCCTGACGAACGAATACCACCCGTGCCAGGTGCTGGCCGATATCTTCACGTATTACGAGCACCGCGGGCCGATTCGCGACAAAACGGTCGCATGGGTCGGCGATGCGAACAACATGCTGTACACGTGGATCCAGGCCGCGCAGATTCTCGGTTTCAAGCTGCGCCTGTCCACGCCGCCCGGCTACAAGCTCGATCGCGCGATCGTCGCAGCCGAAAGCGCCCCGTTCTACCACGAGTTCGACGACCCGCACGAAGCGTGCGACGGCGCCGATCTCGTCACCACCGACGTCTGGACCAGCATGGGCTTCGAAGCGGAAAACGAAGCCCGCAAGAAGGCGTTCGCGGACTGGTGTGTCGATGCGGACATGATGGCGCGCGCAAACAAGGACGCGCTCTTCATGCATTGCCTGCCCGCGCATCGCGGCGAGGAAGTCAGCGCGGAAGTGATCGACGGCCCGCAAAGCGTCGTGTGGGACGAAGCGGAGAACCGTCTGCACGTGCAGAAGGCGCTACTGGAGTTCCTGCTGCTCGGCAAGCTGAATCACTGAGCAGCGCCCGCGGCGAGATCGGGGCGCGCCCGCCGCAACGGGTGCGCGTCGTGCGCCTGATGGGCGTCCAAGGTCTGCCCATGCCCGCCGCCCTCTCCAAAACGCGGGATGCGAGGCAGTTTAGTGTCAAAATAGCGTTTTTCCGCGCACCGGGGCCGCCGGCGCGCACTAGTCTTCCAGCTACGAGTCCATCATGAGCGATATCAAGAAAGTCGTGCTCGCCTATTCGGGCGGCCTCGACACCTCCGTCATCCTGAAGTGGTTGCAGGACAACTACGACGCCGAAGTCGTCACCTTCACGGCCGATATCGGTCAGGGCGAGGAGCTGGAACCGGCGCGCAAGAAGGCGCTGCAACTCGGCATCAAGCAGGAAAACATCTATATCGAAGACCTGCGCGAAGAATTCGTGCGCGACTTCGTGTTCCCGATGTTCCGCGCCAATACGATTTACGAAGGCGAATATCTGCTGGGCACGTCGATCGCCCGCCCGCTGATCGCGAAACGCCAGATCGAAATCGCGCACGCCACCGGCGCCCAGGCGGTGTCGCACGGCGCGACCGGCAAGGGCAACGACCAGGTCCGCTTCGAACTCGGCTACTACGCGCTCGAGCCCGGCATCAAGGTGATCGCGCCGTGGCGCGAATGGAACCTGCTGTCGCGCGAGAAGCTGCTCGCGTACGCGGAAAAGGCCGGCATTCCGATCGAGATGAAGCACAAGCAAGGCGGCGCGCCGTACTCGATGGACGCGAACCTGCTGCATATCTCGTTCGAAGGCCGTCACCTCGAAGATCCGAAGGCCGAAGCCGAGGCTGATATGTGGCGCTGGACCGTGTCGCCGGAAGCGGCGCCGGATCAGCCGGAGTACGTCGATATCGAGTACGAGCATGGCGATCCGGTCGCGCTGAACGGCAAGCGCCTGTCGCCGGCCGCGATGCTGACCGAACTGAACCGCCTCGGCGGCAAGCATGGCATCGGCCGCCTCGATCTGGTCGAGAACCGCTATGTCGGCATGAAGTCGCGCGGCTGCTACGAAACGCCGGGCGGCACAACCATGCTGAAGGCGCACCGCGGCATCGAGTCGATCACGCTCGATCGCGAAGTCGCGCACCTGAAGGACGACCTGATGGCGCGCTACGCATCGCTGATCTACAACGGCTACTGGTGGAGCCCGGAGCGCCGCGCGATCCAGGTGCTGATCGACCACACGCAGGAAAAGGTCAACGGCTGGGTGCGCGTGAAGCTGTACAAGGGCAGCGTGTCGGTCGTGGCGCGCGATTCGAAGGAAACGCTGTTCGACAAGACCATCGCCACCTTCGACGACGACGGCGGCGCGTACAACCAGGCGGACGCCGGCGGCTTTATCAAGCTGAATGCGCTGCGGATGCGGATTGCGGAAAACGCTCGCCGTCAGCGCGGATCGTAAGCATCGCGCGCGGACTAGCCGCAACGAAAGCGCCGGTGCACGAACACGTGCACCGGCGCTTTTTTAATGCCGCTCCTGCGATTGCCGATTCTGCGGACGGACTGCAGTCCGCCGACGCGAATCCCGAGATTCAAAGAAAGATCGGTTCAGGCTCGAGGTCGACGCCGAAACGCGCGGCGACATCACGCTGAATCGCCGTGGCGAGCGCGAGCACGTCAGCGCCCGTCGCACCGCCGCGATTGACGAGCACCAGCGCCTGCCGGTCATGGACGGCCGCCGCGCCCAGCGCGCGGCCCTTCCACCCGCAGCGATCGATCAGCCAGCCGGCCGCCAGCTTGACGCGCCCATCGGGTTGCGCATACGACACCACCTGCGGTTCCCGCTGCCGCAATGCATCGAACTGGGCGGCGTCCACCAACGGATTCTTGAAGAAACTCCCGGCGTTGCCGAGCGCAAGCGGGTCCGGCAGCTTTGCGCGGCGCACGCCGACCACCGCATCGAAGATGGCCTGCGCGCTCGGCGCGGCGTCCACGCTGCCATTACCGTCGCCGTGGCGGCGGGCGGCCAGCTCACGCGCGACATCCGCATAGCCGGCGCGCGGCGTCCACGCTTTCGGCAGCCTGAAGGTCACCGACGTGATCACGAAACGGTCGCGCCCTTCCCGCTTGAAGACGCTGTCGCGATAGCCGAACCGGCACGCGCTGGCATCGAGCTCGACGGTTTCGCCCGTCGCGAGCTCCACTGCACGCAGCGAAGCGAAGCGTTCCGCCATCTCGAGCCCGTATGCGCCGATGTTCTGGATCGGCGCCGCGCCCACGGTGCCGGGAATCAGCGCGAGATTCTCGAGACCCGGCAGGCCCTGCGCAAGCGTCCACGCGACAAATTCGTGCCAGTTTTCGCCGGCGGCCGCCTCGACGTACCACGCGTCGCCGTCTTCGCGCGCGATGCGCCGGCCGCGCAGCGCGACCAGCAGCACGAGCCCGGCAAAGTCGCGCGTGAGCACGATGTTGCTGCCGCCACCCAGCACGAGCCTTGGCAACCCGGCCGCGCGCGGGTCGCGCACCGCCGCAAGCAGCTGCTCGTCCCGTTCGATCCGGCACGCAAGCTGCGCACGCACGTCGAAACCGAACGTGTTATGCGCGCGCAACGGGTAGTCGGCAATAAACGAAATGGGCTCGGCTTCAGACATCGGGGAGAAAATCGGCAAGGTATTGGACTGGCTTCAGGTGAAACGGCGGCGCGGTCGCGCGAAACGCAAAAGCCGCACCGGCGACGTACAAACCTTGGGCAAACGAAATGGCGTCGGTAAAATGACACCGGTTCATGATTATAGCGAGTGCATCGTGCGCGCCCGGCGGGCGCCCTACGCGGCACTGCGGCACTATGGGAGAAAGAGATGCCATCGTTCGACGTCGTCTGCGAAGCCAATATGGTTGAGGTGAAGAATGCGATCGAGCAGTCGAACAAGGAAATTTCGACGCGCTTCGATTTCAAGGGATCGGATGCTCGTGTCGAGCAGAAGGAGCGCGAGCTGACGGCCTATGCCGACGACGAGTTCAAACTCGGCCAGGTAAAAGACGTGCTGCTCGGCAAAATGGCGAAGCGCAGCGTGGATGTGCGCTTTCTCGACTACGGCAAGATCGAGAAAATCGGCGGCGACAAGGTCAAGCAGGTCGTCACGATCAAGAAAGGGGTATCGGGCGATCTCTCAAAGAAGATCGTCAGACTCGTGAAGGACAGCAAGATCAAGGTGCAGGCGAGCATTCAGGGCGACGCGGTGCGCGTGGCCGGCACAAAACGCGACGATCTGCAAAGCGTGATCGCGATGCTGCGTAAGGAAGTGACCGACACGCCGCTCGATTTCAACAACTTCAGGGACTGAGCGGCCGAAGTCGCGGAAAGTTGCGCGGGACGGCATTCACGCGTCACGCGCGGCGCTGATGGTACGCCCGGCGGCCCGGGCTCGCTTGTGCCATCGGTGTGCGGCTGTGCCGGTGCTTCTGCAGCCCGCTCCACGCGGCCCGTTTTGTGTAATCAACGCTTGGGGTCCGCGCCGCCGGCCGCCCCTTCCGCCTGTTTCTTCTTGTCGCCGATCCGGCTCTCCTGTCCCGCCACCAGCTTCGCAATATTCCCGCGGTGGCGCCAGATCAGCAGCGCGCTCATCGCGACGATCGCCAGCGCGACCACATTTGCGCCGAACAGAAAGCCGTCGAAAAGCGGCGCGAAAATCGCGGCGCAAATCGCGGCGAGCGACGAATAACGCGTGAAGAAAGCAACGATCAGCCAGGTCAGCACGGTTGCGATGCCGAGCACCGGATTGATCGCGAGCAGCACGCCCGCGGCGGTTGCCACACCCTTGCCGCCCTTGAAGCGGAAAAACACCGGGTACAGATGGCCGAGAAATACGGCGATCGCGGCAATCGCCACGGACGTCTCGTCCAGACCGTAGCGTGCGCCGAAATGATCGACGAACCATACCGGCACCCAGCCCTTCAGCGCGTCGCCGATCAGCGTCAGGACCGCGGCCTTCCTGTTGCCGGTACGCAGCACGTTGGTCGCGCCCGGATTGCCGGACCCGTACGAACGGGGATCGGCAAGCCCCATCGCCGCGCTCACGATCACGGCAAACGACACCGATCCGATCAGATAGGCCACGACCGCGACAATCAGGTTTTCCATGTCGAAACTCTTATAGGTATCAAAAAGCGCGATAGCGGATGCCTGCCGCTACACATAATCGACCGGCAGGCGAGACGTACGCGCCATGTACGCTCCTGCACGCGCTGCGCCGGCCATCTACCGTGCGCCGCTGTGCATCCACGACGGCGCACATTCTACCGAAGCCGCCCTCGGCAGTCTGCGCGATCGCACCTGGCAAAGCCCGGACGAACCGCGCCCGCGAGCTGCACAACAACCGCATGCCAGCCTGCTCACCACCCTCGGCAACTGCCGCGACGGGCCGGCCCCGGCGATGCGCACGCAGCGCACGCGGTGCAATACTCATTCAACGCTCGCACACTGCACCGGCTGCGCGTTGAGCAGGCTCGTTACCACCGAAGGCACGATACTGACGAGAAAGCCGCGCCGCCCGCCGTTGATCCATATGCGGTCCAGTTCCAGAATGCTCGATTCGACGTAGACCGGCACGGTCTTGCGCGTGCCAAACGGCGACGTCCCGCCGATCAGATACCCCGAATGCCGGTTCGCAACCTCCGGCTTGCAGGGCTCGACGCGCTTTGCGCCGATCTGCCGCGCAAGGTTCTTGGTCGACACCGTGCAATCGCCGTGCATCAGAACGATCAGCGGCTTCGCATGTTCGTCTTCCATCACGAGCGTCTTCACCACGTGATGTTCGTCTACACCGAGCTGGCGCGCCGATTCCTCGGTGCCGCCATGCTCGACGTAGTCATACGGATGCTCGCCGAATGCAATGCCGTGACGTCGCAGAAACTGCGTCGCGGGCGTCTCGGAAACGTGTCTGGATTTACTCATCGGCGCATTGTAATGTCCGCGGCCTGTCGCGCGCCATCTGCCGAACGGCCAATTGTGCGGGCTCGATGCCTGTGGCACGATCGTTCGCGAGTCAGCAAGGTCAGCAAGAGGCGCCGCCCGCCGTATGGGTTGCGAGGGAGAGTGCATTGAGTCATCCGTCATACCCACCTGCATCCGGCGCATCCGGCACACCCGCCGCCGGCGCCGGCGCACCCGCGCATACGGCAGTCGGCGCAGCCGCATGGCTCGCCTCGCTGCCGGCGCGCATCGGCGGCATCCCGACACGCGGCGCGGCGCGCGACCCTCAACATCTCGCGCTGATCGAAGACGCGCGGCGGCTCACCTACGGGCAACTCGCCGGCGCGTCGCACGCGGTCGCCGCACTGCTGCGCGAGTGGGGCGTGCGCAGCGGCGATCGCGTGATGATCGTCGCGGAAAACTGCATCGCGCAAATCGTGCTGCTGTTTGCGGCGGCGCAACTCGATGCGTGGGCGCTGCTGTGCAACGCACGGCTCGCGGCGGCGGAACTCGATGCTATTCGCGAGCATGCGCGGCCTCGTGTCGTTGCATACGCAACCGAAACGTCACCGGATGCCGCCGGGCATGCGGCGCAAGCGGCGGCGCAACCCGCCCCCGTGCTTGCGCCGGACATCGGCGCATGGTCATACACGTGCGACGCCAGCGCGCCTGCCGAACCGGTCGAAGCTGCAAGCGAGCGGCAGTGCGCCGCGCTGATCTACACCACCGGCACCACCGGCGCACCGAAGGGCGTGATGCTGTCGCATCGCAATCTGCTCTTTATTGCGGCCATATCCAGCACGCTGCGCCGGGTCGGTCCGGACGATGTCGTCTATACGGTCCTGCCGGTTTCGCATGTGTACGGGCTGGCTTCCGTGTGCCTCGGCAGTCTCTATGCGGGCGCGACCTTGCGGCTCGCGCCGCGTTTTGCGCCGCCAGCCGTGTACCGCGCGCTCGCGGAAGAACGCATATCGATCTTCCAGGGTGTGCCCGCCATGCACGCGAAGCTGCTCGACTATCTGCACACGCAGCGCGTCGCCTGGTCCGCTGCGCGTTTACGTTTCGCGTATTCAGGCGGCGCGCCGCTCGATCCGGCGCTCAAGACGCGCGTCGAAAGCGTCTACGGCGTCCCCCTGCACAACGGCTACGGCATGACCGAAACGAGCCCGACCGTCGCGCAAACGCTGCTCGATGCACCGCGCGTCGACTGCTCGGTCGGTCCGCCGATTCCGGGCATCGAGGTGCGCTTCGTGTCGCCGGATGGCGCCGATGTCGCGCGCGGCGAAGTCGGCGAGCTATGGGTACGCGGTCCGAACGTCATGCTCGGGTACTACCGCAACGCCGCACAAACGAATGCGGCGCTCCCCGGCGACGGCTGGCTCAGAACGGGCGACCTCGTGCGGCAGGAACGCGACGGCGCGCTGCATATCGTCGGGCGCAGCAAGGAACTGATCATCCGCTCGGGCTTCAATGTGTACCCGGTCGAAGTCGAACAGGTACTCAATGCTCATCCGGATGTCGTGCAATCGGCGGTGATCGGCCGCACGGCTGCGCACGGCAATGAGGACGTGGTTGCGTTCGTCGAACTCGCGGCCGGTGCGCAAACGTCGCCGGCGCAACTGGTCCAATGGTGCGGTGCGCGCCTCGCGCCGTACAAGCGCCCCGCCGAAGTGAGGGTGCTCGACGCGCTGCCGGCCGCGTCGACCGGCAAGATCCTGAAGCACAAGCTGAAGGATCTCGTGTAGCGCCAAGGTGCTTGCCCTCACCGCGCCGCAAATCTCAAGCGCAGCGATCGCTCGCATCAACCCCGCGCTTCCCATCACCCGCGCGGATGATGCGCCGCATGCAGCGACTTCAATCGCTCACGCGCCACGTGCGTATAAATCTGCGTCGTCGAGATATCGGTATGTCCGAGCAGCAGTTGCACGACGCGCAAATCCGCGCCGTGGTTCAGCAAATGCGTCGCGAACGCGTGCCTGAGCGTATGCGGCGACAGCGGCGCATGCACGCCGGCCGCCGCCGCATGGCGTTTGATGATGTTCCAGAACTGCTGGCGCGTCATGCCCTCGGCACGCGCGGTGACGAACAGCGCATCGGCCGAACGCGGCCCGAGCAACGCGGGCCGCGACTCGCGCAGATACCGCTCGATCCAGCCGTGCGCCTCTTCGCCGAACGGAATCAGACGCTCTTTCGCGCCCTTGCCGAGCACCCGTACGACGCCCTCGTTCAGGCCGACCTCGACCGTCTTCAGCGTGACGAGCTCCGTGACGCGCAGGCCGCTCGCGTACATCAGCTCGAGCATCGTGCGGTCGCGCAAGCCAAGCGGAGTCGCAATATCGGGCGCACCGAGCAACGCTTCCACCTGCGCTTCGGTCAACGTCGCGGGAAAACGCGGCGGCTGCTTCGCGGAACGGATGCGCAGCGTCGGATCGGTCGCCGCGCGATGCTCGCGCACGGCCCACGCGTAGTAGCGCCGGAACACCGACAGGCGCCGGTTCGCGGAGGTCGACTTGTCCTTCTGACGCACCGCGCTGTAGGCGGTGAGATCCGCCTCGCCAGCGGTATCGAGCGATGCGTCGCGGGCGCTCGCGAGCCATTCGGCAAAGAGCCGCAGATCGCGCCGGTAGGCATCGAGCGTATTGCGCGACAAGCCGTGTTCGAGCCACAACGCGTCGCAGAACACATCGATCGATGCGCTGCTCGACTGGAAAAGAGGCGATGCGGCGGGCGGCGCGCCAGCGGGATCGGAAATGACAGCGTCGCTCATGCGTCGCCCACGCCTTCGTGCGCAAGCAGCCAGCGCTTGACCGTGCGGTAGTACCCGTCGTCGCCGTGATGCGCAAAGCCGCCGATGCCGCCCGAGGCAACCACGCGGTGACACGGAATCACGATCGGGAACGCGTTCGATCCGCACGCCTGGCCCACCGCGCGCGGCACGCTGCCGATCTCTTTCGCCAGTTGCCCGTAGGTCAGCACGACGCCGGGCCGGATCGCGCTGATCGCCTGCCAGACGCGCCGCTGGAAGGCGGTGCCGATGCCGGCAAGCGGCAGATCGAAGGTCGCCGACGCGTGTTCGAGGTAGCGTTGGAGCTGCGCGACGGCCTCCTTCGCAAGCGCGGTGTCGGGCTCGACGCTTGCCACCGTATCCGGCAGAAAAACAATCTCGCGCACGTAAGCCCCTTCGGCGCGAACGCCGATCTTGCCGAACGGCGCATCGATCACTGCGTTGTACATGATGAACATTTCCTCCCGATAGCGGCGACGAGGCGCTCGCCACTTCAGCCGCTGCATTCAGCCATCGCGGCGCTCATCCGGCACTCTACGCCGCTTCGAGCGCCCATTGCACATGTTCGCGCACGAGCGGCGACGGGTCGTCGGCGCGCTCGCGCAACGCGTCGACAATCGCTGCGCGCGCGGGCGGCGCGAGACTGCCCGGCTCGGCGCGCAACGCATTGCCCATGCCGACCGCCAGATTGCGCAACCAGCATTCGTAGCCGATCCGGCGAATCGCGCTGCCCTGCATCCGCGTGTCGAAATCGTCCGCGCTCCAGCTGAACAGTTCGGTCAACGACGCGCGATCGAGCCCGTGACGCACGTCGAAGTCCGCGACCGGCGCGGCCTGCGCGAACTTGTTCCACGGACACACCAGCTGACAGTCGTCGCAGCCGTACACGCGATTGCCGATCAGCGGCCGCAATTCCTCGGGAATACTGCCTTTCAGTTCGATCGTCAAATACGAGATGCAGCGCCGCGCATCGACCTTGTACGGCGCGACGATCGCGCCGGTCGGGCACGCGTCGATGCAACGCGTGCAATGGCCGCAATGCGCGCCCGCGGTCTGCGGCGCGCGCTCAGGCGTGCTTTGCGCGTCGGTCGGCAGCGGCAGATCGAGATAGATTTCGCCGAGAAAAAACAGCGACCCCGCGTCGCGCTGCAACAGCAGCGTGTGCTTGCCGCGCCAGCCGACGCCCGCCTTCTGCGCGAGTTCGACCTCGAGCACCGGCGCCGAATCGGTGAACACGCGAAAGCCATACGCGCCGACCTCGGCTTCGATCTTCTCCGCGAGTTGCTGCAGACGGTTGCGCATCACCTTGTGATAGTCACGGCCGCGTGCGTAGATCGATACCACCGCGGCGGCCGGGTCCGCGAGGCGCGCGTGTTCATGGCTGCGCCAGTCGTGCTCATCCGGCACGCCTGCAAGCTGTCGGCCGCGCACGTAAGCGCTCGGCTCGCCGCCCTCGTCGCGCTCTCGAAGCTGCCCCGCCGCACCGCTTTCAAGGCCCTTTCCGGCCCCTGTCGCCGACGGCAGATAGGCCATACGGGCGGTAATCACGCGTAGCGTGCCGGCCACAAGCTCGGCAGGCCGTGCGCGTTTCATCCCATGTTTGGCCATATAATCCATCTCGCCGTGCCAGCCTGCGTCGAGCCATGCGGCGAGGCCGGCTTCGGCACTCGCGAGGTCTGTATCGCTGATACCCACCTCGCCGAAACCCAGCTCGCGCCCCCATGTCTTGATGCGCGACGCGAGCGCGGCCAGCGCGGCTTCGTCGAAACGATGCTGCACAGAATGTGTCGTGCGCGGGCCGCTGGTGGAGTCGGGCGTACCGGAAACGGAATGCTGCTGGCTTCGGTCCATCACGTCATTTTACGAGAATGCCCGTTCAACCCGACCACGCGATACTGCCTGCTGCCGACGTCCTGCTCGAGCGCACCGTCACGCTCGCGGACGAAGCCGCCACCGCGGCGTTCGGCGAACGGTTTGCGCGAGCGCTCGAAGCCGAACGCGACGAACCGCGCAAAGGCAAACAGGCGTTCAAGGGTTTGCAGGTGCATCTCATCGGCGACCTCGGCGCCGGCAAGACCACGCTCGTGCGCGCAACCTTGCGCGCGCTCGGTCACGCCGGCCGGGTGCGCAGCCCGACTTATACGCTCGTCGAACCTTATACGGTGCAGCGACCCGATGGGGAACTCGCGCTCTATCACTTCGATCTGTACCGGTTCAACGATCCGGACGAATGGGCCGATGCGGGCTTTCGCGAGTATTTCGACAGCGGTGCGATCTGTCTCATCGAATGGCCGCAGCGTGCGGGACCTTTACTGGGTGTGCCGGATCTCGTGTTCTCGCTGGAAGTCGACGGCGAGGGGCGCAGGCTGACCGCCCGGGCGTACAGCGAATCAGGAAAAGCATGTCTCGAAAGATGTTGATCAAACCGTTCCGCTCGATCGAATCCGCCGCCACCGCATCGCACAACTGGCGGCGCCGCCAGATTCTGCGTGCCGGCGCGTCGACCCTCGTACTCGGCCTCAGCGTGTCGGTGCCGCGCCTCGCGTTTGCCAGCTCCGTGCTCGGCGTGCGCGTATGGCCGGCGCGCGACTACACGCGCGTCACGATCGAATCCGACCAGCCGCTGCAGAACAACCAGCAACTGCTGCAGAGTCCGGACCGGCTCGTGGTGGATCTGAACGGCCTCGATCTCGACCAGGCGCTGAAAGACCTCGTATCGAAGATCACGCCGAACGATCCGCAGATTCAATCGGTGCGGGTCGGGCAGTATCAGCCGCATGTCGTGCGGATGGTGTTCGACCTGAAAGGCTCGGTGAAGCCGCAAGTATTTACGCTGCCGCCGGTCGGTTCGTACAAGTACCGGCTCGTGTTCGATCTGTATCCGGCCGTCGCGCCGGACCCGCTGATGGACCTGCTCGCGCAGAGCGAGCGCAAGGAGCAGCGTCTGCAGGAGCAAAGCGCGCCGCCGAACGCGACGCTCAACGGCCCGTCAGCGCCGCCCGCCAACGCCGACAACAGCGATGCGTTCTTCGAGAAGTACGCGCAAACCGATACGCCCGCGCCTGCGGGGCCATCCGCGGCGCCGGGCGCAACCGCTCAATCGCGCGCGCAGACGCAGGCACGCGCGAATGCTGCGCCTACGCCGCGCCCGTCCGCGAAGCCGGCGCAGCCGCCTGCGGCACTTGCGCACAACGACGACGGCGACGCCGATTCGGACGACAGCGACAACTACGCATTCACCACGCCGAAGGGCAAGAGCAACACGGTGCGGCTGCTGACCGTCGCGATCGATCCGGGCCACGGCGGCGAAGACCCGGGTGCGATCGGCGGCAGCGGCACCTATGAAAAGCACGTCGCGCTCGATATCGCGAAGAAGCTGCGCGCGAAGATCGACGCGCAGCCGAACATGCGCTCGATGATGACGCGCGACGCGGACTTCTTCGTGCCGCTCAACGTGCGCGTGCAGAAGGCGCGGCGCGTCGGCGCCGACCTCTTCGTGTCGATCCACGCCGATGCGTTCACGACGCCCGAAGCCAGCGGCTCATCGGTGTTTGCGCTGTCGGAGCACGGCGCTTCGAGCGCGGCGGCGCGCTGGATGGCGAACAAGGAGAACTCGTCGGACCAGATCGGCGGCATCAACATCAAGTCGGCCGATGCGGCGGTGAACCGCGCGCTATTCGATATGTCGACCACCGCGCAGATTCGCGATTCGATGCGGTACGGCAATTTCGTGCTGAAGGAAGTCGGCGAGGTCAACAAGCTGCACAAGGGCTCGGTCGAGCAGGCGGGGTTTGCGGTGCTGAAGGCGCCGGATATCCCGTCGATCCTCGTCGAGACCGCGTTCATCAGCAACCCGGACGAGGAGCGGCGTCTGAATGACGACGCGTATCGCGACCGGATGGCGACCGCGATCATGAACGGCATCAAGCATTATTTCGCGGCGAATCCGCCGCTCGCGAAGAGCCGGATGACCTGAAGGCCGGGCGGCGCATGCCGCGCTGTCCGCGCGCTGCAGGTGCGGTTGGCCGACGCGGTTGGCCAACTAACGCGCCGGCGCAAGCCGCTGGATAACCCACCCGCCGAACACATTCACCGCAAGCCCCGCCATCACCACAACCGCACCCGCGATTTCCGCAGCCGACAGCTGTTCGTCGAGCAGCATCGCCGCGGACGCCAGACCGACGATCGGCACCAGCAGCGAGAACGGCGCGACCTGACTGGCCGGATAACGCGACAGCAGACGGCTCCACAAACTGTAGCCAAGCAGCGTCGCGACAAACGCGAGATAGACGATCGCCAGTATCGAATTCACGCCGATGGTCGACAGCGCATCGACCATCCGCCGCGGTCCTTCGAGCCAGTACGACAGCAGAAAAAACGGCACCGGCGGAATCAGGCTGCCCCATACGACAAGCGCGACGAGGTCCACTTTCCCCACCTTCTTCGTGACGACATTGCCGAGCGCCCACATCGCGGCTGCGCATAGCGTCAGGACGAAACCGGTCAGCGTCATCGCGTGGCCGCCTTGCATGCCGATCACCGCGAGACCGATTGCCGCGATCACGAGGCCCGCGACGTTGTGCGCGCGAAACCGCTCATGCAGGAACAACGCCGCAAACACCAGTGTGAAGAACGCCTGCGCCTGCAGCACGAGCGACGCAAGGCCGGCCGGCATACCGACATACATCGCCGAAAAGAGAAACGCGAACTGGCCGAGGGAAATGGTCGCGCCATAGGCAATCAGCCAGAACCACGGCACGCGCGGGCGTTTGATGAAGAAAGCCGCCGGCACCGCGGCCAGCGTGAAGCGCAGCGCGCCGAGCAGCATCGGCGGCGCGCCGTGCAAGCCGACTTTGATCACGACAAAGTTGACGCCCCACACGACAACCACGACCAGCGCGAGCAGCAAGTCTTTTGGCGACATTCGCGCGTCTCCGTTTTTGCGTTTGGTCAGGTGAAGATGTCGGAGTTTACCGGAGCGCGCGGCGCTCGGCGCGGCGCCTGCTGCCGCGACACCCCAGGCATCGCCATCCAGACGCGACCAGGCCCGCCGCTTCAAGGGATGGCTGCGTGCCTCAACCTTCGGGCAGTAGAATGACGATCCCGCCCCACCGTCCGAGTGTCCACTCATGTCCTCATCGATCAAAGCGGTTCTGAAACCCCATTTGCGCGACATCGGCAATCTCGCGGTGCGCCGCGTGCTGCCCGCGATGGCCGCGCGCCTCATCGGGCCGTTTATCTTTTTCGATCACATGGGGCCGGCGGTGCTGCCTGCCGGCGTCGGCATCGACGTGCGCCCGCACCCGCATATCGGGCTCGCCACGGTCACCTATCTGTTCGAAGGCGCGATCATGCATCGCGACAGCGTCGGCTCGCAGCAGAAGATCGTGCCCGGCGACGTGAACTGGATGACCGCCGGGTCCGGCATCGTTCACTCGGAGCGCACCCCCGACGACGAACGCGCGCGCGACTCGCGCGTGCACGGCATCCAGACCTGGGTCGCGTTGCCGCTCGCCGACGAAGACTGTGCGCCGTCTTTCGAACATCACGCGGCCCACACGCTGCCGGAGTTCGAGCGCAACGGCGTCACGCTGCGCGTGATCGCCGGCAGCGCGTTCGGCCATGCATCGCCCGCCCGCACCTTCTCCGGCACGCTGTATGTTGCCGCGCAGTTCACGCCGGACAGCGCAATCGCGCTCGAACCCGAGCACGACGAACGCGGCGTCTATCTGGTCGAAGGCGACCTGTCGATCGACGGCACGCCGCTCGAGGCCGAGCAGATGGCCGTGCTCACGCCCGGCGAAACGGCGACGCTCGCGAGCCGCAGCGGCGCAACGGTGATGCTGCTCGGCGGCGAAAAACTCGAGGGCGAACGCTTCATCGAATGGAATTTCGTCGCGAGTTCGCGCGAGAAAATCGAGCGCGCAAAAATCGCCTGGACGAATCAGGAAATGGGCCAGGTGCCCGGCGAAACCGAATGGATTCCGCTGCCGGAGCGCAAGCCGGGCTGACCGCCGATGCGGGCGAGGCAAGGCGCTTGCTTGCCGTTGCTATATTGAATTGATGCTTCCTGCCCTCAATTAACCCGCCGACACGTTTGATCACGAGGATGCGATGGACACCACTCTGGCCACTTTTGAAAAGGACGTAATCGCCGGCTCGACGCTCGCGCCCGTGCTGGTCGACTTCTGGGCGCCATGGTGCGGGCCGTGCAAGAGCTTGAGCCCGATGCTCGAGAAGCTCGAAGCCGAATACGACGGCAAATGGAAGCTGGTGAAGGTGAACGTCGACGAGAACCAGGAGCTGGCCGCGCACTTCCAGGTGCGCAGCATTCCGCACGTCGTTGCGTTCGCGGATGGCCGGCCGGTCGATCAGTTCATCGGTGTGCTGCCCGAAGGCCAGTTGCGCGCGTTCCTCGACCGGCTCGTGCCGAACGGCGCTGAGGCCGCGCGAGCGGAAGCCGCCGCGGCGATCGCGGAAGGCCGGCCCGCCGAAGCTTACGATTTCCTTAAGGAAGCGCTCGCTTTCGATCCGGGCTTCGACGACGCACGTATGGACCTGATCGAACTGCTGCTCGCGGACAGCCGCGTCGACGAGGCGCGTCAGCAGGTCGAGCTGCTGTCGCCGAAAACCACGCAGGGCATCGATGCGCGCTTCAACGCAATCAAAACGCGCCTCGACGCGCTCGACGCCGCAGCCGACCTGCCGCCGACCGATGCGCTCGAAGCCAGCGTCGCGCAGCACCCGGACGATCTCGACGCACGCTTCGATCTGGCGAGCGCGTTTATCGCGCGCCACAAGTACGAAGGCGCATTGGAACAGTTGCTGGAAATCGTCCGACGCGATCGCGCCTTTCGCGACGACATCGGCCGCAAGACGATGCTGTCGGTGTTCGATCTGGCCGCTCACCAGCCGGAACTGGTCGCGAAGTGGCGGCGCAAGCTGAGCGCCGCCCTTTACTGAGTCACGTCAACGCGCGCTCGCGTTGTGCGAGCGCGCGCAACACATGCGCGACCGCGGCGAGACCGAAGCTCGCGGTCACGCAGATGCTCGAGCCAAACCCCGCGCAATTCAGTCCGACCGGCCCGGCATGTCCGGGCGAGGTCGCGACGTGCCCCGCTTCCTCGTCGATATCGCAGACCGCGGCTTCCGGATAGATCAGCGGTTCGTCTGAATAGACGGCGCTCACCTTGAACTTCGCCTTCGGTCCGCGCGGAAAGCCATGATGCTTGCGCAACTGCGCGCGCACCTTCGACAGCAGCGGGTCCTGAATGGTCTGCGCGAGATCGTCGATGCGAATGCGGGTCGGGTCGAGTTGCCCGCCCGCGCCGCCCACCGTGATAAGCGGTTGCCCATGCTCGACGCACCATGCGATCAGCGCGGTTTTCGTGCGCACGCTATCGATCGCATCGATCACGAAATCGAAGCCGCCGCCCAGCAGCGTGCCGAAATTGTCCGGCTCGATAAAGTCTTCGATGACGCGCACATCGCACTGCGGGTCGATCAGCGCAATGCGTTCGGCCATCGCATCGACCTTCGGCTTGCCGTAGTTGCCGTCGAGCGCATGAATCTGCCGGTTCGTATTGCTTTCGGCGACGTTGTCGAGATCGATCAGCGTGAGCGTGCCGATCGCGCTGCGCGCAAGCGCCTCGACCGCCCACGAACCCACGCCGCCGATGCCGATCACCGCGACATGCGCGCGCTCGAACGCGGCGAGCGCGGCCGGACCGTACAGCCGCGCCACACCGCCGAAGCGCCGCGCGCGATCGGCTTCATTCCCCGTGTGGCTGGTAGTAACATCGACAGGCGCGGCAACGTGAGAGGCTGACATGATCGGCTTGATATCGGGCAAACAGTGGTGCGAAGAATGGTGCGAACCGTGGCGCGAACAGCGGCGCGAAGCACGGTATGGATCGCCGCACCGGACGGGCGAGGCCTCCATTTTGCCTGATCGCGCGGCGACCGATTCCGGCCGTCGTCCTGCCGCGCTCCCGTTACGCGTCCAGTCGCACACGCCGGCACGCGATTCTCACGTCACGATGTACACGGCGGTTGATCTGACCAGCCACAAAAAAATGCGTCCTTCGCTATACTGACTCCACTGTAGCGCTTGCATAACAACATGAGCTCACTCGCTGAACTTCGAAAAAACTATTCGCTGGGTTCGCTAGACGAAGCCGACCTGGATCGCGATCCGATCCGTCAGTTCGACAAGTGGTTCGCGCAGGCTATCGAAGCCCAACTGCCGGAACCCAATGCGATGACGCTCGCCACGGTCGACCCGCGCGGCTACCCGTCGGCACGCATCGTTCTGATCAAAGGCGCCGACGCGCGCGGCTTTGTGTTCTTCACCAACTACGAAAGCCGCAAGGGCCGCGAGATCGCGGATAACCCGCGCGCGAGCCTGCTGTTCCACTGGATCGAGCTCGAGCGCCAGGTGCGCATCGAGGGCAGCGTCGAGCAGACGAGCGCCGCGGAAAGCGACGCCTACTATGCGTCGCGGCCGCTCGCGTCGCGCATCGGCGCATGGGCCTCCGAACAGAGTCAGGTAATCGAAAGCCGTGCCGCGCTCGAAGCGCGTGAGCAGGCGGTGAGGGCACAATATGGGGACCACCCCCCGCGTCCGCCGCACTGGGGCGGCTATCGCGTAGTCCCCGAGACGATCGAATTCTGGCAAGGCCGGCCGTCCCGGCTGCACGACCGGATGCGCTATACGCGCGACGGCCGCGGCGGCTGGCAGATCGCCCGCCTGTCACCCTGATCCAGCGGTAACACCGGCAATACCGGCAAGGGGCGCGGTCGCGGTCGGGCCGCATACGCCGAACGGATCGTGCTCACCACCGCGCAAGCTGCACGGCACCCGCGGGCGCAGGCCGATTCGTCAGGCTTTGCTTTTGATTCATTGGATACGGAGAGATCGAATGTTCTGGGAGAAAAAGCTGGCGCAATGGGTCGACGAAGTACGGACGCAATCGAATCTGCCCGCCCGTCTCGTGCTATGGGATGGTCAGAAACACGATTTCGGCCAGTTCACCGAGCCGCAGGTCACGCTGAAGGTCAAGACAGCATCGGCGATGCGGCTGCTGCTCGACCCGAGCCTCGACAATCTCGGCGAAGCTTATGTGAAGGGCAAGATCGACATCGAGGGCAAGCTCTCCGATGTGATCAACATCGGCTACTCGCTGGCGCGCAGCACGGTCAAGAACAACACGAGCAAGCTCGCGCGCGTGGCGCGCTACTTCAATCACTCGAAGGCGTCGGACAAGAAAGCGATCCAGTACCACTACGACGTATCCAACGAGTTCTACAAGCTGTGGCTCGACGAGAACATGGTGTACTCGTGCGCGTACTTCGAGAACGGCGATGAAGACCTCGCCACCGCGCAGCTGAAGAAGATCGACCACATCCTGCGCAAGATCGAGCTGCAACCCGGGCAGCGCCTGCTCGACATCGGCTGCGGCTGGGGCGCGCTGATGCTGCGCGCGGCGCAGAAATTCGGCGCGCAGTGCGTCGGCGTCACGCTGTCGCAGAACCAGTTCGATCTCGCCACCGAACGCGTCAAGGCGGCGGGCCTGTCGGACCGCATCGAGGTCCGTCTGCAGGACTATCGCGACCTCGACGGCCAGTTCGACCGGATCACGAGCGTCGGTATGTTCGAGCACGTCGGCCGCAAGAACCTGCCGGCGTATTTCCGGAAGATTCACGATCTGCTCGCCGAAGACGGCGTGGCGATGAATCACGGCATCACGTCGAGCGATGCCGACAGCGGCGAAACGGCGCTCGGCGGCGGCGAGTTTATCGACCGCTATGTGTTCCCGGACGGCGAATTGCCGCATATCGCGCTCGTGCTCGAAGCGATGCAGCGCGGCGGCATCGAGGCGATCGACATCGAAAGCCTGCGCCGTCACTATGCGCGTACGCTCGACCTCTGGACCGAGAAGTTCGAGGCGAAGGCCGACCAGGCGAAAAAGCTCGTCGACGACGAGAAGTTCCGCATCTGGCGCGTGTATCTCGCCGGCTGTTCGTACGCGTTCGAACACGACGACGTGTCGATCTACCAGGTGGTGTGCCGCCGCGCCGGCCGCAGCGCAACGACGCTGCCATGGTCGCGCCGGTATATGTACGACACGCCGCTCTAATATGCCGCCAGGTGGGTGAGCCCGATGGGTGAGCCCGCTAGTTGAGCCCGATGGAAAGCACTACGCGCCGGACGCGTCGCAGACGCGCTCCGGCGCCTGCATGAAACGCAAAGGAATCGATGGAAGCGCGCCGCGCCCGCAACGACAACGCGCCAGCCGGGCAACTCGACATGTTCGGCCAGCCGGTGGACGAACCATCCGCTGACGCTACACCGCCGCCGTCTTCCGCGGATCAAGGCGCAACCTCCGCAAGCGCTTCGGCCGTTAGCGCCGCTCCCCGCACAGCCCGGCCGCGCAACGACGCGGCGGCTTCGCTGTGGGAAGCCGAAACGGGACGCGAAGCAAACCGGCAGGCAAACGAAGCGGCGCCGGCGCCATCCGCGACGACGCACGGCGAACCGGCGTCTGCCGCGCCGGCGCCCGGAAAGCGCCGCGCTTCGAAGGGCGTGCTCGCCGCCGTGCCGAACCCCGAAGTCGTCGCGATTGCGCAGACGCTGCCGCCGCACGTGCACCTCGGCACGTCGACGTGGTCGTTTCCCGGCTGGCGCGACATCGTCTACGGCGATGACTACAGCAACAGCAAATTGTCGCGCGATGGGCTGAGCGCGTATGGCGCGCATCCGTTGCTGCGCACGGTCAGCATCGACCGTTCGTTCTACAAGCCGCTCACGCTCGCCGAATACCTGCGCTACGCGCAACAGGTGCCCGAGCATTTCAGATTTATCGTGAAAGCGCCGGCGCTCGTGACCGACGCGACCGTGCGCGCGGAACGCGGCGAGCCGGTTTCGCCGAACCCGTGTTTTCTGAATGCGCAGCTCGCCACCGATGAATTCGTGCGACCGTGTCTCGACGGGCTCGGCGCGAAAGCGGGCGCGCTCGTGTTCCAGTTCTCGCCGCTGCCCGACACGCTGCTCGCGGAGCCGGCCGCATTGATCGACCGGCTTGCCGCCTTTTTCGCCGCGCTGCCCACGCTACCCGAAGGCCCTTGCTACGCAGTCGAAATTCGCGACGCGTGCCTGCTGACGCCACGCTTCATCCGCATGCTGAAGGCCGCCGGCGTGCGCTATTGCGTCGGCCTGCACGCGCGGATGCCCGACCCGCTGCGGCAGGCAGCCGCACTTGCGCTGCTGGACGACGCGCCGGCCGGCCCGCTGATCGTGCGGTGGAGCCTGCACAGCGGTTTCAAATACGAACAGGCGAAGGCGAAATACGATCCGTTCGACAAGCTTGTCGACGAAGACCCGGCTACTCGCACCGCGCTTGCCGAGCTCGCGGCCCGTTACGCGATTGCTGGGCAGCCGGTGCTGATCGCGGTGAACAACAAGGCGGAAGGCTCGGCGCCGCTCAGTTGCGTGCAGCTTGCACGCGAGATCGCAGCCGCGTGTGTGCGGCTGCGGGAGGAAAGCGCCGTGCAACCGGCGTGATCCGGCTGCTTGAACGAAGCACGAAGCATCAAGGAAATCGATCAGCACAACATCGATCGCGGCGGCCGTTATCACGCGACGCGCCGCCGCCTTGCTCACACCCGGCTGCTTCGGATCCGGTGCGCGAACTTCTGCCGGAACTTCGCGACCTTCGGCGCGACGACGAACGAGCAATAGCCCTGATTCGGATGCTGTGCGAAATAGTTCTGATGATAGGCTTCGGCCGGCCAGTAATTGCCGTTGAGCGGCAATACCTGCGTGACGATCTGGCCGTCGTAGATGCCTTGCGCACCGATCTGGCGAATCGCCTGCAAAGCCGTATCGCGCTGCGCATCGGAGTGCGTGAAGATCACCGACCGGTATTGCGTGCCGACGTCGTTGCCCTGCCGGTTCAATTGCGTCGGATCGTGAATCGCAAAGAAGATGTCGAGAATCTCGCGATAGGTGATCTTCGACGGATCGAACTCGACCTTCACGACTTCCGCGTGGCCGGTGTCGCCGTCGCACACCTGTTCGTACGAGGGACGGTCGACCTGGCCGCCGGCATAACCCGACTCCACCGACGTCACGCCGTCGACATCAAGGTAGACCGCTTCGAGACACCAGAAACATCCGCCGCCGAGCGTGGCGGTTTCGACTGACTGACTCATGCTGCTCGCTCCTATTGTTCGAATGCTGTGTTGCGACTGATGCACCAACTGTTCCATGTGCCACCCGGCGACCGGCGACAAGCTTCGCACCGCACACGGCTTGCTTCGCCGCCCGTAGGGCCTTCGCGGAAGCGCCGCGCGATTCCGCTAAAATTGGGTCAATTCGCCGAAAATCTACATGACCTTCGATTCAGTTTTTCCAATCCGCGCGCAACAGACCGCCGACGAAGCGCTGCCGGCGCTGGCCAACGCATGAAGCACGCCACGCCGCCCAATTTCGACGCTTCCGCGTTTCGTCGCGCGCTCGGCACGTTCGCCACCGGCGTCACCGTGGTCACGACCCGCGCGCCGTCGGGTCAACTGCTCGGCATCACGGCCAGCTCGTTCAATTCGGTGTCGCTCGCGCCGCCGCTCGTGCTGTGGAGCCTGTCGACACGCTCCGCGTCGATGCCGGTATTCCGCTCGAACAGTCATTATGTCGTCAATGTACTGGCCGCGTCGCAACTCGATCTGTGCAAACGCTTCGCGACGGTAAAAGGCGATCGCTTCGAAGGCGTCGCGCACGCGGCGGGCGATACCGGCATGCCGGTGCTGGAAGGCGCGCTCGCGTGGTTCGAGTGTCATAACCGCAGCCGCTATGAGGAAGGCGACCACGTTATTTTCGTCGGCGAAGTGGAGCGTTGCGGCGTGCGCGAGGATGCGCAACAGATCGAGCCGCTGGTGTTCCAGAACGGCATATTCCATACGGTGAAGCCGCTGTAACGAACGACGCGCGGCGCGCGCGAAAAGCGCAATGCGCCGGCTGATTGCGATCGCGGGCCCGTATGGTTTGCGCGACGGTGCATTTTCTGAATTGGCAATTCCGGGCGCGGCATGCGGGCGCCGGCCCGAGCGACGATGCGCCGCAGACCCGATGATTCGTGATTGCGAAGGCGACTGCGACTGCGATTGCGTTTGTGGTTGCCTGCCGGATTCGCCCGCGAAACCAACCTCCGGCCTGCGCAATTGATCGCGCTACGCTTTCGCGCCCGGCACCAGACTGACCGGCACGCCGGAGTCTTCTTTCAGCGTCTGCAGCACGATGTTCGAGCGGATGTCCAGCACGCCGGGCGCCTTGTACAGGCGCGTGAGCACGAAATCTGAATAGTGCTTGAGATGATGCGCGAGCACGTGCAGCAGATAGTGCGTCTCGCCCGTCACGACAAATGCGCCGATCACCTCCGGCCAGTCGCGCACCGCTTCCGCGAAACGTTCGTGCCAGTTTTCCTGTTCGTTGCGCATCGACACCTGCACGAACGCTTCGAGTTCGAACCCCAGCACTTCGCGGTTCAAACACGCGCGATAGCGTTCGATGACACCCTGTTCTTCCAGCAGGCGCAACCGCCTCAGGCAAGCCGACGGAGACAGCGAGATCCGCTCCGCCAGATCGAGATTGCTGATTCGTCCTTCGTGCTGAAGCACCGTCAAGATACGGCAATCGGTGGCGTCGAGCGAGATCGCGTTCATTTTCGGTCTCCCTTTTCCGTCTTGTTCAAATTATGTTCCAAACAAGCGGAAATAACGAGCTTTTTTCGCAACCCTATTGCGCACCAACCGGCCTATCATCGACGTCATGGACACGACAGCGGGAGCGCAGCGCATGGACCGCAAGCTGTGGGACCTCACGCCGGCCGTCGATCCGGCCACGCCGGTATGGCCCGGCGACACGCCGGTCGGCGTCGAGCGCGTGTGGCGCATCGAGGCCGGCGCGCCGGTCAACGTCGCGCGGCTGACGATGTCGCCGCACACCGGCGCGCATACCGATGCGCCGCTTCACTATGACCCCGCAGGCGCGGCAATCGGCGCAGTGGCGCTCGACGCCTATCTGGGCCGATGCCGTGTGGTTCATTGCATCGGCGCGGCGCCGCTAGTCACGCCGGACCGGCTTGCCGCGGCACTGGACGGCATCCCGCCGCGCGTGCTGCTGCGCACCTATGCGCGGGCGCCGGCGCGCGAATGGGATCGCGCGTTCTGCGCGGTCGCGCCGGCCACCATCGATCTGCTCGCCGCGCATGGCGTGAAACTGATCGGCATCGACACGCCGTCGCTCGACCCGCAGGATTCGAAAACGATGGATGCGCACCACCGCGTGCGCGTCCACCAGATGGCGATTCTCGAAGGCATCGTGCTCGACGGTGTCGACGCGGGCGACTATGAGCTGATCGCGTTGCCGCTCAAATTCACGACGCTCGATGCGAGCCCCGTGCGCGCGGTGTTGCGCGCGCTGTAGCAGGTCCCGCGCGAATCCGCCCGCGCGGCCGGATGACCCTCACCGATGACGATTGATCCACTACTGGATAACGATGAATACCCGAGAAGAAGCCCTCGCCCTCGACGCCGCCGATCCGCTCGCACCGCTGCGCGCGCAGTTCGCGCTGTCGCCCGACACCCTCTATCTGAACGGCAACTCGCTCGGCGTGCCGCCCGCCGCGGCCGCGCAGCGCGCGCAGGTCGTGATCGCCGCCGAATGGGGCGAAGGTCTGATCCGCAGCTGGAACACGGCCGGCTGGTTTACGCTCACGAAGCGCCTCGGCAACAAGCTCGCGCCGTTGATCGGCGCCGCGCACAACGAAGTGGTCGTCACCGATTCGATTTCGGTGAATCTGTTCAAGCTGCTGGGCGCCGCATTGCGGCTGCAAAAGCAGCGCGACCCGAAACGGCGGGTGATCGTCGCGGAGCGCGGCGATTTTCCGAACGACCTGTACATTGCGCAGGGCCTCATTTCGCAATTCGACGGCGCATATGAACTGCGTCTGATCGACGATCCATCGGAACTGCCGGCCGCGCTGCAACCGGACACCGCGGTTGCGATGCTCACGCATGTGAATTACCGCAACGGCGCGATGCACGACATGGCGGCGCTCACGCAACTGATTCATCAGAAAGGCGCGCTCGTGTTGTGGGACCTCGCGCATTCCGCGGGCGCGGTGCCGGTCGATCTGAACGGCGTCGGCGCGGATGGCGCGGTCGGCTGCACGTACAAGTACCTGAACGGCGGCCCGGGTGCGCCCGGATTCGTCTGGGTGCCGCACCGGCTCCAGAATGCGTTCGAGCAGCCGCTGTCGGGCTGGTGGGGACATCGCGCGGTCTTTACGATGAACCCGGTCTACGAACCGGACGACGGCATCGGCCGCTTTCTGTGCGGCACGCAGCCGATCGTGTCGATGGCGCTGATCGAATGCGGACTCGACGTGTTTCTGCAAACCGATATGCAAGCGGTTCGCGACAAGTCGCTCGCGTTGACGGATCTGTTTATCGAACAGGTCGAGGCGCGCTGCGATGAATTTCCGCTGCGTCTCGTCACCCCGCGCGAACACGCGCAGCGCGGCTCGCAACTGAGCTTCACGCATCCGCACGGCTACGAGGTGATGCAGGCGTTGATCGCGCGCGGCGTGATCGGCGACTATCGTGAGCCGCAGGTGCTGCGCTTCGGCTTTACGCCGCTCTATACGCGCTATGCCGACGTGTGGGACGCGGTCGAGGCGCTGCGCGACGTGCTGGTCAACGAAACGTGGCGCGCCGCGGAATTTGCCGCGCGCGTCGCGGTGACCTGAGCCAGGCGGGGAGCGCGCGATGACCACCGACCCGATGAAGCTGCAGGACGACGAGCGGCCGCATGGGCCGGACGCCGGCCACGGCGGCGCGCAGGTCCCGCACAGCCCGCATGCGCCGCATATGGCGGCCGGCGAACGGAACGCCGGTGACAACGACCACGCCGCTGAAAACAGCGGCTGGCATCACGCGAAGCTCGATATGTCGAAGTCGATGAGCTACGCGGACTACCTGTCGCTGAACACGCTGTTGTCCGCGCAGCATCCGTTGTCGCCGGATCACAACGAGATGCTGTTCATCATCCAGCACCAGACCAGCGAGCTATGGCTGAAGCTCGCGCTCTACGAACTGCGCGGCGCGCTTGCCGCGGTTCATCGCGACGAGTTGCCGCGCGCCTTCAAGATGCTCGCGCGCGTGTCGCGCATCTTCGAGCAGCTCGTGCAAGCCTGGGATGTGCTCGCGACGCTCACACCGTCCGAGTACACGTCGATGCGGCCGTACCTCGGCAGTTCGTCGGGCTTTCAGTCGTATCAGTACCGGGCGCTCGAATTCCTGCTCGGCAATAAACACGAACCGATGCTCGAGCCGTACGCGCACCAGCCCGACGTGCTGGCTGAGCTGCGCCCGCTGCTCGAAGCGCCGTCGTTTTATGACGAAGTCGTGCGTCTGCTCGCGCGGCGCAGCTTCGCGATCGCGCCGGAGCGGCTCGAGCGCGACTGGACGACGCCGACCGAATACGACGCGAGCGTCGAAGCCGCGTGGCTCGACGTGTATCGTCACCCGTCCGAGCACTGGGAACTGTACGAAATGGCCGAAGAGCTGGTCGACCTCGAGGACGAGTTCCGCCAGTGGCGCTTCCGGCATGTGACGACTGTCGAGCGGATCATCGGCTTCAAGGCGGGCACCGGCGGCACCGCGGGCGTGCCGTATCTGCGCAAGATGCTCGACGTCGTGCTGTTCCCGGAACTGTGGCACGTACGCACCGTGCTCTAAGCCCTGCTCGTCCTTTTATGCCGCACTGCCGCACGAAAACCTCGTCGTGCCGCCTTGACTTTCCCTGTCGCCAATACGATCATAAGTTCACAAACAGAGCAAATGCTCTGCGTTTAGCTCGACGCACTCGCGCAAACCATTCGCGCACGAGACTCGCGCACGACACTCATGCGGGCCGCCCCGACAGCAGCCACGCGCGCAGAACAATCAGGAGACACATCATGAACAGCGACCCGAGCGGCAGCGGCGCGAACGCGCACGTGATCCTGCACATCGGCGCAGGCTCGTTTCATCGCGCCCATCAGGCGTGGTATCTGCACCGGCTCAACGAGGCGCGGGTCGAGGGCGAACCCCACTGGTCGCTCGCGGTCGGCAATATCCGCAGCGACATGAATGCGGTGATGGACGCGCTTGCCGCGCAACACGGCGCCTACACGCTGGAAACCGTCACGCCGCAAGGCGAGCGCAAGTATGAAACGGTCCGCTCGATCAGCCGCGTCGTGCCGTGGTCCGCGGATCTGCAAGCGCTGATCGACGCGGGCGCCGACCCCGCCTGCAAGATCATTTCGTTCACGGTCACCGAAGGCGGGTATTACCTCGACGAGCACGACCGGCTCGATACCGGCAACCCTGATCTCGCCGCCGATCTGAACGGTGCGCGCACAACCATCTATGGCGCGCTCGCCGCGATTCTCGACGCGCGCATGCAGCGCAACGGCGGCCCCGTCACGCTGCAGACCTGCGACAACCTGCGCAGCAACGGCCATCGCTTCCTTGCGGGGATGACCGCGTTTCTCGACCGGCGCGGCGCGAGCGCGTTGCGCGCGTGGTTCGACGCGAACACCACCAGCCCGACCTCGATGGTCGACCGCATCACGCCACGCCCGACGCCCGATGTGCGCGAACGCGTGCGCGCCGCGACCGGCGTCGACGATGCGTGCCCGGTGATGGGCGAGGCATTTATCCAGTGGGTCATCGAAGATCACTTTCGCGCGGGGCGTCCCGCGTGGGAAAAGGTCGGCGCTGAACTGGTCGACTCGGTGCTGCCGTATGAAGAGGCGAAGATCCGCATTCTGAATGCGACGCATAGTTGCATCGCGTGGGCCGGCACGCTGGTCGGCTTGCGCTATATCCACGAAGGCACGATCGACACGGAGATCCAGCGCTTCGCATACGACTACGTGACGCAGGATGTGATGCCGTGCCTGACGCCCAGCCCGATCGACCTCGGCCGCTATCGCGACGTGGTGCTCGAGCGCTTCAGCAACCCGTTTATCCAGGACACGAACCAGCGCGTCGCCGCGGACGGCTTTTCGAAGATTCCCGGCTTTATCGCACCGACGCTTTCCGAAACCTTCGCACGCGGCAAGGAGCCGGCCGCGACCGCGATGCTGCCCGCGCTGTTCTTCCGCTTCCTCGACCGCTGGCAGCGGGGCGAATTGCCGTACACGTATCAGGATGGCGTGATGGACGAAAAGGTCGCGCGCGGGTTCTTTGCGGCGCCGGACCCCGTGAAAGCGTTTTGCGCGGACCGCCTGCTATGGGGCAGCATGGCGCAGACGCCGCCGCTCGAGCATGCGGTGCGCGCGGCGGTGGCACGCGTCGACCAATGGCTCAACAAGCGTACGTGAGCTGCGCAATGAGCGATGCGTGTCGACAGGTTGGCTGGTCGCAGTCTGCCCGCGGCTCGTGCGGCATCGCGTGCGCGGCCACGCGATAATCGCGACCGGATGAGCGGACACCGCGCAGCCACGCGGCACGCAAACCCACATAGTGACCGCGCCGCAACTCAACACACCGTTTGCGAGCGAGCCAGGTCTAACGCCCATGGCATCGCCCGCCGCATGCGGCTAAAGTAGCGCATCTTGACCGACGAAGGTATCGCGCCCATGTATCTCGGCATCGATCTCGGCACGTCCGAAGTGAAAGTCCTGCTGCTCGCGTCCGATGGACGCGTAATCGGCACCGCGGGCACACCGTTTACGGTGTCGCGCCCGCATCCGCGCTGGTCCGAGCAGAACCCGATCGACTGGTGGGAAGGCACGCGCGCCGCGCTCTTCGCATTGCGCGAGCGGCATCCCGACGAATTCGCGCAGATTCGCGGCATCGGCCTGTCAGGCCAGATGCACGGCGCCGTGCTGCTCGATGCGCAAGACCGCGTGCTGCGTCCGGCCATTCTGTGGAACGACATGCGCAGCGTCGACGAATGCGCGGAGCTCACCGAACGCGCGCCCGAACTGCATCGCATTGCCGGCAATCTCGCGATGCCCGGCTTCACCGCGCCGAAGCTGTTGTGGGTCGCGCGGCACGAACCCGAGATTTTCAAACGCACTGCATGCGTGTTGCTGCCGAAGGACTACTTGCGTCTGCAACTGACTGGCGGCAAAGTGTCCGATCCGTCGGATGCGGCCGGCACGCTGTGGCTCGATGTCGCGAAACGCGACTGGTCCGACACACTGCTCGCCGCCTGCAATCTGACGCGCGCGCATATGCCGGCGCTCGCGGAAGGCAGCGCGCCGTCGGGCATGCTCAAAGCCGAACTCGCGCGCGAGCTCGGCTTGCGCGAGCCGGTCGTCGTGGCGGCCGGCGGCGGCGACAATGCGACGAGCGCAATCGGCATCGGCGCGACGCAACCGGGTGATGGTTTCGTGTCGCTCGGCACATCGGGCGTGCTGTGCGTGATCGGCGACAGCTTCCGGCCGAACCCCGAGTCCGCGGTGCATGCGTTCTGTCATGCGATTCCGGACCGTTGGCATCAGATGAGCGTCGTGCTGTCGGCGGCAAGCTGCCTGCGCTGGGTATGCAAGCTGACCGGCACCAACGAAACATCCCTGCTGCCGGAAATCGAAGCGCTGCCCGATGATGCGCTCACGCATGCGCCGATCTTCCTGCCGTATCTGTCCGGCGAGCGCACACCGCATAACGACCCGTATGCGCAAGGCGTGTTCTTCGGCATGACGCACGCGACCGATCGCGCGCTGCTCGGCTACGCGGTGCTCGAAGGCGTGACGCTCGCGTTGACCGATGGGCTCGATGCGCTGAAAGCGGCCGGCACCGAAGTAAACGCGTTGTCGCTGCTTGGCGGCGGCGCGCGCAGCAACTATTGGGCGCAACTGCTCGCGGACGCGCTCAATACGAATACGCGCAAGCACGGCGGCGGCGAGACCGGCGCCGCGCTCGGCGCTGCGCGCCTCGGCTGGCTCGCGGCGGGCGGCGATCCGGCGCAGGTGCTGACCAAGCCGCCGGTCGAACTCGAGTTCACGCCGAATCCGCGGCGGCACGCGGTGCTGCGCAAGCGGCTCGAGCATTACCGCGCACTGTACCGGCAACTGAAGCCGTTATTCGCGCAGACCGCGAGCGGCGACTCGCCGGCGTAGCCCGTCGCCAGGGTCGCCCGAATCGCTTATCGCCCGTCAGGCCCTCGCCCACGCATTTATTCACCGTGCCCAAGTCCAGCGAAAAACTCGATCTCGCGACGCGCGCCGCCTGGCTGTACTACGTGGCCGGCAACACGCAGAACGAGATCGCCGAAAAATTGCAGGTGTCACGGCCCGTCGCGCAACGGCTCGTCGCGTTCGCGGTCGAGAAGAACCTGATTCGCGTGCGGGTCGACCATCAACTGGCCGAGTGTCTCGCGCTCGCGGATGAACTGTCGAAGCGCTACGGGCTCTCGATGTGCGAAGTCGTGCCGGTCGATAACGACACGCAGGAAGAAATCGATCGCAAGCTCGCGGTCGCCGGCGCGCAGGTGATGGAGCGGTATCTGAGCGAAGAAAAGCCGATGGTCGTCGCGGTCAGCAGCGGTCGCACGCTGAAGGCCGTGGTCGATCAGGTCGCGCAACTCGAGCGGCCGCAGCATCGGCTGGTATCGATGGTCGGCGCGATCGCGCATGACGGGTCGTCGAATCGCTACGACGTCGCGTTGCATATCTCCGAGAAGACCGGCGGCAAATATTTTCTGCTGCCCGCGCCGTTGATCGCCGATAGCGAGCCGGAGCGCGCGCAGTGGTGCAATCACCGCCTCTACCGGATCGTCGAGTCGCTGTCCGGCGAAGCGGATGTCGCGTTTGTCGGGATCGGCAATATCGGCCCGCACTGTCCGCTGCACGACGACGGCTTTATCACGTCCGATGAAGTGGCCGAGTTGATGGAACTCGGCGCGGTCGCGGAATTGCACGGGCTGCCGATTTCGGCCGACGGCGCGCGCATCGAGTCGCCGACCGAACGGCGCGTAACCAGCATACGGCCGGTTTCACCGCCGAAGCGACCGACGATCGGCTTTGCGTGCGGCGAAAGAAAGCGCACCGCGGTGATTGCCGCGCTCAAAGGCGGCTGGCTCTCGGGGCTCGTCACTGACGAGCGGTGCGCACGCGCGGCGCTCGAAGACGCCGTCGACGCCGGGTTGAAAGAGACCGCGCGCTGACGCCTGACGCCGTTCGACTCGCGGCCTTCTTCGTTACTTCATCACTGCGCCGCCTTGTCCCTTCGCCGCCCTGTCGATCGTTTCGTGCCTTCCATGTGACAGAGGCTTCTCCGTTAGGTAGCTTGAAACGCTATCTAACCCGGGAGAAGTCGAATGCGTCGAATCGCGATTGTGGGCGCGGGCCAGGCAGGGTTGCCGCTCGCCTTCGGACTGCTCGATCACGGCTACGAGGTCACCGTCGTGTCGGATCGCACGCCGGACGAAATTCGCAACGGCAAGGTGTTGTCCTCGCAATGCATGTTCGGGGCCGCCTTGCAGATCGAACGCGATCTCGGCGTCAACGATTGGGACGATGTGTGTCCGTCCGTCGAAGGTATCTCATTCACGCTGCAAAGCCCTGAACCGGGCGGCGGTCCGCTGATCGACTGGAAGGCGCGGCTCGATCGGCCGGGCCAATCGGTCGATCAGCGCATCAAGATGCCCGCGTGGCTCGCGAAGCTCGAAGCGCGCGGCGCGCGCGTGTCGATTCAGAAAGCCGGTGTCGCCGAACTGGAAGCGCTCGCGAAGAGTCACGATCTCGTGGTCCTGTCAGCCGGCCGCGGCGAGGTCGCACAACTGCTCGAGCGCGATGCGTCGCGCGCTTCGTTCGACACGCCGCAGCGTGCGCTATCGCTGACCTATGTGCACGGCCTCAAGGAAGCGAACGATTACGCGCGGGTGTCGTTCAACGCCGTGCCGGGCGTCGGCGAGTATTTCGTGATTCCCGCGCTCACGTTGAGCGGTCCGTGCCACATCATGTTCTTCGAAGGCATCCCGCAAGGCCCGTTCGATCTGTCGCGCGATGCGCTTTCCCCGAGCGAGCAGCTGGATGCGGTCCGACGCCTGTTGCGAACCTATCTGCCGCGCGAGTACGACCGCGCTAAACGCGCGGAGCTGACCGATGCGCAAGGCGTGCTGGCCGGTGCGTTTGCGCCGGTCGTACGCAAACCGGTGTTGTCGTTGCCGTCGGGACGGGCGGTCTTCGGTCTCGCCGACGCGGTGGTAGTCAACGATCCGATTTCCGGTCAAGGGTCGAGCAGCGCCGCAAAGGCCTGCAAGGTCTACCTCGATGCGATTCTGGCGCGCGGCGACCAGCCGTTCACGCGCGACTGGATGGAACAGACCTTCGAGCAATACTGGTCCTATGCGCAGTTCGTCGTGCAGTGGACGAATTCGCTGCTGATGCCGCCACCGGCTTATCGCGTGCAGTTGCTGGATGCGGCGACGCGAACGCCTGCGGTGGCGAGTGCGATCGTCAATGGCTTCGACGATCCGCCGGCGCTCTTCCCGTGGTGGGAGGACGAGCACGCGTGCGAGCAGTTCATCACACAGCGTCAGGCTGCCGTGCCCGTAACCGGGTAACCATTTGAACAGGATTCCGATGCTTCCCGTATCGCAGTGCGGCCGGCGCAGCGTCGGCGTGTGGCCGCACCTCCAGTCACCGGTGTCGATCAAGCCGACATCGTCAGTTAGTTGCCGGGCATGAACCAGCGGTTCGCGACGCCATAAAACAGCTCGTCGACTTCGCTTGCCGTGCAATCGCGAAACATCTCCGCATAGCGCCGGTAGACCTCGGCAAACCCCGTCGACAGCCCGGCGATCGGCATATGGCTGCCGACCATGCAGCGCGATGCGCCGATCGTTTCGATGGTCGTCGCTACCCAGCGCGCCGCGTCATGAGTCTGCCATTTCACGCCGAAGATGCATTCGAGCGCGGAGATGTCCATGCGGATGTTGTCGCATGCCGCGAGGTCGGCGACGCTGCGCTTCCAGCGCGTAAAGCCTTCATCCGAAAGATCCAGCGGCCAGCCGAGCAACGCGGTCGTGAAACCGATATCCGGGTGGCGGCGCACGACTTCGATCAGATCGGGCAATTGATGCGCACACGCATACAGCCCGCATTTCAGGCCATAGCGCTTCAATAACGGCAACTGTCTGTTCCATGCCGGATCGCGCATCAGATCGGGACGCCTGGCAAACCGCTTCAGGGGATCCGCGTCGTCCCACACCACGTGCTCGCGCACCGCGGTCAGATTCGGCAAGTCCGCGTATTGCTCGAGCGTTTGCTCGAGATCGGGGTCGAGGAAATCGACGAGCGCGCACAGCGCGATGCGCAATTCGCCTTTGCAGGCCAACTGCTGCGCCCAGACCGCTTCCTTGTACGCATCGGTCGACAGGAACTCGTGCCAAACGACGCCTTCGACGTGATGGCCACGGGCATCCGCGAGATAGTCGGCCGGCAGATAGCGGCGCGGCAGCGCGTCATAGTTACCGACAAACGCTTCCAGACCCGCATCGCGACGCTCAAAGAACGGATATCGATTGTGCGTGTGATCGTAGAAGTGAATATGCGAGTCTACGATGCGGTGCGGGATGGTCATGGCAGCCTCGTCGCGTGAGTGCTGGCGCTATCGGCACCTCGGCAGGGTGCAATGCACAGCATAGGCGCTGATGGCCGCGCGTATCAAGGCAGTTGCGCACACTAACGGTGATTCCCGCGGCTTGCACACCGCGCTGTGCGGGCGCGCACGCGTCGAAACAGGACTGAAGCCAGATGGACGGCACGCTGATCATGCAAGGCTCGCCGGAGCGACGCATGCAGGACAACGTGCTCAAAGCGATCTACGGTATTCCGGTGGAAACCGCCGAACCTCGCTGGGCGGGCGACGCATCAGAATTGCGTACCCGGGCCAGAACCCGCTGCCGCTCAGGCGATCTGCGCCCCGGGCAGGGCGCTGCGAAATTGGGCGACGGGCGACGGGCGACGGGCGGCGGGCGGCGGGCGGCGGGCGGCGAGCAGCAAGCACGCCCGTCCCGACACACGTCGATCGTCACATCGCGCCGGCCGGCGTCGCCCGCGCGCCCGAGGCGATCGCCTGCAGCGCCGCACTGCGCGCGCTTTCGATCGCCGCGGCCTCGCTCGCGTACAGCGTCTCGCTCTCGATGCGCTGATACGGCAGCACATCGGCGTCTTCGGTGGCCTGCGTCGTCAGCGTGCGCACCGCTGCATACGCAGTCCAGCCGCCGTTCTGAATGGACTGCATCGCCGACAGCACCAGTTGATATCGTCCAAGCGTTTCGATGTGCATGATCTTCTCCAGTCAAAGAGCCTTGCTATGGATACAAGCCCTAGGTGCTGAGCTGCGCGAGCAGCGCTTCGACGCTGCGCTTCGCGTCGCCGAACAGCATCCGTGTGTTTTCCTTGTAGAAGAGCGGGTTGTCCACGCCCGCATAGCCGCTCGCCATGCTGCGCTTCGACACGATCACCGTGGTCGCCTTCCACACTTCGAGCACCGGCATGCCCGCGATCGGGCTGCCCGCATCTTCGAGCGCCGCCGGATTCACGATATCGTTCGCGCCGATCACCAGCACGACGTCGGTGCTGCCGAAGTCCTCGTTGATCTCGTCCATTTCGAGCACGATGTCGTACGGCACTTTCGCTTCCGCAAGCAGCACGTTCATATGGCCTGGCAAGCGCCCTGCGACCGGATGAATGCCGAAGCGCACCTTCACGCCCTTGTCGCGCAGCTTGCGGGTAATCTCGCTGATGGTCGCTTGCGCCTGCGCAACCGCCATCCCGTAGCCGGGCACGATCACCACTTCGGACGCGTCGCGCAGCAACGCGCCGACTTCGTCGACCGATACCGGCACCACTTCGCCTTCGATCGCCGCGGCCGTCGTCGTCACCGTGCCGAAGCCGCCGAAAATCACCGACAGGAACTTGCGGTTCATCGCGCGGCACATGATGTAGCTCAGAATCGCACCGCTCGAGCCGACCAGCGCGCCGGTCACGATCAGCAGGTCGTTGCTGAGCATAAAGCCGGTCGCGGCCGCCGCCCAACCCGAGTAGCTGTTGAGCATCGACACGACCACCGGCATGTCTGCGCCGCCGATCGCCATCACCAGATGCACGCCGATCAGCGCGGCGATTGCGGTCATGGTCAGCAGCGGGCCGATGCCTTGCGCGGGTTCCTGTGCCGTCAGGAACAGATAACCGAGCGCGACCGACGCGAGCACGCCGACGATGTTCAGGATGTGCCGCATCGGCAAGATCAGCGGCTTGCCGCCGACCGTGCCTTGCAGCTTCAGGAACGCGACGATCGAACCGGTGAAGGTCACCGCACCGATAAACACGCCGAGATAGATTTCGACGTCGTGGATCGATTTGCCCGCGCCGCTGAACGTTGCCGCGCTCTCCGGCGCCTGCGACAGATAGCTCGCGTACGCAACCAGCACCGCCGCGAGACCGACGCAGCTGTGCAGCGCCGCGACGAGCTGCGGCATTTGCGTCATCTCGACACGCCGCGCGAGCAGCGCGCCGCCCGCCACGCCGATCGCCATCAGCACGGCGACCGTGGGCAGCGACGCGCCGCCCGCGAGCCACAACGTCGTGACGATCGCGATCACCATGCCGGCGACGCCGTACAGATTGCCGCGCCGCGCGGACGCGGGGTGGCTCAGGCCGCGCAGGCTCAAGATAAACAGCGCGCCCGCGGCCAGGTAGGCCATGCTGCCGATTCCAGTTTGCATGTCGGTCTCCTTATTCTTCGCGCTGGAACATGTTCAGCATGCGTTGGGTCACGAGGAACCCGCCGGCGATATTGATCGTCGCGATCAGCAGCGCGAGACCCGCGAGCACCGCGACCAGCGTGCCCGGCGCGCCGACCTGCAGCAGCGCGCCGATCACGATGATCCCGCTGATCGCATTGGTGACGCTCATCAGCGGCGTATGCAGCGCCGGCGTCACGTTCCACACGACCTGATAGCCGACGAAGATCGCCAGCACGAACACCGTGAAGTGCGCGACGAAGGCGGGCGGCGCGACTGCGCCGAGCGCGACGAGCAGCACCGCGGCAAGCACCAGACCGACGATGCCGAGCTTCGCGGCGCGGCGCCGCTGTGCGTCGCTCACCGCGGCGCCGGCGCCATGCGCGGCCAGCTTCGGTTGCGCCGCAGCCTGTGCCGCGGGTGCGGCCGGCGCCGGCGTCGCGCGCTTGGGCGGCGGCCACGTGACTTCGCCATTGCGGATTACCGTCACGCCGCGCACCACTTCGTCATCGAAGTTCACGACGATCTCGCCGTCCTTCTGCGGCGTGAGATCCGTCAGCAGGTGCCGCAGGTTGGTGCCGTACAGCTGGCTCGATTGCGTCGCCATGCGCGACGGCAAGTCCGTATAGCCGACCATCGTCACGCCTTCGGCCTGCACCGCGGCGCCTGGTTGCGTCAGCTCGCAATTGCCGCCCTGCTCGGCCGCGAGATCGACGATCACGCTGCCATAGCGCATGCTGCGCACCATGTCTCTCGTGATCAGCTTCGGCGCCGGCTTGCCTGGAATCAGCGCGGTCGTCACGATCACGTCGACTTCCTTCGCCTGCGCCGCGAACAACGCCATTTCCGCTTCGATAAACGCCGCGCTCATTTCCTTCGCGTAGCCGCCCGCGCCGCTGCCGTCTTCCTGGTAGTCGAGCTCGAGGAACTCGGCGCCCATGCTCTCGACCTGCTGCCGCACTTCGGGCCGCGTGTCGAACGCGCGCACGATCGCGCCGAGACTGCGCGCCGCGCCGATCGCCGCGAGCCCCGCGACGCCGGCGCCGATCACCATCACCTTGGCGGGCGCGATCTTGCCGGCGGCGGTGATCTGTCCCATGAAGCCGCGGCCGAACTGATGCGCGGCTTCGATCACCGCGCGGTAGCCGGCCATATTCGCCATCGAGCTCAGCGCATCGAACTTCTGCGCGCGCGAAATGCGCGGCACGCAATCCATCGCGAGCACGGTGATGTTGCGCGCACGCAGCCGCTCCAGCAGCTCCGGATTCTGCGCGGGCCAGATAAAGCTGATCAGCGTCGTGCCTTCGCGCAGCAGCGCGATTTCGTCGACGCCGCCCGCCGCTTCCGACAGCGGCGCGCGCACCTTCAGGATGATGTCGGCCGCCGCGTACAGCTCGGCCGGGTGCGCGGCGATCTGCGCGCCCGCGGCGCGATACGCGTCATCGGAGAACGCGGCCAGTTCGCCCGCGCCCGTTTCGATGAACACCTTGAAACCGAGCTTCGACAGATGCCCGATCACTTCCGGCGTCACTGCGACACGACGCTCGCCCGGATAACGCTCCCGCGGTACTCCAATCATCATTGGCATGGCAATGCTCCCAATCGACGTTTCAAATCCTGTTCTGTCGCACGTGCTGCGCGATTTCGACATCGCACGCTGTTTAGCGCAGCGACTCGCGCGCGCAGCCGCGCACGCCTTGTGCCGGCACGCGCCGTCACAAGGTCTGAAATCCTGTTGTCAAATGGTCGGTCAGCCGCGAAACGCGGTCTTTCTGGCGCGGCGGTCCGTTTGGGGGAATGGACCGCTTGCCGCTTGCGGCCCGCATCTCGGCGGGCCTGTCTCGTTGTCTCGTTTGGTCTTCGTTATCCGGCGCAAGGTCGGCGGGGCACTGAATACGCCGGCATGGGTGTGCCGGCGAACCCGTGCTTCATCACGCGTTCGCTTTCGCCTCCAGCTCGGCGACGCGCTTGCGCAGCGCGCGATCTTCGGTAAAGCGAGCCGTCTCGTCGCGAATAATGGCGACGATGCCGCTCAGCTCGCCTTGCGGCGAGCGCAATAGCGCGACCGTAAACGCAATCGACATTGCGCGGCCCGCCCTGTCGACCGCCGGCACCTTCAGCAGGTCGTGGCCGTAGCGGGTCTCGCCGGTCGCCATGGTCTTGTTGTAGCCGTCCCAATGACGGCCGCGCAGCCGTTCGGGAATGATCAGGTCCAGCGACTTGCCAAGCGCTTCGTCCGGCGTGTAGCCGAACATCCGTTCGGCAGCGGGGTTCCACAGCGTAATCGTGCCATCCGGACCGGAGACGATCACTGCGTCACCGATTGCGTTGACCAGCTGTTCAAAGTCGATGGTGGGGGCCATGATCTCTTGTCCGGGCTGTGTAGGGCTATGCTCGCACGCGAGCATTTGTCTCTCGTTCATTGTGCGGCCGCCGTCCCGTTTCCGCCGCATCGTGCGATGCGGCGCGGAACGGCGGCCGTCTGTCTGCTGCGAACTGCAACTACGACTGCAGGGTACTACGTGTGCTGCGCATTACGATGCGGCATCAAACCGCACGCGTTTCACGCATCGTCTTGATCTGCTCGTTGCTGTAGCCCAGTTCCGCCAGCACTTCGTCGGTATGCTCGCCGAGCAGCGGCGAACCCGTGATTTCCGGCTTCAGATCCGAGAACTTGATCGGGCTGCCGACCGTCAGGTACTTGCCGCGCACCTTGTGGTCCACTTCGACGATCGAGCCGCTTGCGCGCAGCGATTCGTCGTTGGCGAGTTCCTTCATCGTCAGCACCGGTGCGCACGGAATGTCGAACTTGCGCAGGATGTCGACCGCTTCGAACTTGGTCTTGTCGGCGAGCCACCCTTCGATCGTCGCGAAGATGTCGAAGATGTGCGGCTGACGCGCTTCGGCCGTCGCGTAGTTCGGATCGTTGATCCACTCCGGCTTGCCGATGGCGCGGCAGATCGGCTCCCACGCGTGACCCTGAACCGTGAAGTAGATGTACGCGTTCGGGTCGTTTTCCCAGCCCTTGCACTTCAACACCCAGCCCGGCTGGCCGCCGCCGCCCGCATTGCCGCCGCGCGGCACCACGTCGCTGAACGTGCCGTGCGGGTACTGCGGATACTCTTCCAGATAGCCGAGGCGGTCCAGACGCTGCTGGTCGCGCAGCTTCACGCGGCACAGGTTCAGCACGCTGTCCTGCATCGACACGGCCACCTTCTGGCCCTTGCCGGTCTGCTGGCGGCCGATGATCGCGGTCAGAATGCCGATCGCGAGGTGCATGCCGGTGTTGCTGTCGCCGAGCGCCGCCGCGCTCACCGTCGGCGGGCCGTCCCAGAAGCCGGTCGTCGATGCGGCGCCGCCCGCGCATTGCGCGACGTTTTCATAGACCTTCAGGTCCTGATAGTGGTGGCCGTCGCTGAAGCCCTTCACCGACGCGACGATCATCTTCGGGTTCAATTCGTTGATGTGCTCCCACGAAAAGCCCATCCGGTCCAGTGCGCCCGGGCCGAAGTTTTCGACGAGTACGTCCGATTCCTTGATCAGCTTCTCCAGTACTTCCTTGCCGGCGGCCGTCTTCGTATCGAGCGTCAGCGAGCGCTTGTTGCTGTTGAGCATCGTGAAGTACAGCGCGTCGGCATCGGGAATATCGCGCAGCTGGTTGCGCGTCACGTCGCCCGAGCCCGGGCGCTCGACCTTGATCACATCCGCACCGAACCACGCCAGCATTTGCGTGCAGGCCGGGCCGGCCTGAACGTGCGTGAAGTCGATGATCTTGATGCCTTCTAGTGGTTTGTTGCTCATTCGTATCTCCGTGGGCTGGGGCTTACTTCTTCACGCCGCTTTGCGGGTTCAGGTTGGTCAATCGGCCGCTTTCGGTACCGGCCGCTTCGTCGATCACGGCATTGATCAAGGTGGGCTTGCCCGACTTGATCGCTTCCTGCAGGGCCTGCGTCAGTTCTTCCGGCGTCGTCGCGTTAAAGCCGACGCCGCCGAATGCCTCGATCATCTTGTCGTAGCGCGCGCCCTTCACGAACACGGTCGGCGCAAGGTCCTTGCCGCCGGTCGGGTTCACGTCGGTGCCCTTGTAGACGCCGTTGTTGTTGAACACGATCGTGCAGACCGGCAGGTCGTAACGGCAGATCGTCTCGAGCTCCATGCCGGAAAAGCCGAACGCGCTATCGCCTTCGATCGCCACCACTTGCGTGCCGCTCGTCACCGCCGCGCCGATCGCGAAGCCCATGCCGATACCCATGATGCCCCACGTGCCCGAGTCGAAACGGCGGCGCGGTTCGTACATGTCGATCACCGCACGCGCGTAGTCGAGCGTGTTCGCGCCTTCGTTGACGACGTTGATGTCCGGACGCGTCTTCAGGACGTCGCGGATCGCGCGCAGCGCGCTGTGGAAGCTCATCGGCGACGGATTCTTCGCGAGCGTCGCGGCCATCTTTTCGAGGTTCTTGTTCTTCTTCTCGGTGACGGCGGCGATCCACTCCGACGGCGGCTTCGGGAAGTTCGCGTCGATACCGGCGACGAGCTCCGTGACGCACGAACCGATATCGCCGATCAGCGGCGCTTCGATCGCGACGTTGCTGTCGATTTCCGTCGGCGCGATATCGATCTGCACAAAGCGCTTCGGCGCGGCGCCCCACGTCTTGCCCTTGCCGTGCGCGAGCAGCCAGTTCAGACGCGCGCCGATCAGCACGACGCAGTCCGCTTCCTGCAGCACGAACGAGCGCGCGGCGGATGCCGATTGCGCGTGCGTATCCGGCAGCAGGCCCTTGGCCATCGACATCGGCAGATACGGAATGCCGCTCTTCTCGACCAGTTCGCGAATCTGCTTGTCGGCTTGCGCGTATGCGGCGCCCTTGCCGAGCAGAATCAGCGGACGCTTCGCGCCCTTGATCACGTCGAGCGCGCGCTTCACCGAATCCGGCGCCGGCAGCTGACGCGGCGCCGCATCGACCACCTTCACCAGCGACTGCTTCGCCTTCACCGCGTCGATCGTCTGCGCCAGCAGCTTCGCCGGCAGATCGAGATAGACGCCGCCCGGACGGCCCGACACGGCCGCGCGAATCGCACGCGCGATGCCGATGCCGATGTCCTCCGCGTGCAGCACGCGATATGCAGCCTTCGCGTACGGCTTCGCCGCGTTCAGCTGGTCCATCTCTTCGTAATCGCCCTGCTGCAGATCGACGATCTCGCGCTCGCTCGAGCCGCTGATCAGGATCATCGGGAAGCAGTTGGTCGTCGCGTTGGCGAGCGCCGTCAGGCCGTTCAGGAAGCCCGGCGCCGACACCGTCAGACAGATGCCGGGTTTTTGCGTCATGTAGCCGTGGATCGCCGCCGCGTTGCCGGCGTTCTGCTCATGACGGAAACCGATGAAGCGCATTCCTTCGGCCTGCGCGAGGCGCGCGAGGTCGGTGATCGGAATGCCGACCAGACCGAAAATCGTATCGATGTCGTTCAGCTTCAGCGCATCGATGACCAGATGAAAGCCGTCGGTCGTGGCGGCTTGTTCGCTCTCCTGTGCTGTCGCAGCAGCAGGACGCGCAATTTCAACAGTAGACATTCACTAATCTCCAGATCGATATGACTGTTAGGCCGTCGCGTCGTGTATGGGTAATCGGTGCCCGAGAACCTTCCGTCGGACTCATCGCAGCACTGTGATATACCATATATCACACACCAAGTTTGATTCAATAGCTTTTTGCCCTTAGGGCGTCGCTTGTTGCAGCGTAGAGCTGTTAAATCTCGCTCGCCATCGACAGCTTTCCCGTAGAAACTTCATTAATTTCAGTGAGTTGCTCCTTTCGCTGACCTCTTGTGCAGCGCACCACAACGTCCGACGATATCTGGCATGTGATATATCAAGTTGATGCGAAGAAAGGCCCGCAAAGGGGCCGATTCACCGCGCACACGCCGGTCGATCCGTCATCCAACCTCGCTCCAGCTTTCACTCCAGAAAGTCGCAATGCGCGTTCACGTAGGTCGCGAGCTCCAGCGAATGCTGCCGCGCGAGCCGCTCCGCGCCTTCCGTATCGCGCGCCTCCAGCGCTTCGATGATCTGCATGTGATCGGTGATCGAACGCGACGCCCGGTCGCTTTGCGAGATCGTCAGCTTGCGGATTGCGCGCACGTGCGCGAACACGTTGCGGATCGTGCGCGCGATCGCCTGCGACTTCGACAGCTTCACCAGCGCCTCGTGAAACGTGATGTTCGCCTCCGAGTACTCGTCGATCTGCTGCGCCGGCGTCTGCCGTCCGCCGTCGAAGCGCGCGAACAGCCTGCGCAGATCTTCGATCTCGTCGTCGCTCGCCTTGAGCGTCGCGAGGCGCGCCGCCATGCTCTCGAGCGCCGCCCACATCTGGATCATCTCGACGATCTCGCGACGCGTCTTGCGCCGGATAAACATGCCGCGACGCGGCACCGCGCGTAGAAAGCCTTCCTGCTCGAGCAGCGTCATCGCCTCGCGGATCGGCGTGCGGCTCACACCGAGCGCTTCGGTCAGATTGCGCTCGTCGAGCCGGATCGCTTCGCGCGAGCCGTAGATGTCGGCTTCCGCGATCGCCTGACGCAGCTTCGCGTACGCGAGATCGCGCAGCGACGCGCCCGGGTTCAACGGCTGCAGCGACAGCGCAAACGGCGTCGCACGCGCTTCCGTTGAAGCCGGCGACGCCGCGATCGTCAAAGTCGCGTCGTCGTCCATTACTCGTTCGACCCCAGCGGCGTCGGTTTATACGTATTACGTGATCCGACGAACGCGAGCCGTTCGCTTTCCTTCCACGAATCCTCGATCCAGCGCTGCCGCATCGGCGCGAGCACGAATTTCGCCGCCACGCTGCCCGCGATCGCGATGCACGCCGCGAAGATAAACACCGTGTTCCAGCCGCCGTGCTCGGCGAGCACCGAGGCGATCGGCACCAGCATCGCGGCGGTGCCCTTCGCGGTGTACAGCGTGCCCGCGTTGCCGGCCGCGTATTTCGCGCCGAACGTATCCGCGCAGGTCGCCGGGAAGTTCGAGAAGATGTCGCCGTAGAACACGAAGATCAGCCCGGAGAACACCATGAACAGGTACGGGTTGTGACCGAAGTGCATCAGGCCGAGCAGCGCGAGTCCTTCGCCGAGGAACGTCATGAACATCGTGTTCTCGCGGCCGATGCGATCGGAGATCGCGCCGCAAATCGGCCGTGTGAAGCCGTTGCAGACGTTATTGATCGACAACGTCAGCGTGAGCAGCGGCAGCGTCGCGGCGAAGAATGCGATCGGCGTCTCGGCGAAACCATATTCCTTCGCGATCGGGCCGATCTGCGCGGTCGCGATGATGCCGCCGGTCGCCACGCATACGAACATCGCGTAGAGCACCCAGAACACCGGCGCGCGCACCATTTCGCTGGTCGTGTAGTCGATCTTCGTCGCGACCACGCGTTTGACCTTGCGCGCGAACTCGGGCGGATTCGGGCGCACCAGCAACGTCGCGAGCAACAGGATCACGCCGCCTTGCAGGCAGCCGAAAAAGACCAGCGTGTGCTGATAGCCGGAGCGCTCGATCATCGACGCGATCGGGATCACGGTCAGCGCGGCGCCCGCGCCGAAGCCGGCGGCCGTCAGGCCGGCCGCGAGGCCGCGCCGGTCCGGAAACCACTTGAGCGCATTGCCGACGCAGGTGCCGTACACGCAGCCGGCGCCGATGCCGGAGATCACCGCGGCGAGAAAGAGCACGGCCAGATTGGGCGCATACGCGTCGAGTATCCAGCCGAGGCCCGCGCAGATCGCGCCGCCGATCACGACGGGACGCGGACCGAAACGATCGACGAGCCAGCCTTCGATCGGCACAAGCCAGGTTTCGGTCACGATAAAGATCGAGAAAGCCGTTTGAATCGACGCGAGGCCCCAGTGATGCTGGGCATTCATCGGCTCGACGAAGAGCGTCCACGCGTATTGGAGATTCGCGACGAGGCCCATGCAGATGACGCCGATCGCAAGTTGAACCCATCGGCTGGACTGGCGGCCGGGCAGATGTTTCGCACCGCCACCGGGTGCTGTGACTGGCTGTTGCAAGAGTCGTCTCCGTGTAATGACTTCTGGTCTGACGTCGACGCTCGGGTTCCGGAGGCAACTTGCAGGCTGTCAGGACAACGAGATGCACAGAACGGGATACGGTTGACGCCCGCCGATGGTGGTCTCTTTTGCGCGGCAGCAAAAATCAAACTTTTTTATCGTTTGAATAAGGCTATGTGAATGGCCGTCATCGAATGTTATTCGAGAGAAAGGCATTGGTAATGCGAAAGCCGCGCCATCGCTCGCGTCGAGCAGGCACGAGCACCCGCATCGCAGCATGGCGCTGTGCCAGGGCGTGAAGGCAGGCGGAACAATACGGCGCGCACTTTGGCGGGCGGTGTGAACGGCCGGCGCCGGCGCGTTGTTTTCGTGCTCCGAATGATTCGTTAATTGATAGGTCAGCTGTATCGTGCCGGCCGTTATGCGCCAACGCGACGCGCAACGGTCAGACGGTTAGTTTGACTATATAGGCGAAACGCGCCGTCAACCGACGTCCGTCACGCCGCCAGTTCCTGCGCGATTCTCCGGCGGAACGCCTGCCCGTTGCTATCGAACAGGTGGCAATGGCCCGCGTCCGCGCCGAGTTTGACCATCTTGCCCTTCGGATGCTGCTCGAGCGGCGGAATGCGCGCGATCAGCCCTTCGGGCGCGACGCCGCATTCGGCGTACAGATACGCGGCATCGCCGAGCGATTCGACGGCCATGATTTTCGCGGACACGCCGAACTCCACTGAATCCACATGCAGATGCTCGGGCCGGATGCCGACGCTCACCTTGTCGCCTTCCCTCGCATTGCCGGGCTCGACCGCGACGCGTTGCGTCTCGCCGGTTTCATAGCGCACCAGCACGCCGTCAGCCGCGACCGACTGCACGACGCCGTCCATGAAATTCATCTTCGGCGAGCCGATAAAGCCCGCGACAAAGCGGTTCGCCGGCGCGTGATACAGCGCGTTCGGCGTGCCGACCTGTTCGAGATTGCCTGCCGACAGCACGACGATCTTGTCCGCGAGTGTCATCGCTTCGACCTGGTCGTGCGTCACGTAGATCATCGTGGTCTTCAGTTCGTCGTGCAGCCGCGCGAACTCGAGGCGCATTTTCACGCGCAGCGCGGCGTCGAGATTCGACAGCGGTTCGTCGAACAGAAATACCTTCGGCTTGCGCGTGATCGCGCGGCCGATCGCGACGCGCTGACGCTGCCCGCCCGACAGTTGCTTCGGCTTGCGCTCGAGCAGATGGTCGATATGCAGGATCTTCGCCGCGTTGCGCACCGCCTGATCGATCTCCGGCTTTTTCGCGCCTGCGAGCTTGAGGCCGAACGCCATGTTGTCGTACAGCGTCATATGCGGATACAGCGCATAGGACTGGAACACCATCGCGATGCCGCGCTTGGCGGGCGGCACTTCGTTCATGCGCGTGCCGTCGATATTCAGATCGCCGCTGCTGATGTCTTCGAGGCCCGCGATCATCCGCATCAGCGTCGACTTCCCGCAGCCGCTCGGACCGACGAACACGACGAACTCGCCATCCGCGATGTCGAGGTTGATGTTGCGCATCACTTCCGTCTCGTCGTAGCGCTTGCTGATATTGCGCAAAGTCAGGCTAGCCATGATGTGTCTCCGTGTGTTGCGTGATGTTGCGTCCAACGTGCGACCAGTTCCGGCAGTCGCCGCATATCGTCGAATACCTGTTGCGCGCCGGCCGCGCGCAACGCGTCGATCTGCGCGTCGCTCGTGTGGCCGCCGCCGATGAAGCCGATCACCGTCATGCCCGCCGCCGTCGCCGCGGTCACGCCGGTCACGCTGTCTTCGACAACGAGACAAGCGTCCGGCGTCACGTTCAGACCGCGCGCCGCCGCGAGATAAACGTCCGGCGCCGGCTTCGGCCGCGGCACCGAATCCGCGCAGAAAAGCCGGTCGCCGAAAAACTTGACGAGCCCGGTGCGCGCGAGCGCCGCTTCGACGTACGGACGAAAGCTGTTGCTCGCGCACGCTTTGGTGAGCACAATCTGCGCGAGCGCGTCGCCGACGCCGTTCACGGTCGGCGCCTGCACCGCCGCCGCTTCGACCTTCGTGCGAATCGCCTCGATATCGCCGCCGGCAAACTGCTTGCCCAGCTGCGCGGCCGCGCCTTCGAGCACGCGTTCGATCCGCAGACCGAGCAGCGGCATCACGACCGGCGCGACCTCCGCATCGGGCCAGCGCGCTTCGAGTTCGCGCACCAGCATCGCGGCCGCGACGGCTTCGCTGTCGATCAGCACACCGTCGCAATCGCAGATCAGGACGAGCGCCATGCCGGTTCGGGTTTCCGTGCGAGGTTGTGTTTGCATCTGGGTCTGGGTTTGCGTCTGCGTTTGCGTCACTTGACCGCTCCGAACGTAAGCCCCCGCACCAGCTGCTTCTGCGACAGCCAGCCGACAATCAGGATCGGCGCGACCGCGAGCAGCGACGCAGCGGACAGCTTCGCCCAGAACAACCCCTCGGGGCTCGAATACGACGCGATGAACACCGTCAGCGGCGCCGCATTCGAACTCGACAGATTGATGCTCCAGAACGCTTCGTTCCACGACAGGATCACGAGCAGCAGCGCGGTCGACGCGAGGCCCGGCAGCGCCATCGGCATCAGCAGGTAGACGATTTCCTGCCACGTCGCGGCGCCGTCGATGCGGCCGGCTTCGAGGATGTCGCGCGGAATCTCGTTGAAGTACGTGAACGCCATCCACACGGCGATCGGCAGATTGATCAGCGTGTAGACGATGACGAGACCGGTCACCGTGTCGAGCAGCCCGCTGTTTTTCCACAGCAGATAGATCGGCACCAGCACGCCGACCGACGGCATCATTTTCGTCGACAGCATCCACAGCAGCGTTTTCTGCGTACGCCGGCTCGGGAAGAACGCCATCGCGTAAGCGGCGGGCACGGCCAGGATCAGGCACACGATGGTCACGCCGACCGAAATCAGCACCGAGTTCCACGCAAACCCGAAGTAGTTGCTGCGCGCGAACACCTCGCGGAAGCTCTCGAGCGTCGGCGTAAAGAACAGCGAAGACGAGTACGCCTGCTGCTCGGTCTTGAACGCGGTGATCGTCATCCAGAAGATCGGGAAGAACAGCGCGAGCGCGATCAGCCACGCGAGAATGCCCGGAATGGCGCGCCGCACGGTAGCCAACGGCGAAGCAGCGGGCGCGGCGGCGGCCGCAACGGGTGAGACAGCGACCTGGCTCATTTTTCGTACTCCCCTTTCAGGTTCTTCGCGAGCATCTTCACAAGGAAGAACGACACGATGTTCGCGACCACGACCGCGAGAATGCCGCCGGCGGAAGCCAGGCCGACGTCGAACTGCTGCAGGCCGAGCGCGTAGATCAGGTACGACAGATTGGTGGTCGCGTTGCCGGGGCCGCCGCCGGTCGTCGTATAGATCTCGGCGAAAATCGACAGCAGGAAAATCGTCTCCATCATCACGACCACCGCGATCGCACGTCTCAGGTGCGGCAACGTGATGAAGAAAAACATCGCGAACGGGCCGGCGCCGTCGATTTTCGCCGCCTCCTTCTGTTCCTGATCGAGCGACTGGATCGCGGTAAACAAAATCAGAAACGCGAACGGCAACCACTGCCACGCGACGATGATGATCACCGACGTCAGCGGATACGTCGCGAACCAGTCGATCGGCGTGAGGCCGGCCGCGCGCATCGCGTCCGCGACCAGACCGTACACCGGGTGGAAAATCATGTTCTTCCAGATCAGCGCGCTCACCGTCGGCATCACGAAGAACGGCGCGATCGCGAGCAGGCGCGCAATGCCCTGCCCATAGAATTTCCGGTCGAACAGCACGGCCATCAGCACGCCGCCCACCACCGTGATCACCAGCACCGCGATGATCAGCTGCAACGTATGCAGGATCGACGGCCAGAACGACGGGTCGGTCGCCAGATAGCGGTAGTTGTCGAAGCCGGCGAAGCCTTTTTCATCCGGGTTCAGCAGGTTGTAGCGCGTGAACGAAAACCAGATCGTCATCGCGAGCGGAATCGCCATCCACAGCAACAGGACCGCGACGGATGGCGACACCAGCCAGCGCGCGGACGCGGCTTTGCGCGATTCGCGTTCCTGTTCGGTTCGGGGATGGGCATGCGACAGAGGAAGGCGCAGATGAGGCATGATGGGCCACCTGTTCGGAAGTGCGCGAGCCGCCGGGTTTGCTTCAAACGAGGCAGGCGGGCCGCCGTGCTGCCGGGGGTCCGGCCGGGCATTGCCGCCCGGCCGGGGTTTTGCTTCGAACGAACTTTGCTACCGCGTTACTTCTGCAGGCCAGCCTGGCGCACCGCGCGATCCGCGGTGGCATTGCCCGCCTGCAAAGCCTGATCGACCGTCATCTGGCCCGCCACTGCGCCGGAGATGCTCTGTCCGACCACGGTGCCGAACGACTGGAACTCAGGAATACCGACGAACTGCACGCCGGTGTACGGCACGGACTTCAACGTCGGGTGCGTCGGGTCGGCGGATTCGATCGCCTTCAGCACGAAGTCGGCAAACGGCGCGGCCTGCTTGTATTCCGGCCGCGCGTAGGTCGACTGGCGCGTGCCCGGCGGCACCGAGGCCCAGCCTTCATCCTTCGCGACCAGCTCGATGTACTCCTTCGACGTCGCCCACGCGATGAACTTCTTCGCCGAATCCTGCTGCTTCGACGTCTTCGGAATCGCCAGCGCCCACGCCCACAGCCAGTGCGAACCGTTCGGCGTGACCTGGGTCGGCGCCGCCGCGAAGCCCACCTTGTCGGAGATCTGCGATTGCTGCTTGTTGTACAGCATGCCGGCCGCCACCGTCGCATCGATCCACATCGCGCACTTGCCCGATGACATCAGCGTCAGGTTTTCGTTGAAGCCGTTCGAGCTCGCTCCCGGCGGGCCGTCTTTCTTCAACAGGTCGACGTAGAACGAGACGGCCTTTTTCCACTCCGGCGTGGTGAGCTGCGCATGCCATTTCTCGTCGAACCAGCGGCCGCCGAACGTGTTGACGAGCGTCGTCACGTACGCCATGTTCTCGCCCCAGCCCGCCTTGCCGCGCAGACAGATGCCGTACATGCCGGCCGACTTGTCGGTCAGCTTGTCCGCAAATTGCGCGATCTGGTCGTAGGTCGGGTTGTCCGGCATCTTCAGGCCCTTCGCCGCGAACAGATCCTTGCGGTAAAACGTCATCGAGCTTTCGACGTAGAACGGCAGCGCATAAAGCGAACCGTTATACGAGAGCCCTTCGCGCGCGGTCTTCACGACGTCGTTCAGGTCATAGCTCGCCGGCAGGTCGGCAAGCGGCGACAGCCAGCCGCGCTTGCCCCATTGCGGCGTTTCGTATGCGCCGATCGTCACCACGTCGAACTGGCCGCTGCCGGTGGTGATGTCGGTCGTCGCGCGCTGGCGCAACACGTTTTCCTCGAGGATCACCCAGTTCAGCTTGATGTCCGGATTCGCCTTTTCGAATGCGGGCGAGAGCTTCTTCAGCTCGATCATGTCCGGGTTGTTGAGGGTCGCGATCGTGACGGTCGCCGCCGACGCATTGAGCGCCGCGCACGCGGCCGCCGCGGCGCCGAGTACCTTCAGCGCGGGTTTCAGGGCAGGTTTCATCGTTTGTCTCCTTTATCGTACGTTCGTTGTTGGCTTGCGATGGGCGGCTCACAGGTCCTCAGATTGCCGGCAGCCGGGTCGCGGGCAGGGGTCGGGCAGATCAGCTCATCCAGTTACCGCCGTCGACATTCAGGGTTTGCGCGGTGATGTAGTCCGCATCCGACGATGCGAGGAACAGCGCCGCGCCGGTCAGATCCGCCGGCAGCCCCATCCTGCCGAGCGGCACCGCTTCGCCGACGAGACGCTTCTTCTCGCCGAGCGGCCGGTTCTCATAACGTGCGAAGAGCGCATCGACCTGCTCCCACATCGGCGTATCGACGACGCCCGGTGCGATGCCGTTCACGTTGATCCTGTGCGGCGCGAGGGCGAGCGCCGCCGATTGCGTATAGCTGAGCACGGCCGCCTTGGTCGCGCAGTAGTGCGACACGAGCGCCTCGCCGCGGCGCCCGGCCTGCGACGACATATTGATGATCTTGCCGCCCGCGCGCTGCTCGACCATGCGCTGCGCGACTGCCTGCATCAGGAAGAACATGCCCTTCACGTTGACCGCGAACAGCTTGTCGTAGATATCCCAGGATTCGTCGAGCAGCGGACGCATATCGAATAGCGCCGCGTTGTTGAAGAGAATGTCGACGCGGCCGAAATGCCCGACCGTCTGCGACAGGATGCGCTGAATGTCTTCGCGCCGCGTGACGTCCGCGCTGACGGTGATCACGCGCTCGGGGTAATCGTCGCGCAACGACTGCGCAAATGCATCGGCCGGCTTCACGTCGACCAGCACGCAGCGCGCGCCTTCGTCCAGATACCGGCGCGCGACCGCTTCGCCAATGCCGCTCGCCGCGCCGGTGAGAATTGCCACCTTGTCTTGCAATCGCGCTGCCACTGCGTGTCTCCCAATCGTTCGCTCTTGTGTGCGAGTCTTTATGCCAGTGAGCGAACGCTCTCTGTGCGATCAATTGCTCTATTTGTGATCGAATGATCGGATACGTGTCCGGCCATGTCAAGGCGCGCCGCAAGATTTCGATGGTGCAGCGCCGCAGCTAGCGGCTCACTCGCAGGCACGTCGAATTCAATGCGGGCGCCGCGTCGCTCATATCAATTTAGACGGCGTGCGCGCGCAATCAATGGCAAGATGTTTAGATACGTTATATCATCTCGCCTTCGTCGATTTTTCGTCGATTTTTCGTCGCTTCATTGCCGTGTCGCGTTGGGTTTTTCCAATCGGCACTGCCAGACAGGCGGCCGCGGCTGCGGCGTTCCGCCGGCCAAACGCGCCGCCCTCAGGAGCAGCACCATGTCCGCCTCATCCGATGATCGCGTCGCGCAACGGCTGGCGCGTGCGCAAGCCGTCGCAGCGGCGCGCGGCCTCGCGCTGACCACGCTGCGCCGCCAGGTCTACACGCTGATCGCCGCGAGCGACCGGCCGATCGGCGCGTACGACCTGCTTGCCGCGCTCGAACCCCAGCGCGGCCGGGTGCCGCCGACTACCGTCTATCGCGTGCTCGACTTTCTCGTCGAGCACGGCTTCGTGCATCGGATCGAGTCGAAGAACGCGTTTATCGCGTGTTGCGACGTCGGCGAGCCGCATCAAGGGCAGTTCCTGATCTGCGAGGCATGCGGCGAGGCGATCGAAATCCCCGGCGGCGAGCTGGCGCGGCAGCTTGCCGGCAGCGCGCCCGCCCATGGCTTCGAAGTGCATCGCCAGGTCGTCGAACTAAGCGGCCTGTGCGCCGAATGCCAGCGCGGCCAAGCCTGAATTCTCTTTCCATTCGCTATCAACCTGAACAAGCCCATCAAATGAACAACAACCCGAAGTGGAATGCGGTGCGCGCCGCATTGAGACTGTCGACCTTCGTCGCCGCCGCGGCGCTCGCGCTCAGCGCCGGTGAGGCGGCGCATGCGCAAGCCGCATCGCCTGCCGCGAGCGGCAAACTGCCGGTGGTCGCCGCCGAGAACTTCTACGGCGACGTCGTACAGCAGCTAGGTGGCGATCGCGTCGAAGTAACCAGCATCCTGAGCAATCCGGACCAGGACCCGCACCTGTTCGAAGCGAGCCCGAAGACCGCGCGCGCGTTGCAGCATGCGAGCCTTGTCGTCTATAACGGCGCCGACTACGATCCGTGGATGGCCAAGCTGCTCGCCGCGTCGAAGAGCACGAAGCGTACGGTGATCGTGGTGGCGGACCTCACCGGCAAGAAAAGCGGCGATAATCCGCACCTCTGGTACGACCCGGCGACGATGCCGAAGGTCGCCCGCGCGGTGAGCGCCGCGCTCGAGGCCGCTGACCCGGCGCACAAGAGCGCGTACGATGCGAATCTCGCGAAGTTTCTCGATTCGCTGAAGCCGATCGACGCGAAGGTCGCCGCGCTGCATGCCCGCTATGCGGGCGTGCCGGTCACGGCGACCGAGCCGGTGTTCGGCTATATGTCAGACGCGATCGGCCTCGATATGCGCAATCTGCGTTTCCAGCTGGCGACGATGAACGACACCGAGGCGAGCGCGTCGGATATCGCCGCGTTCGAGCGCGACTTGCGCGAGAAGCGCGTGCGCGTGCTGATCTACAACAGCCAGGCAACCGAGGCGCTGACCCGGCGGATGCTGAAGCTCGCGCAGCAATCGCAGGTGCCGACCATGAGCGTCACTGAAACGGAACTCGCGGGCAAGAACTACCAGCAATGGATGCTTGTGCAACTGGACGCGCTCGGCGTGGCGCTCGCGGCCGGCGGCGGCGCCGGTAAATAAGGAAAGGCTCAATGACCGAAAGTGATCGTCCGCCGCCCGCACTTCCCGCCTCCTCTTCAGAGAAGGACGCGGTGCAAGATGCGGCGCCAGTGCTGGAGCTCGACCGGGTGACCCTCGAGCTCGGCGGACGCACGATCCTGCGCGACACGAGCTTTGCGATCCAGCCAGGCGAATTCATCGGCGTGCTCGGCCCGAACGGCGCCGGCAAGACCACGCTGATGCGCGCGGTGCTCGGCCTCGTGCCGGCCGCGCAAGGCGCCGTGCGCGTGCTCGGCGAACCGGTCGTCTGCGGCAATCCGTCGATCGGCTATATGCCGCAGACGCGCAGCGCGCTCGCGGGCCGGCGCGTGCGCGGGCGCGACTTCGTCGCGATGGCGGCGGACGGTCACCGCTGGGGCCTGCCGCATGCGGACGCCAGCACGCGCGCCGACGTCGCGCGCGTGCTCGAGCTGGTCGGCGCGAGCGCGCTGGCCGAGCGGCCGCTGTCGGAACTGTCCGGCGGCGAGCGGCAGCGGCTGCTGCTCGCGCAATGCCTGCTCGGCAATCCGTGCCTGCTGCTGCTCGACGAACCGCTGATCAGTCTCGATCCGCATCGTCAGAAGAGCGTCGTCGAACTGGTGCGGCGCGTGCAGCAGGAACTCGGCATCGCGGTGCTGTTCTCCGCGCACGAGTTGAACCCATTGCTGCATGCGCTCGATCGCGTGCTCTATCTCGGCAACGGCGTCGCGGCGCTCGGCACCGTCGACGAAGTGATCACGAAGCCAGTGCTGTCGCGCCTCTATGGGTCGGCGATCGACGTGATCCGCATGAACGGCCGCATCTTCGTGATGTCCGGCGACGTCGAAGTGGAAAAGCACGACCACGAGCACGAAGACGACGGCGATCACGGCCACAGTCATGGGCACGAACAGGGCGGCGGCACGCACAAGCACGGCCACGCCCACCGCTCTCACCACACGTCACGCGACGGGCACACGCACGATGTTTGAATATGACTTCATGGTGAACGCATTCGCGGCGTCGGGGATCGTCGCGGTGCTGTCGGGAATCGTCGGTTACTTTCTGGTGATGCGCGGGCAGACGTTCGCGGGTCATGCGTTGTCGCACGTCGGCTTCACCGGCGCGACCGGCGCCGTGCTGATCGGCGTCTCGCCGATCTGGGGGATGATCGGCTTCACGCTGGCCGCCGGCATCGGCATGGGCGCGCTCGGCGAGCGCCTCGCGGGCCGCGACGTCGCAATCGGCGTGACCTTGTCGCTTTCGCTCGGCTTCGGGCTGCTGTTTCTGCATTTCTTCACCGCGTACGCGACGCAGGTCACCGCGCTGCTGTTCGGCAATGTGCTCGGCGTGAACACGTCGACGCTCGCGGTGCTCGCGGCCATCGGTGTGGTGAGCCTCGCTGCGCTCGCGGCCATCATGCGGCCTTTGCTGTTCGCCTCGCTGCAGCCGGAACTGGCGGAAGCGAAAGGCGTATCGCTGCGGCTCGTGTCGGTCTTGTTTCTGGCGATCGCGGCGCTGGCGGTGGCCGCCTGCACGCAGATCGTCGGCGTGCTGCTGGTGTTCACGCTGATGGTCGGTCCGGCCGCCGCCGCGCAGAACATGACGACGCGACTATCGATCGGCCTCGCGCTCGCCGCGGCGCTCGCGCTTGCGCAAGCGTGGCTCGGCGTCACGCTCGCGTTCTACACGGACTGGCCGACGAGCTTCTGGATCACGCTGCTCGCGGCGCTGGTGTACGGCGCCAGTCTGCTGACGCGGCGCTGACATGCGCAGGCAGGCGTGCGTGCCTGCGCACGTACGTTCTCACGCATGTCAAAGATATCGCGCTGACGCGATGCGATGCGATGCCACAACAGGCACCCGCGCCGCGCGTAACGCGCAACACCACGCCGCCGTTGCCGTTACACCGCCCGCGTGCCCTACGCGAGCAACACCTTCGCGTGATGCGCGAGATGATCTTCGACGAACGTCGAAATAAAGTAATACCCGTGGTCGTAGCCCGCATGGCGCCGCAGCGTCAACGGCTGACCGGCGGCAGCGCACGCCGCCTCGAACACATCCGGATTGAGCTGCTGGTCGAGAAATTGATCCGCGAGCCCCTGATCGACCAGAATGCCCGCCGCGAACTTCGCCGGCGCACGCCCCACCAGTTCGCTCGCGTCATACTCGCGCCACGCATCGCGCTGCGCGCCGAGATAGCCGCCCAACGCCTTTTCACCCCACGGGCAGCGCATCGGCGCGGCGATCGGTGCAAACGCGGACACCGACCGGTACAGGTCCGGGTTGCGCAGCGCCAGCACCAGCGCGCCGTGCCCACCCATCGAATGACCGAAGATGCCGAGGCGCGCTGCGTCGATCGGCAGATTCGCGCACACCGTCTCGCGCAGCTCGTCACGCACGTACGAGTACATCCGGTAGTGCTTCGCCCACGGCTCGCGCTTCGCGTCGACGTAAAAGCCCGCACCCACGCCGAAGTCCCACGCATCGCTCTCGCCGGGCACGCCGGCGCCGCGCGGGCTCGTGTCCGGCGCGATCAGCGCAATGCCATGCTGCGCGGCGAAGCGCTGCGCGCCGGCCTTGATCGGAAACGTCTCCTCGGTACAGGTCAGGCCCGCGAGATAGAACAGCGCGGGCACCTTGCCATGCGCGGCCTGCGGCGGCAAATACGCGGCAAAGCGCATCGGCAGGCCGATCGTGCGCGACTCGTGCTGATAGAACTGCTGCACGCCGCCGTGGCAGGCGTGCGATGAGCGCGTCTCAAGCATCGCGGTCTCCTTTAGTACATCACCACCGAGCGGATCGACTCGCCCTTCTTCATCAGGTCGAAGCCTTCATTGATGCGCTCGAGCGGCAGATGATGCGTGATCAGGTCGTCGATATTGATCTTGCCTTCCATATACCAGTCGACGATCTTCGGCACGTCGGTGCGGCCGCGCGCGCCGCCGAACGCCGAGCCTTTCCACTGGCGGCCCGTCACGAGCTGGAACGGCCGCGTGCTGATCTCTTCGCCGGCCGCCGCGACGCCGATGATGAACGACTGCCCCCAGCCCTTGTGCGTGCACTCGAGCGCGTCGCGCATCACCTTCACATTGCCGATGCATTCGAACGAGTAGTCGGCGCCGCCGTCGGTCAGCTGCACGATGCGATCGACGACATTGCCGACTTCCTTCGGGTTGATGAAATCGGTCATGCCGAACTTCGTCGCCAGCTCGACGCGCGCCGGGTTGAGATCGACCCCGATGATCTTGTTGGCGCCGACCATTTTTGCGCCCTGGATCACATTGAGCCCGATGCCGCCGAGACCGAATACGACGACGTTCGCGCCCGCTTCGACCTTCGCCGAATAGACGACCGCGCCGACTCCGGTCGTCACGCCGCAGCCGATATAGCAGACCTTGTCGAACGGCGCGTCCTCGCGAATCTTCGCGACCGCGATTTCCGGCACGACAATGTAATTCGAGAACGTCGAGGTGCCCATGTAGTGAAAGAGCGGCTTGCCGCCGAGCGAGAAGCGCGACGTCGAATCGGGCATCAGGCCTTTGCCCTGCGTCGTGCGGATCGCCTGGCACAGGTTCGTCTTGCGCGACAGGCAGAACTTGCACTGGCGGCATTCGGGCGTGTAAAGCGGAATAACGTGATCGCCCTTCTTCAGCGTGCCGACACCCGGCCCGACGTCGACCACGACGCCCGCGCCTTCGTGACCGAGGATGGCCGGGAAAATGCCTTCCGGATCCGCGCCGGACAACGTGTAGTAATCGGTATGGCAAATGCCGGTGGCCTTCACCTCGATCAGCACTTCGCCGGCACGCGGACCGTCGAGATCGACTTCCTCGATGGTGAGCGGTGCGCCGGCTTTCCATGCGATGGCGGCTTTGGTCTTCATGCACTGTTCTCCTGGTGTCTGGCGAAGCGGATAGCGAATGGGGTGAGGCCGGGGCCGCTGGCCCCGTCACCGGTATGCGACGCGCAGCAGATTCGCATCCGGCATGCGCACCGTGCATGTTGGCGGCGCGAGGCCGTTATGTAAAGACCGGAAGAGGGTCGCGTTCAATACCGAACGACGGGCCGGGCAACAAATCGGGCTTATCGGCCTGTTTCAGCCGCGTATTTTTTCATATCGCGCCCACGTCTCTATACTCCGAGGACATCGAGGCAACAGCCGCGTGGTACACGCTTACGCCTGCGCCGCCGGCGCGGCATATTGACCTTTCGGAACGCGAACTCATGGCAATTCAGACCCCGGCATCCGACGATGCAATCCAGTTGACCATCGACGACGGCCTCGCGCGCGTGACGCTGAACCGCGCGGCGCGCCGCAACGCGCTTACCCTCGCGCTTTGGCGGCGCCTCGGCGACACCTTCGATGCGCTGGGCGCGCAGCGCGAGGTGCGCGCAATCGTCCTGACCGGCACCGCGAACAGCTTCTGCGCGGGCGCCGATATCTCGGAGTTCGGCGCAGTGCGCGCGAACGCCGGGCAGGCGCGTGACTACGAGCACGCGTATGAAGGCTGCTGCAACCGGATCGCCGCGTCGCCAAAGCCGACGATCGCCGCGATCAACGGATACTGCATGGGTGGCGGCTGCAATCTCGCGATGTCGTGCGATTTCCGCTTCGCGGCGCCGGGCGCGATGTTTGCGATTCCGGCCGCGAAGCTGTCGATCGTCTATGGGATCGCGGGCACGCGCCGGCTGCTGTCGCTGGTCGGCCTCGCGAATGCGAAGCGCATTCTCTACGCCGCCGAAAAGTTCGATGCGGCGCGCGCGCTGCGCATTGGCTTTGTCGACGAAATCGCCGACGATCCGCTCGCTGCCGCGCTCACCTTCGCCGCACACCTGAAGGACTGCGCGCCGCTCACGATTGCCGGGGCGAAGACGATTCTCGATGCGCTTGCATCCGGCAACGGCGCACTGCGCGACGGCATCGTCGAGGAGTTGCTCGATCAGGCCGCGCAAAGCGCTGACTTCCGCGAAGGACGCGCTGCGTTCGCGGAAAAGCGCAAACCGTGCTTTCGCGGCGAATGAGTCGCGCACTACGCGCGAACGCGTCACGGCACGACACGACACGCGAGGAATAAGCCCGTTGCAAGCGGACCTCATGCGGGACCCCGATGCGGACCCAAAGCGGAACGCCAGGCGGCCCCGCGCGCACCCTGTTGCGGTGCCGGGTTGCTATCGTTGAGTCGATCGATTGACGGCGTGCATGCGGGGTTTGTTGCACGTACAACGATCGTGCCCGCGTGGCGCGCTGTCGCAGTGAACATGTCCCGGGTCGGATCGATCCGCGTCCGCTTCCGCGTCCACGTGCGCACCGGCATCGCCAAGGTTTTCGTATTGCATCCGCGCAAAATGAAGATGCAGCACAATCAGCTTGCGCTTTGCACATGCCGGCGTAATGCACGCGACCCCATCGCCGCACGCCGCGTGCCCGAACGTCACGCCCCCACAGCGCACCGCCGCATGGAACGCACACGACGCGACGCCTCGCGTAACAAACACTGACGCGCTTACAAAAAGCAATGCGAGCATGCGAAACCGGGCCGTTTCGAAAGTCTCGACAGGCACGCGAAACAGAAACATCATCGGCATCACGATCAGCGACTGAATGCAGGCGGCCGCAACGGAGGCCGTCATCAGATAGGCACGCAGCATCAGCCGGGTACGGCCAGTCATCGTAATCATCCGGAACGCGAGGTGTAAAGATCAACGTGCCGGCGGCTTGCGATATTCCATCTATTTCATGCCCGTGCCTCGCACCTTGCGTGATAGCCCTGCAATAACGGGCGCAGACCAAACGTTGATGCGCTCCTGGGTCAGCGATGACGAGGTCATCACGCTGTTCCACGACATCTTCAAGACAGGGCTCGATGCGTTGCGGGCGAAGATTTCATAAGCGCGATCTATGCGCGCGTGGTCGTGTGGCCGCGTGCGATGCGATCGTGCGCATTGCCGCATTGAGCGCCGCTTGCGCGGCGGCGCATTCATACGCTGCGGCTTGCGCTCACGCGGCGGGTCAGAACCACGGTTCGACGCGGCCGTACAGATCGATAAAGCGTGCATAGCGGGCGGCGATCGCCCGATCGCCGCCCGGCCCCGCGACACGCGTCGCAGCCGGCGCGAGCGATGCAAGATCGTGCGCCTGCCAACGGCCGGTCGCGAGACCGCCGAGCAATGCCGCGCCGCGCGCCGCAGCGTTCGGGCAATCGACCGCATGCAGCTCGACGTCGAGCGCATCGGCGAGCAACTGACGCCAACGCGTATCGACCGAGCCGCCGCCCGCAAGACGCAACGCATCGACTGTCGCGCCGCTTTGCCGGATCGCATCGAGTCCCGCGCGCAGCGCAAACGCGACGCCCTCGAAAGCCGAACGCATCAGCGCGCCACGCGACGCACCCAGCGCAAGCCCGAGCCAGCCGCCGCGCGCGGCCGGGTTGAGCCATGGGGTGCGCTCGCCAGTGAGATACGGCAGAAAGGTCAACGCGCCGGCCTCGGCGTCGGCGCCCGCGGCAAACGCGTCGCGGTAAGCGTCGCGCCACTCGTACGACAGCCATCCGCGCACCGCCTCGAGCGCGACGCCGACGTTCTGCATCGCCGCCATCCGGTACCAGTGTCCGGTCGCCGCGCGGTAGCGGTGCAAGCCTTGCGCGGGCGCCGGCTCATCCGTCGACATGACGACGATCTGACCGCCGCTGCCCGTCGTGAGCAGCGCATCGCCGTCGCGCACGAGACCGCTGCCGAGCGCCGCGCATGGCGTATCGGCGGCGCCGGTTGCGAGCGGGATGCCGGCGCGCAGACCGAGCGCGCGTGCCGCATCGGCGGACAACACGCCGTTCACTGCCGACGACGACGCCAGCGCGGCGAACCATTCCCGCGGCAATCCGAGCCGCTCGAGCAAAGCGACGTCCCAGACGCCGTCGGGCCCGGCAAGCGCGGTCGCGCATGCGTCGGATGGATCGGTCGCCACGGCGCCGCCCAGCGCAACGCGCAACCAGTCCTTGGGTTGCAATGCCCAGCGCGCGCTTTCGACACTGCGCGGTTCGTGCAGCGCGACCCAGCGCAGCAGCGGACCCCATACCCGGCGCCACCGGATTCGGCTGCGGTTGCGGCCACGCATCGAGCAGCGCGAGCGCGCGCGTGTCGGGCCACAGCATCGCCGGACGGACAGCTTCGCCGCGCGCTCCGGTCAGCACGACGCCGTGCATTTGCCCGGAGAATCCAAGCGCCTCGACCGCGGCGCGCTGGTTCGCAGGCAGCCGCGCCGATGCTTCGCACAGTGCGCGCCACCAGGTCTGCGGATCCGTTTCGGCCCAGCCCGGATGCGGCGTGTCGATTGCATAGGCCACGCTTGCAATCGACGTCTCGCGACCCCCGTCGTCGACGATCGCGAGTTTCAGTGAACCGGTGCCGAGGTCGATGCCGAGATAGGACATAAGAGGGATAGCCGTTCGGTCGAAATAGATGACGGATGGAAGGACGCGACAGCCTGCGCGCCAAAAGCACCCCGCGCACGGCTTGCGGGTTAACCCGTTCATGCGCATCGATGCGCAATAACCGCAGCATGCGCGCCGCCCGATACAGATCATATCGAACGCGATACGTCCCCGGTGCGGATGGCGATCGGTGCATGCACGCGCTGTCATCGCGAGGCAGGCGCAGCGGCGGATGCGGGCCGCGCATGCCCGGCCCGGGCGCGCTACACCACACTACGGCCTCGCTGTGCACGCTCGCTATGGCTCCAGCGCGCTCACCGCATATCAGCGGCGCGAAGCCCGGAATAGCCGGCAGCAGTCTTGTTGCGCTTTTTCAGCGCGCATACCGTTAGGAATATTCCTAAATCGATATGGAGAGAGACAATGCGCGCGAACACGGTCCACCCGTGCGACGAACGCCTGCCCGCGGGCCGGCTGCTGACACTCGGCATCCAGCACGTACTCGTGATGTACGCGGGCGCGGTTGCCGTCCCGCTGATCATCGGCGGCGCACTGAAACTGCCGAAGGACCAGATCGCGTTTCTGATCAGCGCCGATCTGTTCTCATGCGGCATCGCGACCCTGATTCAGACGCTCGGCCTTTGGATTTTCGGCATCCGGCTGCCGGTCATCATGGGCTGCACGTTCGCCGCAGTAAGCCCGATGATCGCGATCGGCACCAACCCGAATCTCGGTATTCTCGACATCTTCGGTTCCACGATCGCCGCAGGCGTGATCGGCATTCTGCTCGCGCCGGCGATCGGCAAGCTGTTGCGCTTCTTCCCGCCGGTCGTGGTCGGCGTCGTGATTTCGGTCATCGGCCTGTCGCTGATGGAAGTCGGCATCAACTGGGCCGCGGGCGGCGTCGGCAATCCGGACTACGGCAATCCGGTCTATCTCGGGCTCTCGCTCGCCGTGCTGATGTTGATCCTGCTGATCAACCGGTTCGGCAAGGGCTTTATTGCGAACATCTCGGTGCTGCTCGGCATCGTCGCCGGCTTTGCGCTCGCGGCCCTGCTCGGCCGCGTGAATATGGAGGGCGTGACGAGCGCGCCCTGGGTCGGATTCGTGATGCCGTTTCACTTTGGCTTGCCGCACTTCGATCCGCTGTCGATCGCCACGATGGTCACCGTGATGTTCGTCACGTTTATCGAATCGACCGGCATGTTCCTCGCGGTCGGCGACATGGTCGGGCGGCCCGTCGATCAGAAGACGCTGGTGCGCGGCTTGCGCGTCGATGGCCTGGGCACGCTGATCGGCGGCATCTTCAACTCGTTCCCGCATACGTCGTTCTCGCAGAACGTCGGACTGATCGGCGTCACCGGCGTGAAGAGCCGCTACGTGTGCGCGATGGGCGGCGTGCTTCTGGTGCTGCTCGGACTGTTTCCGAAGATGGCGCAGGTCGTCGCATCGGTGCCCGCGTTCGTGCTCGGCGGCGCCGGCATCGTGATGTTCGGCATGGTGGCGGCAAACGGCATCAAGGTGTTGTCGAAGGTCGACTTTGCGAAGCATCATCACAACCTCTTTATCGTCGCGGTCAGCATTGGACTGGGACTCGTGCCGGTCGTATCGCCGCATTTCTTCGAGAAATTGCCGCCGGCGCTGTCGCCGCTGCTGCACAGTGGGATTCTGCTCGCGTCCGTCTCAGCAGTCGTGCTGAATCTGATCTTCAACGGCGTGCGGGACGAACGTGCCGCAACGCGCGACATCCGCCGCGCGGCACACGACTTCGAGACGGCGGTCGATCAACGCGACGCGGCCTCCGGCGACGGCATGATGCGGGCAGCCGACTGACATCGCGACGCAACGGGCGATGCACGGTTGAACACGCGACGGATACGGGAGTATTGCGCAAGAAGATGCGGCAGTGGCGCGCCGCACCTGGCCATTTGGCTGAATGGTGGCAATGAAGCGGCATTCATAGAATGGACCGCTCGCCCTTCCATTCGATGCAATGTCGCAACACGCACTACAGGCCGCCGTCGTCGATTCGCCCGAACACGCACATCGCTTTCGCGAGTTGACGTTTCACGGCGTTCGATGGGACCTGAGCCATCTCGACGCGTTCACGCTCAAAATGGATCTTGGGCTCGATGCCGACATCACCGTGCTGGTGCTGTTCTCGTGCCATTGCTTTACACACGGTTTTCGTTGGGACAAGCGCCCACGAGCGCTGATACCCGCACATGAAATCTACGACGACGGCAGAGAGCAACGCGTTCTCGATCCTCAGAGATACGAACTATCCAAACGTTTCTTAAGAGATGTCGTGATGAGCTTACCGTCACGTCGCATCGTGCTAGCCGACGAAAGACAACCGAATTTTGTCACGGTGGAAAGCGTGAACGCCGACGGTACGACTTCGCTCTACGCAATATTCTTTGAAGCGCAAAAAGACAAGAGCCGCAAGCGCAGGATGATCTTGCGCATTCAGTCTGCGTATCTGCTGAACGAAGGGCTGACGAAGCGCCAAACCGGCGCTCGACGAGTCGGCTTTACCACGCTGTTGCGTGCAACCTACCTGGGCAAGAAAATTCGTGGATAGTGGGCCCGTCAGCGGGCCGGCGAATGGCGAATTGCGCAAGCCGCGCAAGCCGCACAAGTCGCGCGAATGCAAGCCACTAGCAGTGCGCTAAAAGCGCATGGCCGCGCGCCTTGCATACCGAAATACCGATCCAGAAAGACCAACGGCCACCTTTCGGTGGCCGTCGTATGCGAGGTTCTCTATCTGCGTTGCCGCAGAACTCCCACTCCATGGTGGGACCCGGTCACCCGGGCGGCGCTACGTTTTTCGCACTCGCTTGTACGTAGTTTTCAAGCACAGATTCTATCCCCGCGTTCCCCCTCCGTCAACCCGGCCAACTGGCCAACGGTTCATCATCAGCCGGCCGCGGCGGCTGATGCGGGCACGGGAGCCGCCGGTGCATCACCGTAGTCCATTGGCGCATCGGCTGGCCGCGGCGTTTCGCCGGCCCGCTCGATCCAGCCGCCGCCCAGCGCCTGATACAGGTCGACCAGGTTCGACAGACGCTGCACGCGTGCATCGGTGAGCAGCAACTGCACCGAGTACAGATCGGTCTGCGCGGTCAGCACCGACAGGTAGCTGTCGACGCCATTCCGATAGCGCAGTTCCGACAGGTCGAGCCGCCGTTGCTCGGCGAACGTGTCGCGTTCGAGCGCGGCGATCTGCTGATCGAACGTGCCGCGCGCGGCGAGGCCATCGGCGACTTCGCGGAACGCAGTCTGGATCGCCTTTTCGTACTGCGCGATCTGGATGTTCTTCTGCACGTGTGCGAGGTCGAGGTTCGCGATATTCGCGCCGCCTTCGAAGATCGGCACGGTGATTTGCGGCGCGAAGCCCCACGCCGCCGAACCCGCCTTGAACAGGCCGCCGAGCGTCGGGCTCAACGTGCCGAAGTTGCCGGTCAGTGAAATGCGCGGGAAGAACGCGGCGCGCGCGGCGCCGATATTCGCGTTCGCGGCGAGCAGATTCTGCTCCGCTTCCATGATGTCGGGACGGCGCGTCAGCAGGTCGGACGGCAAGCCGGCCGGGATATCGGTCAGCAGATCCTGGTCGCCTAGCGTGCGGCCTTGCGGCAAATCGGCCGGCAGCGGTTCGCCGATCAGCAGCACAAGCGCGTTTTCCGCTTGCGCGCGCGCGCGTGCCTCGGTCTGCAGGTTCGCACGCGCCTGTTCGACGACGGTTTCAGCCTGACGCAGGTCGAGCTCGGAGCCGGTGCCGGTTTCGTACTGCAGCTTCGTGATGTTGTACGAATCCTGCGCGGTACGCAGCGTGTTCTGCGTGACCTTCAGCGCCTCGTCGAAACCGAGCATCGACACGTACTGATCCGCCACCGACGACACCAGCGCGATCTCCGCCGCCTTGCGCGCCTGCGCGGTCGCGAGATACTGCGCGAGCGCCTGATCCTTCAGGCTCTGGATGCGGCCGAAGAAATCGATCTCCCACGACGCGTTGACGCCCACCGAATACTCGTTGGAAATCGTCTGGTTCTGAAACGACAGATTTTTCGGCGTACGCGACTTCGACTGCGAAGCCGCTGCTTCGATGCTCGGGAAGAGTTCCGCACGCGTGATCTGATACTGCGCGCGCGCCGCCTGAATATTCAGCACGGACACGCGCAGATCGCGGTTGTTCTTCAACGCGATTTCGATCAGTTGCTGCAGACGCTCGTCGGCGAAGAAGTCGCGCCAGCCGAGGTCGGTGGCGGCCGCGCCGTGCGCGGAACGTTCACCCGATGCCGGCGCCGGCTGGGTGTCGTACACGCCGCCCTGCGGGAACGTGCCCGACACCGGCGCCGCCGGACGCTCGTACTTCGGCGCCATCGTGCAGCCGGCGGCCAGCAGCGCGACCGATGCTGCGATCAGAGTGTGTTTGAGCATCTTAGTGTCCTTCCTTGCCCGAGCCGCCGCCCGACGGATCGCCGCCCGACGGATCATGCGGATGGTGCTCGTTGTAGTGAGCGAGCGCCTCGTCCGGATCTTCCTTCTCGCCGCTGAAACTGCCGCGAATCACGACGAAGAACATGGGGATCATGAAAATCGCGAGGAACGTCGCGGTCAGCATCCCGCCGATCACGCCGGTGCCGATCGCGTGCTGGCTCGCCGAGCCGGCGCCATTACTGATGGCAAGCGGCAGCACGCCGAGAATGAACGCGAGCGACGTCATCAGGATCGGCCGCAGCCGCAGGCGCGCCGCTTCGAGTGCGGCCTCGATCGGCCCCATGCCCTGCCCTTGCTGCAGTTCGCGCGCGAACTCGACGATCAGAATCGCGTTCTTCGCGGACAGACCGACAGTGGTCAGCAGCCCGACCTGGAAGAACACGTCGTTCTCGAGTCCGCGCAGCGTCGCCGCGAGCAGCGCGCCGAGCACGCCGAGCGGCACGACCATGATCACCGAAAACGGAATCGACCAGCTCTCATACAGCGCCGCGAGACACAGGAACACGACCAGGATCGAGATGCCGTAGAGAATCGGCGCCTGCGAACCGGACTGGATTTCCTGGAACGACAGGCCGGTCCATTCGTAACCGATCCCCGCTGGCAGCTTTTTCGCGAGCGTTTCGATCGCCGCCATCGCCTGGCCGGTACTCTTGCCCGGCGCCGCCTGCCCCTGGATTTCCACAGCGGAGATACCGTTGTAGCGCTCGAGCTTCGGCGAACCGTAGATCCACTTGCCGGTCGTGAACGCGGAGAACGGCACCATGCCGCCGGACGCGTTGCGCACGTACCAGTCGTTCAGGTTTTCCGGCGTCATCCGGAACGGCGCGTCGGCCTGCAGATACACCTTCTTGATCCGGCTGTCGGTATCGAGGAAGTTGTTCACGTATGCCGATGCCCACGCGATCGAGAACGACTGGTCGATCGTCGCGAGCTGCACGCCGAGCGCGGCGGCCTTTTCCTGGTCGATCGTCACCTTGAACTGCGGCGTGTCGCTCAGACCGTTCGGACGCACCTGCGCCAGCGTCGGATCTTTCGCGGCCATCCCGAGCAGCTGGTTGCGCGCCTGCATCAGCACATCGTGACCGACGCCCGCGCGATCCTGCAGTTCGAAGTCGAAGCCGGCCGCCGTGCCGAGTTCCGGAATGGAAGGCGGATTGACCGGAAACACGGTCGCCGTCTTGTACGTCGAGAAGTGCTGGAACAGGCGTCCGACGAGTGCCTGCACTTTCTGGTCCGAGTGCTGGCGCACCGAATAGTCCTTCATCCGCACGAACACGAGACCCGAGTTCTGGCCGCGGCCCGCGAAGCTGAAGCCGTTCACCGTGAAGGTCGCTTCGACGATGCTCTTTTCCTGCGTGAGCAGATAGTCGGAAATATCTTTCAGCGCACGGCCGGTGGTTTCCTGCGTCGAGCCGACCGGCGTCTGCACGAGCACGAACATCGTGCCCTGGTCCTCATTGGGCAGGAACGACTTCGGCAAGCGTGCGAACAGCATGCCGACCGCGACGATCACCACGAGATAGATGATGAGCCAGCGGCTCGAGCGCTTGATCACATGGTGCACGCCCTTGTGATATTGGTCGCGGCTCTTGTCGAACGTGCGGTTGAACCAGCCGAAGAAGCCCTTCTTTTCTTCGTGATGGCCCTGCGGAATCGGCTTCAGAATCGTCGCGCACAGCGCCGGCGTGAGAATCAGCGCGACCAGCACTGACAGCACCATCGCCGCGACGATGGTCAGCGAGAACTGCCGGTAGATCGCGCCGACCGACCCGCCTGAAAACGCGACCGGCACGAACACCGCGGACAGCACCAGCGCCACGCCGATCAGCGCGCCGGTAATCTGCTCCATCGCCTTACGGGTCGCGTCGCGCGGCGACAGCCCTTCTTCGGACATCACGCGCTCGACGTTCTCGACCACCACGATCGCGTCGTCCACCAGCAGGCCGATCGCAAGCACCAGACCGAACATCGACAGCACGTTGATCGAGAAACCCACCACGCTCATGATGGCGAACGTGCCGAGCAGCACGACCGGCACCGCGATGGTTGGAATCAGCGTCGCGCGCAGGTTCTGCAGGAACAGGTACATCACGAGGAACACGAGCACGATGCCTTCGAGCAGCGTCTTCACCACTTCCTCGATCGACAGCCGCACGAACGGCGTCGTGTCGTACGGATACTTCACGACGAGGCCATGCGGGAAGTACGGCGCAAGCTGGTCGATCTTCTGGCGCACGAGCTTCGCGGTCTGCAGCGCGTTCGCGCCGGTTGCGAGCTGGATGCCGAAGCCGGCCGTCGGCGCGCCGTTGTACTTCGTGTCGGTGTTGTAGTTTTCGCCGCCGAGATCGATGCGCGCGACGTCCTTCAGCCGCACCTGCGAGCCGTCCGTGTTCACCTTCAGCAGGATATTGCCGAACTGCTCGGGCGTCGTGAGCAGCGACGCTTCGGTGATGGTCGCCTGCAGCAGTTGCCCCGGCACCGACGGCGTGCCGCCGAGCGAGCCGCCCGCGACCTGCACGTTCTGCGCGAGGATCGCGTTCTGCACGTCCACTGGCGTGAGGCTGTAGTTGGTCAGCTTGTTCGCATCGAGCCAGATCCGCATCGCGTACTGCGTGCCGAACAGCGTGACCGTGCCGACCCCGTCGATCCGGCTCACCGGATCCTGGATGTGCGACGCGACGTAGTTCGCCAGATCGTACTTGCTCATGCTGCCGTCTTCGGACACAAACGCGAGCACAAGCAGGAAGCTGCTGCTCGACTTGGTCACCTTCGTGCCGAGCTGCTGCACGACTTCCGGCAGCAGCGGCGTGGCGAGCTGCAGCTTGTTCTGCACCTGCACCTGCGCGATGTCCGGATTGGTGCCGGCCGCGAACGTCAACGTGATGGTCGCGGTGCCGGAGTCATCGGAGGTGGACGACAGATACAGCAGATGGTCGAGGCCGCTCATCTGCTGCTCGATCACCTGCGTGACGGTGTTTTCGACGGTCTTCGCCGATGCGCCCGGGTACGTCGCGCTGATCTGAATGGACGGCGGCGCGATGGTCGGGTACTGCGCGACGGGCAGCGTGAAAATCGACGCAAGACCCGCCAGCATCAGGACGATGGCGATCACCCATGCAAAGATCGGGCGATCGATAAAAAACTTTGCCATGTAACAGGCTCCCTGTTGTTACGCGCCCGATGCAGCGGAGGCGGCCGGCGCGGCCGGTGTGGCCTGACCCGTCGCGTCGGAAGCGGGGGTGGCGGGGAGTTGCGCGGCAACGGTCTTGACCTTGTTGCCCGGATGCACCTTGTCGACGCCTTGCACGATCACGCGGTCGCCCGGGTTCAGGCCGTCTTCGACCACCCAGTTCGGGCCGTAGGTACCCGACGTGACGAGCGGGCGCAGCGCAACCTTGTCGTCCTTGTCGACGATCAGCGCGGTGGCCTGCCCCTTCTGGTCGTGCGTCACACCGACCTGCGGCACGAGCAGCGCCGCATCGTTGACGCCTTCCTGGATGCGCGCGCGCACGAACATGCCAGGCAACAGCACACGGTCCTTGTTCTCGAAGATCGCGCGAATGGTGACCGAACCGGTGGTCTGGTCGACGGTGACGTCGGTGAACTGCAGCTTGCCGGTTTCACCGTACGGCCGTCCGTCTTCGAGAATCAGCGTGACTTTCGCCGCGTTCGGACCGCTCGTTTTCAGGCGCCCGCTCTGGATGTCCCTGCGCAGTTGCAGGCCCTGCAGGCTCGACTGCGTGAGGTCGACGTACATCGGATCGAGCTGCTGGACGGTGGACATCAGCGTCGCCTGGCTTGCCTGCACGTAGGCGCCCGGCGTGACCTGCGAAATGCCGACGCGGCCGGTGACCGGCGAGACGACATCCGTATAGCCGAGGTTGATCTGCGCGGTGTCGACCGACGCCTTGCCGGCGGCGACGTCCGCGGCCGCCTGGCCTTCCGAGGCGACCGCGTTGTCGTAGTCCTGCTTGCTGACCGCGTTCGCGGCCACCAGCACCTTGTAGCGATTCGCCTGCGCGGTGGTCGTGGCGAGATTCGCCTGCGCCTTCGCCAACGCCGCCTTCGCGTTATTCAGCGCGGCGATATACGGCGCCGGGTCGATCTTGTAGAGCCGCTGGCCGGCCTTCACCTCGCTGCCCTCGACGAATTCGCGCCGCAGCACGATGCCGTCGACCCGAGCGCGCACCTGCGCGACGAGATACGCGCTGGTGCGGCCCGGCAGCTCGGTGACCACGGGCACAGGGGTCGGCTGGACGGTGACGATGCCCACTTCGGGGTCTTGCGGCGGAGGAGCTGATTGTTTTGGTCCGCAAGCCGCCAGCATGACGGCAAGCGCCGCGGCAGGAAGCAGGCTGAACGAAGCCCAGCGGATAGAAACCCGTTTGACGCGCATGGAGCGACCTCTGTCAGAGACTGAGAAAGGAAAAAGTGCGCACCGGCTACCAGGATTGCGACGGCGCGCACCGGCGTCTTGCGACGCCCGTGACCGGAAGCCCATGGGTGCTTTTTGCTGCGGGAGTACCGCGCGCGAACTGCGCCAAACCGGGAAATGCCGCACCGCGCAGCGCCTCTCGGAAAGGGTCGTGCGAAGGATATTGAAAGCTTCAGTGACGGGTATTAACCGGTCGGGTGAGGTGGGTCATCCGATCGTTTAGGGTGCTATTATAGATACGTTCACGAATGCACGTAAAAGTTTATTAGCGTCGGGTGAACGCGCATACACGCAATAGCAATTCCCGTGGGAACGACTACACGAGATGATCTTTATCATCGACGTTTAAAAACCTCAGGGAAATCCAGCAATACAGGCAAGTCTGAAGATATGGTCCGACGTACCAAGGAAGAGGCACTGGAAACGCGAAGCCGCATACTCGATGCGGCCGAGGAAGTGTTCTTCAGGAAAGGGGTTTCTCGCACTTCCCTTTCAGATATCGCGCAGGCCGCGGGCGTCACGCGCGGCGCAATCTACTGGCACTTCGACAACAAAGGCGATCTGTTCACCGCGATGTTCGACCGGGTGCTGATGCCGCTCGACGAGCTGAAGGCGGCGTCGCTCGATCCGCAGGAGCCGGATCCGCTCGGCAAGCTGATCGACATTCTCACGATGGTGTTGCGCAACACCGCGCTCGATCCGCGTCAGCGCCGCGTATTCGACATCCTGTTTCTGAAGTGCGAGTTCGTCGAAGAGATGGGCCCGGTGATGGCGCGCCATCAGAACGATATGCGCGAAGGGCTCGCGAATATCCAGGGCGGGCTGCGCAACGCGGTATCGAAGGGACAGTTGCCGGCCGACCTGGACACGACGCGCGCGGCGTCGATCCTGCATTCGTTCGTGAGCGGCGCGTTGCGCGACATGCTGTTTCTGCCGTGTTCGGCGGACTTCGGCAAGCACGCGCGCGAGATGGTCGAGTCGGTGATCGACGCGCTGCGGTTCGGCCCGACCTTGCGGCTCGGGTCCGGCGCGAAGCCGGCAGCCTAGCTGGCGCTAAACCAGCGCGCGACGTACAGCAGCAACGCCACGAAGAAGATCATCGCGGCCCACGCCCAGTGCGGGACCACATGCGGCGGCTGTTCATGATGCGCGCGCGCGCCGAACGTCGAGTGCATCGCGCGGCCGGTCAGCGCGCCGCCATGGTCGTGCCGCGCGCGGCGCGCGACGCCCGCGAGGCTGATCGGCCGCAGAAACACATGCTGGCGCCGCGGCGGCGTTTCGCGCGACTGGTTCGGCCCCTGGCCATGCTTGGCCTGCACGACCGCGCAGAACTCGGTGAAGAAATCGTCTGCGAGTTCATGCAGCGCGTTCTCGATCTGGCGCGCCGGCAATTCGGCGAGCGGCCCGGTCGAAGTCGCCCACACCGAGTAGTCGATACGCGTGCTCGGCGCGGCGCCGGGCGTTTCGTCGTCCGCGCGCAAAGCGACGTCGATCTGGCCGCGCAGCGAACCCACGCCGCCCGCGCGCGCCTTGAAGTTCAGCGTGCGGTGCGGCTGGTCGGCGGCCGTGCCGTTGTCGCTCGCCACGTGAGCGCGCACCTCGTAATGCGCACGCAAGGGTCCGAGCGGCACCGTCAGCGTCAGTTCATATTCGCCGCCCGCGAGGCGCGTGAACGACTCGCAGTTGTCGAGACTTGCGCGCAGCAACGCGAGATCCTGCATCGCGTCCCAGACTTCAGACTGTGCAAGCGGAATTCTTAACGCGTTGGTCAGTTCCATGGCCGCCTCCCGATAAGCTCGCCACCGCGGGATCAGGACGTCTGATCGATGCGGTCGACGCGCGACGCGTAAAACGCCAGATACCCTTTGATCTGTCCGGCTCCGTCGATCGGGGCCTCGTAACTCCATGCGGCGTTTTCCACGATTCCGTCCTCAGTGCGCAAATGAAAATACGATGCGTCACCTTTGAAGGGACATCGGGACGAGTGGGTCGAACGTTCGAGGCGCGCCATGTTCACGTCTGCGCGCGGAAAGTAGACGACGTCGGGCAAGCCGGTTTCGGCGAGCGTCAACGCGGTCTGGGTGTCGGCGACGGTGATGCCTTGGTGGATCACACGCACGCGGTGGCGATTCGGCGCAATGCTGATGCGATGTCCGCCGGCCTCGCGACTCTCCGACGCGCGCTCGCAAGCCGCGTCGCCGCACGCGGCGCCTGACTGTTGCGAGGCGTCGCGGTCTTGGCCGCCGTTGGTCGGAACACCGCTCATCTCACCCGCTCCGGGAGGAATCTGATATTGCGTGGACTCGCGTTTGTGCAGTCGCAGCAAAGCAAAACCGCCGACCTTTCAAACACGCTTTCAAAAACGAAAAGCCACGGACCGGGAAGTCCGTGGCTTTATTATCGGCCAAACCGTCATCTATTGCGCGCGTTCGCGCACGCTGGCAACCACCTGACCGGCGGCATCCGGCGTCCGTTCAGATGCGCGATCGCCTGATTTACTGGGTTTGCCAGTAGAAAGCCGCCTTCGCGGTGCCCTTCGCCGGCACCGTGATGGTCTTCGATTGCGCGTGGTCTTTATACGACGCCTGAACCGTGTAGCGGCCCGGGCGCAACTTGACGAGCATATACGGGCCGCGCGACGTCGTATCGAGCACGTCGCCGCCGTGCGCGTCGGAGATCTTCACCTTGACGTCGGCCAGATAGTCTGAACCCGGCCCGGTGAAGCGCAGCGATAGCGGCCAGCTATGTTCCGCGCTACGCAGCGCGCGCGATTCATCGAGGCCGACACCGCCCGACGTATACGACACGTCGCCCTGTTGCTGAACCTGCGGCAGACCCTCGACGTTCGCATTGCCCGCGCTGGTGTCGTCCGTCGTGCTGCCGCCGGTCACGCCGTTCGCGTTCTGCGCGAACGCGGCCGACGTGAAACCGAGTGAAAGCGCCGCGGCTGCAATGATTGCAGTCACACGGCGAGAAAGGTGGCGCGGATCGTTCATTGGTTAGCTCCTTTTTCGGGGTTCCCCGAACGGTGGAAATCCAACCGGAGCAGCAAGGGACATACCCGCTTGCCGCCCTTTTTTACCGATCGGCGGACGCGCGGCCAGCCGCGCCCGCCGAAACGCGCGCTGCGCGATCAGCCGAGGTCGACCGGTACGAAGATCTGCGCGTTGTCGCGCTGGATCAGCAGCGCGAGGCTGTCGCCCGCTTGCGACACCGCCTGCTTCAATTGCTCGACGCTCGACACCGGACGACCGTTGACGGCGAGAATCACGTCGCCGGGCTGAATGCCCGCGCTGGCCGCCGCGCCGCCCGCCTGCTGCACGAGCAGCCCGTGCGAAACCGACGCGCCGCTCTTTTCCTGCGGCGTGAGCGGACGCACCGCGACGCCGAGGCGCCCTTGCATCTGCGCAGACGACGGATCGTCGTTGGACGCGACCTTCGTATCCGACAGCGAGCCGATCGTCACCTTGATGTTCTTCGACGACTTGTCGCGCCACACGGTCACATCGGCGGTGGTGCCCGGCTTCAGGTTCGCGATCTGCGTCGGCAGGTCCGTCGAATCGCTGACCGGGTTGCCGTTCACCGAGGTGATCACATCACCCGGCTGCAGGCCGGCCTTCGCCGCGGGGCCATCCTTGTCGACCGAGCTGATGAGCGCGCCATTCGGCTGCTTCAGGCCAAACGAATCGGCAAGCGTCTGGTTCATGCCCTGCACCGCGACACCCAGACGCCCGCGGCTCACATGACCGGTCTTCACCAGATCGTCCTTGACCTTGATCGCCTCATTGATCGGGATAGCGAACGAAAGACCCTGGAAGCCGCCCGTCTGCGAATAGATCATCGAGTTGATGCCGATCACTTCGCCTTGCAGGTTGAAGAGCGGACCGCCCGAGTTACCCGGATTCACCGGCACGTCGGTCTGGATGAACGGCGTGTAGTTCTCGTTCGGCAGCGAGCGCGACTTCGCGCTGATGATGCCCGACGTCACCGTATTCTCGAAGCCGTACGGCGAACCGATCGCCACCACCCACTGACCGACCTTGCTCTGGCGCGGGTCGCCGATCTTCACGACCGGCAGATCCTTCGCATCGATCTTCAGCACCGCGACATCCGACTGCTTGTCCGCGCCGACCACCTTCGCGTGGAATTCGCGCTTGTCCGTGAGCTTCACGGTCACGACATTCGCGCCGTCGACGACGTGCGCGTTGGTCAGGATGTAGCCGTCGCTGCTGATGATGAAACCCGAACCGAGGCTTGCGCTCGGCTGGTCGGGGCCGTCGCCGCCGTCATCGCCGCCGGGACCTTGCATGCCCGGCACGTTGCCGAAGAAGTGGCGATAGAACTGGTAGAAAGGATCGCTCGGATCGATCGGCAATTGCTGGTTATTGCCTCCGCCGCCGCGCAACGCGGTGTGCTTCACCACGTGCTTCGCGCTGATGTTCACGACCGCCGGGCCGTATGTTTCGACGAGTCCGGAGAAATCGGGGATGCCGGTTTTCGCGGCGGCTTCGGCCGGCATCATCGCGGCAGCGGCCTGGGCCGGCTGGATGACTTCGGGCGTCTGCATATTGCGGCGCCCGGCCACGTAGCCGGCGGACAGCGCAACCGCGACAGCGACGGCAACGGCACTGCGGGACAGAGTTTTGGCGTTCATCGTTGTACTCCAGACAGGGAGAATGATTCTCGGATGTGTCGCAGAGTACGCGGGGTCGCTTAAAACAATCTTAAATAGAATGTTTCAAAAAATAGCCATAAAACACAGGGTTTTCAGAACGTGACCGTGACGAGCAATCCGCCTGACTGCGAATCGCCGAGTGTGACGCTCGCGTGATGCTGAAGTGCGATGCGCCGCACGATCGCGAGGCCGAGGCCGCTGCCCGCGACATCGGTGCGCGCGCGGTTGGCGCCTTCGCCGACGCGATAGAAACGGTCGAACACGCGGCTGCGTTCTTCGCGTGCAATGCCGGGGCCGTTGTCCGCGATCTGCACCGTTGGATGTCCGTCAGCCTCACGCACGCACACGTCGACGCGCCCCCCGCTCGGCGTGTACTTGGTTGCGTTGTCAATCAGATTGTTGAACAGCACGCGCAGCGCCTCAGGATCGCCGCTCACCAGCGCCGTTTCGCTCGCTTCGATGCCGAGATCGACGCCGCGCCGTTGCGCAAGCGGCGCGTACGACGCCACGCAGTCATGCAGCAGCGCGTCGAGATCGAGCTGGCTTGCCGCTTCGCGGCCGTCCGGCTCGGTGCGCGCGAGCGCGAGCAACTGTTCGGCGAGGCGCGTGGCGCGCGTCACACCCGCCTGCAGATCGGTGAGCGCTTCGCTGCGCGTTGCGTCGTCGTGTGCGCGCGCAACGAGTTGCGCCTGAATCTGCACCGCGGCAAGCGGCGTGCGCAGTTCATGCGCGGCATCGGCGACGAACGCCTTCTGCGTATCGAGCGCCGCCGCGAGACGTTCGAGCAGGCCGTTCAACGCGCGCACGAGCGGCCGCACTTCGACCGGCAAACGCGAATCGGGCAACGGGTCGAGCGCTTCCGGATGACGCGCGTCGAGCGCGCCGGTCACGCGGCGCAGCGGCGCGAGCCCGCGGCCGACCACGCCCCACACGGCGACGCCCAGCACCGGCAGCAGGATGATCAGCGGCCACAGCGTGCGCAGCGCGACATTCGCGGCCAGCCGGTTGCGCACCGATAGCGGCTGCGCCAGCTGCACGACGTTGTCGCCGACGATCGCGCCATATACGCGCCAGTCGCCGCGCTCGGTGCGCTCGGTCGAAAAGCCGAGTTCCGCGCGCGGCGCGAGCGGCGCGCGCGGATGCGAGTAATACATCAGCACACCATTGCGATTCCAGATCTGCAGCACGATGCCTTCGTCGCCGGTATCGCGTGAACTGAGGATTTGCGAGAACGGTTCGGCGGGCAGCGCCGCGGCGATTTCCTGCAACTGGTAATCGAACAGCTCGTTTGCTTCAGCGAGCGCCTGCCGGTAGATCAGCCAGCCGGCGATGCCGACGCCGAGCAACACGATCGCAAGCAGCCAGAACAGCAATTGACGGCGAATCGAACGCATCGTGTCAGGCTTCCTTCGCGATCATGTAGCCGAGACCGCGCACGTTGCGAATCAGGTCCGCGCCGAGCTTCTTGCGCAGCGCGTGGATATACACCTCGACCGTATTGCTGCCGATTTCCTCGCCCCAGCCGTACATTTTTTCTTCCAGCTGGCTTTTCGATAAGACCGCGCCCGGGCGCGCAAGCAGCGCCGCGAGCAGCGCGAACTCGCGCGCGGAGAGCGCGACCGGCGCGCCGTCGAGCGTCACCTGATGCGAGGCCGGATCGAGTGTCAGCGCGCCATGGCGGATCGTCGAATCGCTGCGGCCGGACTGACGGCGGATCAGCGCGCGCATCCGTGCGCCGAGTTCATCGAGATCGAACGGCTTCACGAGATAGTCGTCGGCGCCTGCGTCGAGGCCCTTCACGCGATCGGCGACCGCATCGCGTGCGGTGACGATCAGCACCGGCAGCGACAGCCCGCGCTTGCGCAGCGTGCGCAGGACATCGAGACCGTCGCGCTTGGGCAAACCGAGGTCGAGCAGCACGAGATCGTATGCCTCGCCCGCTGCGGCGCTCAACGCGGCTTCGCCGTCCTGCACCCAGTCGACCGCGAAGCCCTCGCCGCGCAGCGCCTTGCGCACGCCTTCGGCGATCATCCGGTCGTCTTCGACAAGCAGTATGCGCATGGCTTTTGTCAGTCAGGGGTCGAAATGCCTGCATTCTAGCGCCCGCTCGCGAAATTTCGCGCGCGGGCGCGTTTTTGCGCAGCGGCGCGGCAGGTCTTCTACAATGAGCGCTTTTGCGCGGCGGGGCGTGACGTTTGCACCTGGACGTCGCGGTGGACGCTGCGTCTGATGTTGCGATTGCGACTGCGGCCGAAGGTGCATCTGATGTGGCCGTTCGCCGTTCGCCGTTCGCCGTTTGACGTTCGCCGCTGAGTAGTTGCGTTTGTGCTTCACCACCGCACGCTGCGCTTGCGCTCCGGTTACCGGCCGCACACAATCCACCGCGTGGGCGTCGCGCGCCGCTGCAAGAACTGAATACGAAAGCTTTTTCGAAGATCGACTGTACATGACGCCCGCTTCACCTTCCGCCCGCGCCCGTTGGTTCATCCGCCGCCTGTCCGCCCGCGTTTTTCCGTCCGCACGATTTTTTTCGCACAGTGGCTCTCGCGCCGGTTCCGCTGCCGTGGACTCTGACACCACGCACTCCGCTGCCGCGCCCTTTCCCGCTGCGGAATCTGTCGGCACGCAATCCGGACCCTCCACGGCCACGCTGTTTGACCGCACTTCAACACCCACGCGCACCCGCCACACCGCGCGCGCCGCCACCGTGCTGTTCGCGTGCACCGCGCTCGTCTGCGCGGCGCCCGCGCAGGCGCGCAAGAAAACCCAGCATCCGTCGGTCAACGTCTCGACCGTGCTGCCGGCCGCGGTGATGGCGGGTCTGCAGCGCGCGCATGTGCCGCTGTCGTCGGTGAGCGTGGTGGTCGAAAAGGTCGGCGATCGCACGCCGCTGCTCGCGCTGAACGCCGGCAAACCGATGATGCCCGCCTCGACGATGAAGCTCGTCACCACTTACGCGGGCCTGTCGATGCTCGGGCCGGACTATCGCTGGCGCACCACCGCCTATACCGATGGCGAGGTCGACGCGAACGGCGTGCTGCACGGCAATCTGTACATTCAAGGCACCGGCGACCCGAAGCTCGTGCCCGAGGAACTGATCGACCTCGTGCAGAAGATTCGCAAGGCGGGCATCAACGGCGTCGACGGCGCGCTCGTGCTCGACAAGCGGTTCTTCGATCCGTCCACACGCGATCTGCCCGCCTTCGACGACGACACCGAAGCGCCGTACAACGTCGGCCCCGACCCGCTGCTGTACGCGTTCAAATCGCTGTCGTTCACGCTGACGCCGTCGCCGGACGGCACCGTCTCGATCGATGTGCTGCCCGCGCTCGCGCAACTGCAGATCGACAACCATCTGCGCGCGACCGGCGGCCCGTGCCGCGGCGAATTGAGCGCGCTCAATCCGGTGGTCACGCCCGAGGCCGGCGGCCTCGTGATGGCGTCATTCGACGGCAACTACCCGCTGCGCTGCGGCGACCGCACGATTAACGTCGCGACGCTCGATCACTCGGCGTTTTTTGCCGGCGGCTTCCTCGCGCTATGGAAGCAGACCGGCGGCACGTTCAACGGCACGACGCGTGAAGGCGCGGTGCCGGTCGGTGCGCGGCTCGTCGCGACGCATCAGGGCCCGATGCTGTCCGACATCGTTCACGACATCAATAAATTCAGCAACAACACGATGGCGCGCAACCTGTTCCTGACCATCGGCGCGGTCGAGAGCAAACCGCCCGCGACACCGGCGAAGTCGGCGCGCGCAATCGAAGCGTTCATGCAAAGCAGCGCGTTGCCGACCGAGTATCTGACGCTCGAGAACGGCTCGGGGCTGTCGCGCAACGAGCAGGTCACCGCGTTGACGCTTGCCGATGTGCTGCAGTCGGCCAATGCGAGTCCGGTCGCGCAGGTGTTCGTCGATTCGCTGCCGACCGTCGGCGTCGACGGCACGATGCGCAACCGCTTGACGCGCGAGCCAGTCAACGGCAACGCGCATATCAAGACCGGCACGCTGCGCGATGTGCGTGCGATCGCCGGCTACGTGGCGTCCGCGGACGGCGTCAGCTATGTGGTCGTCAGCCTGATCAACGATCCGCGTGCCGAGGCCGCCCGTGCCGCGCACGACAGTCTGATCGAGTGGGTCTACCAGGGACCGCAGGCCGCCCTCACCGAATCGCTTGCCGAACCCGTTGCGGAGCCGCGCGGCAAGCCCAGGAAAAACCCGAACCGTCGCGGCACGCATTGAGGAATCCTTCTAGCGATGCGCACGCGCGTGCGCCGTCGAAGCGTGTACGCTGTCGGGCAGCGCGCGCATGATGCGCCTGAATCGCACATAAGAACGGGCGCACCCGCCGCGTCGCATCACGTCACGCGGCGGCGCAGACCACGGAGGGAGACACTCATGTCATTCGCTGCCGGATTGCTTCCGCTCGACAGCACACCACTGCAAGCGGCACGCATCGACGACACTCGCTGCGATCCGCCTCGCATACATCCAGACACGGCCTGCCTGCGGCACACCACCACCGCCATCACGACGGCGCGTGCGTGCGCGGCGAGGCGGTGCTGGCCGGCACGCGCCTGAATGAAGCGAACGCGCGAGAAAGACCGCGTGCTTGCGCTCAAGTCACCGCTCGAAATGCCGTTCAACGAGTCAACCACGCACGCGAGAAAAGCGGGTTCTGCAAGCTGACGCCGCGTTGCGCACACCGCGTGCACAGCTTGCGACAAAGGGCACGCATGCCCACTACATACACAAAAAGATCGGAGACAACATGAAGCAAGCATCACAGCCATTCCGCCTGCGGCGCGCCGCACAAGCCGGTATCGCGAGCGCCGCGTTCGCGGTGCTCGTCGCGTGCGGCGGCGGCGGAGACAACAACAATAACAATGCGAGCAACACGCCGGCGGGCGGCATCAATATGCAGGTCGTATCGTTCGGCACGAGCCTGTCGGACGTCGGCACCTACTCGCCGGTGATTCAGGCGAGCTTCGGCGGTGGCCGCTTTACGACGAATCCCGGCGAAATCTGGACGCAGAAGGTGGCCGAGTACTACGGCGGCACGCTGACGCCCGCGTATCTCGGCGGCTTCGGGCAACCGCTCGTCGCTTCGACCGGGCTTGGCTATGCGCAGGGCGGCGCGCTCGTGATCGGCGCGGACGGCATCGGCCATGCGCCGGCGCCGCTGCCGTCGTACGCGCAGGCGACCACCGTGCCGGTCGCGACGCAGGTGCAGAACTATCTGTCCGCGCATGGCAGCTTCAATGCGGGCCAACTGGTGCTGATCGAAGGCGGTGCGAATGATGTGCTGGTGGCGGCGGAAACCGCTCAAGCCACGATTCAGGCCGCCGTCGCGCAGGGCACGCCGGTCGCAACGGCCACCACGCAGGCGGTCGGCGCCGCGGCGATGTCGCTGGTCGGGACTGCACAGCAAATGGTGCAGCAGGTGGTGGCGCCGGTTCTGGCGAACGGCGCGACGCACGTCGTGGTCGCGAACGTGCCGGACATCGCGGTGACGCCGCTCGGCGTCAGTGCCGGCCCATCGGGCCAGCAGCTGTTCCAGACGCTGGTCGGCGCGTTCAACCAGGCGCTGTCGCAGACGCTCACCGCAACGAATCTGATGAGCAAGGTGATCTATCTGCAAACCGATCAATGGATCGACAACACGGTCGCGAACTATCAGGCGAACGGCTTCACGGTATCGAATACCGGCACAGGCTGCCAGCTGGCCGCGATGCAGGCCGCGGCACAGCAGTTCGGCGAGTCGGATCCGAGCGCGTTCGCGTCGTCGCTGTTCTGCTCGCCGCAGTTGTACACGACGCCGAATGCCGACCAGACCTACATGTTCGCCGACACGATTCACCCGACCACACATTTGCACGCCTTGTTCGCGGTGGCCGCCGAGCAGGCGATAGCGGGTTCGGGACTCGGGAAGTAGGCGCGCAAGCGTTCTTCAACGCAAGCCGCGGCGGGCCAGCGTCCACAGCGCGACGCACGACGCAGCAAATAAAAAAATGCCCGGTTCGTTTTTGAACCGGGCATTTTTTGACATGTAGCGCGTATCGAAGCTGACGTAGCTGACGCATCCGCCAAGCTTCGAGCCGCGGCAATGAAGATCGCAGACGCGACCGCGCCGTGCCGCTTGCGAGCACCGCGCGCGTCGACGTGTTACTCGGACTCAGACGCCTCGAACGCCGCGGCCGCTCGCCCGAGCCGATCGTTCACCGCGATCCACGCGATCGTATCCGGCAGCTTCTCGATCAGAATGCGTGCGACATTCGCGCGATCGAGCGCGCGCAACAGCCCGTATAGATCGCGCGCGTACGCATGCGGATCTTCCGGTGCGGCAATGAAATGCACGCCGTCCGCATCCGCCCAATGCCCGGCGCGCGACGCCCGCGCGACCAGCGCGACGCGCTCGTTCGCCGCACGCGCAGCCGCGAGCAGCGGCTCGAGCGCATCGAACGGCAACAGCGCGAGCGGCGTGCGCGGCGCATAGTGCGCTTTCAACGTGCCCGATGCGCGCGGCGCCGTCGCGTCGGAGCCGTCCGGCAGACGCGGCATCGCGCCGAGCACGTCGGCGATATCCTGCGGCGTCACATGGCCCGGCCGCAGCAGCGCCGGAAAACCACGCGACAAATCCAGAATGGTCGATTCGATACCGACGGTCGACGCACCGCCGTCGAGCACATGAATGGCCGAACCGAACTCGTCGCGCACGTGCTGCGCGGTGGTCGGGCTCACGTGCCCGAAGCGGTTCGCCGACGGCGCCGCGACGCCGCCATGCCCGCCGCGGCGCGCGCTGAACGCGTCGAGCAGCGCCTGCGCGACCGGATGCGACGGACAGCGCAAACCGACCGAATCCTGACCGCCGCTCACCGCCGGCGGAATATGCGCGGCGCGCTTCAGAATCAACGTAAGCGGGCCCGGCCAGAACGCATCGATCAGCCGTTGCGCATCGGCAGACCACTGCTCGACCCAGTAGCGCGGGTCGCCATGCGGCGCGAGATGCACGATCACCGGATGATTCGCCGGCCGTCCTTTGGCCGCGTAGATGCGTGCGACCGCCTCCGGACTTTGCGCGTCGCCGCCCAGACCATAAACCGTCTCGGTCGGAAACGCGACCAGTTCGCCGGCGTCGAGCAACGCGGCCGCGTGGTCGATCTGCGCAGCATCGATCTGGCCATGCGCCGGCGCATGACCGCTGTCGCGAGACGCTGTGCCACCCGGCTGTTTCGGTTGATCCGGCATGATGGAAACGGCTTCAGCTCGTCGGAATATGCAGCAGCCGCGCGCAATCGCGGGCGGCCGTGCGCGCCTCGTCGAGCGTCGCGGCAGCGAAGTTCACATGACCCATCTTGCGGCCGGGACGCGCCTCTTCCTTGCCGTACAGATGCAGACGCGCGGCCGGCATCGCGGCCACTTCGTGCCACGGCGGCGTCACCGCCGGGCCGCAGTGCGCCCCCTTCGGGTCCTTCGCGTCCTTCTTGCTGTCGGGAAACCACACGTCGCCGAGAATGTTCAGCATCACCGCCGGCGAGTGCTGGCGCGTATCGCCCAACGGCATCGCGGTCATCGCGCGCACCTGCTGCTCGAACTGGCTGGTCGCACAGGCGTCCACCGTGTAGTGACCGGAATTGTGCGGGCGCGGCGCCATTTCATTGGCGACCAGCGAACCGTCTTCGAGCACGAAGAATTCGACGCACAGCACGCCGACGTAGCCGAGCTTGTCGGCAATCTGCAGCGCCGCCTGCTGCGCCTGCATCACGAGCGTCGGGCTCGCATCGGGAGCGGGCACGATGGTATGCGACAGCACGCCGTTGCGGTGCGTGTTCTGCGCGAGCGGATACACCGCCGACGCGCCATTCGCGCCGCGCGCGAGCAGCGCCGACACTTCGAACTTCAGCGGCAGGCGCTTCTCGAGCACACACGCGACGCCGCCCAGCGCCGCATGCGCTTGCCGCACTTCCTGCACATTGCCGACCCGCACCTGCCCCTTGCCGTCGTAGCCGAGACGCGCGGTTTTCAGAATGCCGGGCAGCACCGCTTCGAGCGCCGCATCGTCGAGTGCGGCCAATGCATCCGACGACTCGATCGCCACATGCGGCGCCACCGGCACGCCCGACGACGCGATAAAGCGCTTCTCCGCGATGCGGTCCTGCGCGATCGCGACGCAACGTCCGGCCGGACTCACGAACGTGGTGCGCGCGAGAAAATCGAGGCTCGCGGCCGGCACGTTCTCAAATTCCGTCGATACCGCCGCGCACAGCCGCGCGAGCTCGGTAAGCGCCGCTTCGTCGTCGTAGGCGGCGCGCACGTGCTTGTCCGCCACCGAGCCGGCCGGACTCGTTTCGTCCGGATCGAGCACGGCGACGCGATAGCCCATCGCCTGAGCGGCAAAGCAGAACATGCGGCCGAGCTGGCCGCCGCCGACCATGCCCAGCCATGCGCCTGGGAGAATCGGGGATACCGGAGTGTTATCTGAACTCATCTTCGTGGTCGGATTCGACGTCGATCGGGTCGCCTATGTGCGACAAGCGGTCCGCCGCGTGCACGCGGCGGCCGGTGGGGCAAGGAACTGGCTTGCGAATTTTATTGTGATGCGCGGCGCGTGTCGCGGCGCTCAAACGGCGGGCAGCACCATCGCGTGCGCGGCCTGATTCTGGCGCACGCGGAACGCGGCAAGCTTGTCCGCGTATTCCGGCAGCGTGCCGCTCAGGATCGACACCGCGAACAGCGCCGCGTTCGCCGCGCCCGCTTCGCCGATGGCGAAGGTCGCGACCGGCACGCCCTTGGGCATCTGCACGATCGAATGCAGCGAATCGACGCCCTTCAGATACTTGCTCGCGACCGGCACGCCCAGCACCGGCACCGTCGTTTTCGCCGCCAGCATGCCGGGCAGGTGCGCAGCGCCGCCCGCGCCCGCGATAATCGCGCGCAGGCCGCGCTCACGCGCGCTTTGCGCGTACGCGAACATTTCGTCGGGCATCCGGTGCGCGGACACGACTTTCGCCTCGTACGGCACGCCGAACTCCTGCAGCATCGCGACCGCGTTTTTCATCACGTCCCAGTCGGAGCTGGAGCCCATCAGCACACCCACGAGCGGCGCATCGTGCGCATGGAGCGTGCCGGCAGTTTGAACGTCACTCATCTTTCACAGATTCCTTCCCCCGTTCCGCACGGGTTCGATACACACAAAACGCGCACGCCAATGCGCACATCGATGCGCGGCGCCAGACAGGTTCAGATACGGCGCGCGCCGCGTGCCCGACCTCAGGCGAGCTTCTGCCCGGTCAGCCGCTCGAGCGCCTCGCGATACTTGGCTGCCGTCTTCGCGATCACGTCGTCGGGCAGTTTCGGCGCGGGCGGCTCCTTCTTCCACGGTTGCGTTTCGAGCCAGTCGCGCACGAACTGCTTGTCGAACGACGGCGGATTCGTGCCGACCTGGTACTCGTCGGCCGGCCAGAAGCGCGACGAGTCGGCGGTCAGCGCTTCGTCCATCAGATACAGCTTGCCGTGATTGTCGAGGCCGAACTCGAACTTCGTATCCGCGATGATGATGCCGCGCGTCGCCGCGAAATCGGCGGCTTCCTTGTACAGGCGGATCGAGATGTCGCGGATCGTCGCCGACAGCTCGGTGCCGATGCGGCGCTCCATCTCGTTATAGGTGATGTTCTCGTCGTGGTGGCCCATTTCGGCCTTCGCCGCCGGCGTGAAGATCGGCTCGGGCAGCTTTTGCGCGTTCTGCAGACCCGGCGGCAGCTCGACGCCGCAGATCGCGCCGCTCGCCTGATAGTCCTTCCAGCCGCTGCCGGCCAGATAGCCGCGCACCACGGCTTCGACGAGAATCGGCTCGAGCTTTTTCACGACGACCGCGCGTCCCTTCACCTGCGCCACTTCGTCCGGCGCGACGACGGTTTCCGGCGCGATGCCCGTCAGGTGATTCGGCACGACATCTTTCAGCTTGTCGAACCAGAAATCGGCCATCTGGTTCAGCACGCGGCCCTTGTCCGGAATCGGCTCGCCCATGATCACGTCGAACGCCGACAGACGGTCGGTGGTGACGATCAGCAACTTGTCGTGGCCCACCGCGTAATTGTCGCGGACCTTGCCGCGGCCCAGCAGCGGCAGCGAGCGGAGCGTGGATTCGTAAAGGGTAGACATCGTCGTGGCTCGTAAAAATGATGCAAAAAATGAGGCAAAAACACTGCCCTGACAAAAGGGAAACGCCGTTCCCCGGGGCAAGCGGGAACGGCGATGCAACTGTTGCTGCGCGGGCCGGCCTTCGTGCAGCCGGCCGGTGAAGGCCGAATCGCACAAGGCTGCGCGAAGGGCCGCTCCGTACAGCAGGCGGGCGAAGCACTGCGCCTGCCGTCCGCGTGCAACTCGCGCGGCCCTCATACTGCTCGCTTGCTGCCCCTTGCACCCGTGTGCGGCCCGCAGGCCGCAAGCGGGCCGGCCCGAAGCGGCGCCCGCCGTCCGCTTAGCGGACTACCTGCGCGAGCTGACCCGCCTTGTACTTATCCGCCATCTTATCCAGCGGCAGCGGCTTGATCTTGCCCGCCTGGCCTTCGCAACCGAACGCGACGAAGCGGTCCAGACATACCTTTTTCGCCGCTTCGCGCGCCGGCTTCAGGTAGTCGCGCGGATCGAACTTCGACGGGTTCTCCGCGAAATAGCGGCGAATCGCACCGGTGATCGCAAGGCGCAGATCGGTATCGATATTGACCTTGCGCACGCCGTGCTTGATGCCTTCCTGAATCTCTTCGACCGGCACGCCGTAGGTTTCCTTCATATCGCCGCCGAACTCGCGAATCTCGGCGAGCAGTTCCTGCGGCACCGACGACGAACCGTGCATCACGAGGTGCGTGTTCGGGATGCGCTGGTGAATCTCCTTGATACGCTGGATCGACAAAATATCGCCGGTCGGCTTCTTCGAGAACTTGTACGCGCCGTGCGACGTGCCGATCGCAATCGCGAGCGCATCGCACTGCGTGAGCTTGACGAAATCGGCGGCCTGCTCGACATCGGTCAGCAGTTGCTCGCGCGTCATCGTGCCGTCGGCGCCGTGACCGTCTTCCTTGTCGCCCTTCATCGTTTCCAGCGAACCCAGCACGCCGAGTTCCGCCTCGACCGTCACGCCGATCGAATGCGCCGCTTCGACGACCTTCCTCGATACGTCGACGTTGTACTCATACGACGCGACCGACTTGCCGTCGGCTTCGAGCGAACCGTCCATCATCACGCTCGTGAAGCCGCTGCGGATCGCCGCCATGCACACCGCCGGCGACTGTCCGTGATCCTGGTGCATCACGACCGGAATGTGCGGATACGACTCGACCGCCGCTTCGATCAGATGACGCAGGAACGGCTCGCCCGAATATTTGCGCGCACCTGCCGACGCCTGCATGATCACCGGCGAACCGACCTGATCCGCCGCCGACATGATCGCCTGCACCTGTTCCAGATTGTTCACGTTGAAAGCCGGCAAGCCGTAGCCGTTTTCAGCCGCGTGGTCCAGCAATTGACGCATTGATACGAGAGGCATGGACTACTCCTTGGATTTGAAACAAAAACCTTTGCCCGCCGCATCATCCGTTGCATCAAAAGTGCGATTTTACGTGAAGCAGGCCGCCTTCCCGCGCGCACCGCGTAGCGCGTGCGCATCCGGAACCGGTCCGATGCGCGCGCCGCGCGGTGCGCCGCCTCTCTCAGGGAGCGGCAGCCTGCCTCGCGATGCCGTTCAGGAACGGCTCATTGCGGGCGTGATTCTTTTGCGTGTTCGCGCTGCGCGTGTGCTCCGCGCAGTCGCCCGCGCGGGCCGGCCGCGCGGGTGTACTTCAATGTCCTGCGTTCAGTACGGCTCGCCGACCCGCACGATCTTCAGCGTGTTGGTGCCGCCCGCCTGCCCCATCGGCTCGCCGACGCTCAGCACCACCATATCGCCGCGCGCCGCGTAGCCCTTGCTGACCACCACCTCGAGCGCCTGCTGCAGCGCGATGTCGCGATCGGTGCTGCTATCCAGATGCAGCGGGTTCACGTTGCGGTAGATCTGCATTGCGCGCTCGCTGCCGATTCGCGGCGTGAGCGCGAAGATCGGCACATGCGTCCAGTGGCGCGACATCCACAGCGCGGTCGAGCCGGACTCGGTCAGCGCGACGATCGCCTTCGCGCCGAGGTGATACGCGGTGAAGAGCGCGCCCATCGCGATCGACTGGTCGATGCGCGTGAACGTGCGGTCGAGGAAATCGCGGTCGAGCTCGACATGCTCGGACTTCTCCGCTTCCACGCAGATGGCGGCCATGGTTTCGATCGTCTGCACCGGGTACTTGCCGGCCGCCGATTCCGCCGACAGCATCACCGCGTCGGTGCCGTCGAGCACCGCGTTCGCGACGTCGGAGACTTCCGCGCGCGTCGGCACCGGCGCGTGGATCATCGATTCCATCATCTGCGTCGCGGTGATCACGAACTTGTTCGAGTCGCGCGCCATCTTGATCATGCGCTTTTGCAGCGCCGGCACCGCCGCGTTGCCGACTTCGACCGCGAGGTCGCCGCGCGCGACCATGATGCCGTCCGACGCGTCGAGAATGCCTTGCAGCGCCGGAATCGCTTCCGCGCGCTCGATCTTCGCGATCATCTTCGGCTTGATGTTGTACGGCGCGCCCGCGATATTCGCGAGCTGGCGCGCCATTTCCATGTCGGTCGCGTTCTTCGGGAACGACACCGCGACGTAGTCCGCGCCGAGCGACATCGCGGTGCGGATGTCTTCCATGTCCTTCGCGGTCAGCGCGGGCGCGGTGAGGCCGCCGCCCTGGCGGTTGATGCCCTTGTTGTTCGACAGATCGCCGCCGATCTTCACGACCGTGTGGATCTCGTTGCCGATCACACGCGTCACGTTCAGCACGATCAGGCCGTCGTTCAGCAGCAGCACGTCGCCCGGCTTCAGGTCGCGCGGCAAATCCTTGTAGTCCAGACCGACGCGCTCGTCGTTGCCGAGCTCGCAGTCGCCATCGAGGATGAACGTGTTGCCGGCGATCAGCGTGACCTTGCCGTTCTCGAACTTGCCGACGCGGATTTTCGGTCCTTGCAGATCGGCCATCAGGCCGACCTCGCGGCCCGCCTGGCGAGCCGCTTCACGTACGAATTCGGCGCGCTGACGGTGATCGTCGGCCGTGCCGTGGGAAAAATTGAGCCGCACCACGTCGAGGCCCGCCTCGATCATTTGTTTCAGGATGTCCAGCGTGCTGGAAGCCGGGCCGATGGTAGCGACTATCTTGGTGGCGCGATGCATGAGTCTCCTCGTGTGGGTGGATTCGCTGGGAAGTGCGCTCTGTGTCGGGTGCGGAGGCTGCGTGCCGACGGTGACTACCGGGGCGAATGCGCCGTTCATGCTGATTGCGCCGCTGCGGGTGGGGTACGCAGTCGACGCCGGCGTCGTGTTATGAAGTGCTGTTGCGCGGTGAGCCGCGCTATTGTGCGACGGCGTGTGTGACGCCATCGTGTTCGAAGCGGGTTCGTCCAGTTCGGCGACCGCGACAGCCGCGTCGGCCGTGGCCCGCGCCGCTTCGTCGGCCGCCGGGTTGGCGGCTTGCTTGACCATTTTATTGGCGGCTTCGTTGGCCGCCTGGCTGGCCATTTTGTTGGCAGCTTCGTCAGCCGCTGTGTTGGCTGCCTGCTGCGACGGCGCGGGCTGCGCCGTCGCATGCTCTACGGCGCGCGCTCCCGCCGTCGATCCCGCACGCGACGACGCGCGTGCTTTCCGGGTGCTGGAGGCAGAGCGCTGCGCCACGTTCAGGCTCGCGATTCGAGGACTTCGACCGCCGGCAGCTTCTTGCCCTCGAGGAATTCGAGGAACGCGCCGCCGCCCGTCGAGATATAGCTGACCTTGTCGTGAATACCGTACTTCGCGATGGCCGCGAGCGTATCGCCGCCGCCCGCGATCGAATACGCGGACGACTTCGCGATCGCTTCGGCAAGCGTCTTCGTGCCGTTGCCGAACTGGTCGAATTCGAACACGCCGACCGGGCCGTTCCAGACGATCGTGCCGGCCTTTTCGAGTTGCGAGGCCAGCACCTTCGCGGTTTGCGGCCCGATATCGAGAATCATGTCGTCGTCTTGCACGTCGGCGACCTGCTTGACTTCCGCCTTCGCGCCCGACGCAAATTCTTTCGCGCTGACGACATCCATCGGAATCGGCACCGACGCGCCGCGCGCCTTCGCCTGCTCGATGATCGCCTTCGCTTCGCTCACCAGGTCGGCTTCGGCGAGCGACTTGCCGATCTTCAGCCCCGCGGCCAGCATGAACGTATTCGCAATGCCGCCGCCGACGATCAGCTGATCGACCTTTTCGGCCAGCGACTTCAGGATGGTGAGCTTGGTCGACACCTTCGAGCCGGCGACGATCGCGACGAGCGGCCGCTTCGGTGCGCCGAGCGACTTGCCGAGCGCTTCGAGCTCGGCGGCCAGCAGCGGACCCGCGCATGCGACAGGCGCGTACTTCGCGATGCCGTGCGTGGTGGCTTCCGCGCGATGCGCGGTGCCGAACGCGTCATTCACATAGACGTCGCACAGCTTCGCCATTTTCTGCGCGAGTTCGTCCGAGTCCTTCTTTTCGCCCTTGTTGACGCGGCAGTTTTCGAGCAGCACGAGCTGGCCGGGCGCGACGTTCACGCCGTTCTCGACCCACTGCTGCACGAGCGGCACGTCGCGGCCGAGCAGTTCGGCGAGGCGCGTCGCCACGGGTGCGAGCGAATCTTCGGGCTTCAGTTCGCCCTCGGTCGGGCGGCCCAGGTGCGAGGTGACCATCACGGCCGCGCCGGCATCGAGCGCCGCCTTGATGCCCGGCACGGAGGCGCGGATGCGGGTGTCTTCTGTAATGTTGCCGGTGTCGTCCTGCGGGACGTTCAGGTCGGCGCGAATGAAAACGCGTTTACCGGACAGCTTGCCTTCGGCGATCAGATCGGAGAGACGCAATACGTGGCTCATGGACATGTGTATGCGAGTTGATTGGAAGGCGGTGGCGGACGCTGCGCGGGCGGTCGACGGCGGCGGCATGAGCGACGCGAACGTCGCGGTCAATGCAGCGGCCCGACCGGCGGCCAGGTTGCAGGCTGCATGCAGGCGCCAGGAGGCTGCCATTTTAACCGATCCCCTTGCCGTTTCGATCCGCCCCCGGCTGATTGACAATATTCGGGAAACGCCGTCGCATCGCGTTTGCTCGAAACGTTCCCGCGTGACCGCTCCACCGTTCATGCCTCATCTGCGTCGCCCGCTTCGGCCGGCCTTCGCGGGTTGCGCACTGTCGCGCACTGTTGTCGCCACGGCGACGTCATTGCGACGCCACACCGACGCTGCCGCGCATGTCGCGCACGCGCGCCGACTGCCCTACAGCAACAACCTGAGCGCCGTGAAAACCAGCATCCCGACGATGATCGTCTCCACCATACTGCGTCGCAGCAAATACCAGACAAGCCCTGCAAGCGTCGCGTAAAAATCGTGATTCGACAGCGCGAACGACACCCCATCGCCGGTCACCAGCACGTCCGGCAGCACGACCGCGATCAACGCGGCGGCCGGCGCGTAGCGCAGCATCCGTTGCACGCGCTCCGGCAGCACCGTGCGCTCGCCGCCGATCAGAAACAGCGCGCGCGTGAGCGCGGTCACGAACATCATGCCGAGAATCGCAAGCCAGATCTGCGTGGAAGTCATGGCGGGTCTCCGGCGCCATCGCGAACGCGGCGAATGCGGCGCACGCGGCGCAGGTCGGTGCGCTCGACCATCAGGTCCGTCGCGCTGCCGGCCGCGATCGCCGCGAACACCGCGAGCGGCAACGCGAGCCGGTACGGCAGGTCGAACAGCACCAGCGAGACGATACCCGCCACCGCGACCGCGGCAAGCGTCGAGCGGTTCGCGATGGCCGACACCATGATCGGAATGAGCGCGAGCGTGCCCGCGAGACTCAAGCCCCAGTTGTCCGGGAACAGACTCGCGAGCAGGATGCCGATGATCGACGACACCTGCCACGACAGCCAGCTGGCGACCGCCATGCCCCAGAAGAACGCTTCCTTGCCCGGCACATAGCCGGTGGCAAAGGCCTTCTTCTGGAACAGCAGGTAGATGATGTCGCCGTTGAAGTAGCCGAGCAGCAGACGCCGCCACAGCGGCAGATACGCGAAGTGCGGCGCGAGCCCCGCGCTGAAGATGACAAAGCGCGTGTTGACCATCGCGGCGGTGAGCAGCACGGTCCAGATCGGCAGCTTGGCGGCGAGCAGCGGCAGCACCGCGAGTTGCGACGAGCCCGCGTAAACGAGCAGCGACATGCCGAGCGCCTGCGGCATCGTCATCACCGATTTGCTCATCGCGATGCCGGTGACGAGCCCCCACGAGAAGATCGCCATCAAGGTCGGCGAATAGGTGCGCAGGCCCTCGTGAAAAGCGCGGCGATCAGGTTCGGACAGGCGAGCGAGCATGAGACGGAAAAGGCCGGCGCGCACCATCGCGCAGCGGCGGGAAGGGTCGTCCGGACGGGCCGACCGGTGGTGGACGGCCCGATGACGAAAATGAATTCATGTTATGCGTGCGCGGAATTATAGCGTCCGGCCTGCTCGGGAATGTCCGGTCGTCGCGTAAAAGACGCTAAAATATTGCTCTTCGCCGCCCCGAAGCTACTGCAGCCAGCCCGTTGCAGCGCGCACGGTTCAGTTGTCAGGCTGGTTGTCGGGCCGGTTGTCGGGCTCAGTCGCCAGGCGCGTTTGCGAGGCTTGGGCTACCTGCCAGGCCCGGTCGTCGCCCCGGTTACCCCCGTTCAGGCGAGCCTGCTCGGGCGGCGGCTTTGTCGTTGCACTTCTGCAATCTAATTACTCGCTACTGCACCGCCCTGGAGAAACGTATGTCAATGGCCGACCGCGACGGCAAGATCTGGATGGATGGCAAGCTCATCGACTGGCGCGACGCCAAGATCCACGTGCTCACTCACACGCTGCACTATGGAATGGGCGTTTTCGAAGGCGTGCGCGCATATCAGACGGCCGACGGCGGCACCTCGATTTTCCGCCTGAAAGAGCACACCAAGCGTCTCTTCAACTCGGCGAAGATCTTCCAGATGGACGTGCCGTTCGATCAGGAAACCATTTCCGCCGCGCAACGCGAAGTGGTGCGTGAGAACAAGCTCGAGTCGTGCTACCTGCGTCCGATCATCTGGGTCGGCTCGGAAAAGCTCGGCGTGTCGGCGCGCGGCAACACCATTCACGTTGCGATCGCCGCCTGGCCGTGGGGCGCCTACCTCGGCGAAGACGGCATGACGAAGGGCATCCGCGTGAAGACGTCGTCGTTCACGCGTCATCACGTGAATATCTCGATGGTCCGCGCGAAGGCGTCGGGCTGGTACGTGAACTCGATCCTCGCAAACCAGGAAGCGACCGCCGACGGCTACGACGAAGCGCTGCTGCTCGACGTCGACGGCTACGTGTCCGAAGGCTCGGGAGAGAACTTCTTCCTCGTGAACAACGGCAAGCTGTACACGCCGGACCTGTCGTCGTGCCTCGACGGCATCACGCGCGATACGGTCATCACGCTCGCGAAAGACGCCGGCATCGAAGTGATCGAAAAGCGCATCACGCGCGACGAGGTCTACACCGCCGACGAAGCGTTCTTCACCGGTACGGCCGCCGAAGTCACGCCGATCCGCGAACTGGACAATCGCACGATCGGCGCCGGCATGCGCGGCCCGATCACCGAGAAGCTGCAATCCGGGTTCTTCGACATCGTGAACGGCAAGAGCGCAAAGTACGCGCACTGGCTCACGAAGGTCTGATTCGAGCTCAACCTGAGCGGGCGCCGCCCCTGCGCTGATCACAGCCGGCCGCGCGCCCGGCATCCCGTATAGACGAGAAAAGCCTCATGAGCGAAATCAAGGAAATGCCGCTGGTCGAGTTGTCGGCAAAGGATCTGCCCGCTTACTGCCCGAATCCGGCCATGCCGCGCTGGAGCATGCATCCGCGCGTCTTTATCGACGTTACGCATGGCGAAGCGCGCTGCCCGTATTGCGGCACCCGCTACAAGCTGCGCGACGGCGAAGTGGTCAAAGGCCACTGAAACCGGCCGCGTCCCGGCAAGGCCCGCGCGCAGCGCGGCTGCCTGCGGCCGTGCGCGCGCTGCGCACCACGCCGCAAGCAGCGCGCTTTGACGCCGCGCCCTGTGTGATCCTGCCGCGCCGGTACGGGCGTGGGCGCGCCACTTTCATTCCAATAACCTGAACGCCGCACGCCTTGCGCGCGCGGCGATTCTTTTCGACACCGGACAATCACCCTGATGCGTCGCGCGTTGGTTATCGCACCGAACTGGATCGGTGACGCATTGATGGCGCAGCCGCTGTTTGCGCGCCTCGTGAAACTTCATCCGCGCATCGTGATCGACGCGGTTGCGCCCAGCTGGGTCGCGCCGGTGCTCGAGCGGATGCCCGAGATCCGCGATGTCTACGCGACCGACCTCGCGCACGGCAAGCTGCAGATGCTGCGCCGCTGGCAGTTGGCGAGCGACCTGCGCGATGTCGGCTACGACGCCGCGTACGTGCTGCCCAATTCGCTGAAATCGGCGCTCGTGCCGTGGCTCGCGGGCGTGCCGCTGCGCATCGGCTACACCGGCGAGAGCCGCTACGGCCTGCTGAACGTGCGCCACGCGACCCCGCGCAAGAACGAACGCCCGCCGATGGTCGGCCACTACGCGGCGCTCGCGTACGCACCCGGCGCGAAAGTGCCCGACGATCTGCCGGCGCCGCGCCTCGACGTCGACCTGAACGAGGCATCGCGCGTATCGGCGCGCTTCAACCTCGACACGCGCGTGCCGCTGCTCGTGTTCTGCCCGGGCGCCGAGTACGGCCCCGCGAAACGCTGGCCGCCCGAGCACTTCGCCGCACTCGCGCAGATGGTCGGGCAATCATTCCCGTATACGCAGATCGTCGCGCTCGGCTCGCCGAAAGACTCGCCGATCGCGCAGGCGATTGCCGACCGCGCGCCGAACGTGCGCAACCTGTGCGGCCAGACCGCGCTCGGCGAGGCATGCGCGCTGATCTCGCGCGCCAATGCGGTAGTCACCAACGATTCCGGCCTGATGCACGTTGCCGCCGCGCTACGCCGGCCGCTCGTCGCGATGTTCGGATCGACTGATCCGCGCCACACCCCGCCCTTGTCGGACCTCGCAAAGGTACAATGGCTGAATCTCGAATGCAGTCCATGCTTCGAACGCGAATGTCCGCTCGGTCATCTGAATTGTTTGCGGCAGTTGAGCGCCGAGCAGGTATTTGACGACCTGCGCGGCATGTTGATCGCGCAACGGTAGCAGGCGCAGCGCAACGCAAAGCACGGCGCGCAGGCCGGCGCAATGGCGTTGCGGCAGGGCGCGGCAACGGCGACCGTCGCCGAAGCGGTCCGTCCGTGGCCACGCGGTGGCCGCTCGCGCAGGCCGCAATTGGCTGCACGACAGGCGCGTCGGCGCGTCATGCGCGCGTCTTGCGGCGCGGGCATTCTCGCGGTTGGCCGCCGCCGACGGGCCGTGCGCGCCGGTGCAAGGGCGCGCCATGCATGCGGTACGCGGCGCTCGCGTGAAGCGCCCCGCCGCCCGTCGATGCCGTATCACCTGCAACCGCGCACGTTGCGCCTAACAGACTGACGAGCCATGCCACGTTTCGCCCATATCTTCGAAGCCGCTGCGGATACCCTGAACGCCTATTACCAGGCGGTCGCGGAGGTCAACATCGAGAGTCTGATGGGCCTGTGGATCGACGAAGAGTTCGTCACCTGCATCTGCGCGGACGGTTCGCACCTGCACGGTCTCGAGAACATTCGCGCCGGGCTCACCGCGCAGCTCGAAGTGACGCCGGTATCGATCGAACCGCTCGACATCCGTGTCTACGACAGCCTCGGCACGGTCGTCTACGCGATTGCCGAAGCGCACCGGCCGGCGAATCCGGCCGCGATGCCCGCGATGGTGTTCACCACCTATGTGATGGTCCACGAACGTGGCGAATGGCGCATTGCGCATATCCACGCGAGTGCGATGCCGAACGAAACCGCCGCGCAGTTCGCTGCCAAAATGAGACACGGCCAGGGGCCACTGCATTGAGCGGCGCCTTCGTGACCCGCTGATTCGACCGGTACTGCAATGAGCACGACGCACGACAAGCACGCTTCCCCCACGCGAAACCGCGCCGCGGCGGCGGTCGGGGCGACCGTCGACATGCTCTACCGCGCGCCGCTGTGGCTGCCGAACAGTCACGCTCAGACCATCGTGCCCGCACTGTTCGGGCGCCGTCCCGCGGTGAGCTACCGGCGTGAGCGCTGGGAAACGCCGGACGGCGACTTTATCGATCTCGACTGGCTGGCGCATGATGCGCAGCACGCGCCGTCCGACCACGCAGCCGACGAAGCACCCGACGGCGCGCCGCTTTTCGTGCTGTTTCATGGCCTCGAAGGCAGTTCGACCTCGCACTACGCGCTCGCGCTGATGGACGCCGCGCGCCGGCGCGGCTGGCATGCGGTCGTCCCGCACTTTCGCAGTTGCAGCGGGCCGCTCAATCTGATGCCGCGTTTTTATCACCTCGCGGATAGCGACGAAGTCGACTGGGTGCTGCGGCGGCTGCGCGAATCGCATCGCGGGCCGCTTGTCGTGGCCGGCGTGTCGCTCGGCGGCAGCGTGCTGCTGCGCTGGCTCGGCGAGCGTCGCGAAGACGCATCGTTTGTCGCGGCCGCGGCGGCGATTTCCGCGCCGCTCGACGTGCACGCGGGCGGACGCATGCTGTCGCAAGGCTTCGGCATGGTCTACACGCGCAGCTTCCTGAAGACGCTCAAGCGCAAAGCGCAGCGCAAACTGACGCAATACCCGGGTCTCTTCGATCTGAACACGATGCTCGCGAGTCGCACGATGTACGAATTCGACGACGTCGTCACCGCACCGTTGCACGGCTTTCGGAATGCTGACGATTACTGGACGCGCGCGGCGTCGCGGCCGTGGCTGCCGGAAATCACGGTGCCGACGCTCGTGCTCAATGCGCGCAACGATCCGTTCCTGCCGGGCGCGGTGTTGCCGTCGCCGCATGAGGTATCGCGTGCGGTCGAACTCGATCAGCCCGCGCACGGCGGACACGTCGGTTTCATGACGGGGCCGTTTCCGGGCAGGATCGACTGGCTGTCGGAGCGGATCTTCGGTTACCTCACGCCTTACACGCAGCATGGATGAGATCGTCAGGCAGGCGCTCGCCAAATGGCCGAACGTGCCGCATTGCACCGGCTGGCTGCTGCTCGACCGACGCGGCACGTGGCGCATGCGCGACGACGCCGCACAGGCGCGCGGCGCGCTCGGCGAGCCGATCCGGCATGCGGCGCTGATCGGCTTTATCAACCGCAACTACGAGTGCGATGACGACGGGCAATGGTTCTTTCAGAACGGACCGCAACGCGTGTATGTCGAGCTCGTCTATACGCCGTGGATCGTGCGGCTGTCGGCCGATGAGTCGAGCGGCGGCGCGCTGACGCTGACCGATCACACGGGGCAGCCGTTTACGCCGGCTGCGGTGTTTGTCGACGATGAAGGCGGTGTGCTGTTTGCCGATGATGCATCGCCGGCACGGGTGGCCGCGCTGCATGACCATGATCTCGATCTCTTTTCCGGGCATGCGGAACTCGTCGACGATTGCGCGGATGGCGCGTCGGGCGCGTTCAATTGGCGTGATGGCCACGTGCTGCCGCTGCAGCCGATCGAGCGCGCGAAGGTGGCGGCGCGCTTTGAGTTTGTAGCGAGTCCGGCCGCGCGGGCTGCTGCCGCAGTGGTCGCAACTGACGGCACGGGTGACAGGCGCGACGCGTGAATGGCCGCTGTCGTGGCCATGCAAGTGGTAGCTGCGGGGTTATGTCGATCGCAATGAAGGCCGCGCGGTTCGCATAGCCGCCGCGTGAGCGACACATAAGCCGCAACGACAACAACCGCGATGCCTGCCCGAACGCTCCGCGCAACGCGTGCCCAACACGCCGATCTTCGCGCTCAGATCTTGTCCTTATCGTCTTCGCGCTCTTCCTTGTAACGTGCCTCGAACTCATGCAGGCGTGCGTCGATCGTCGACAGATCGTAGTAGCCCGCGGTCTTGATATCGCGCGCTTCCTTCAGTTGGCGGATCGCCGACGGCCACGCGCCATCGAGCGCGAATTGCTCGGCAAGCGCGCGATGCTGCGTCAGCGTGTCGCCCGCTCCGGCGCTCGCCTGCGCGAGATACAGCCACCATGCCGGCTGCTGCGGCTCCGCTTCGGTCTCGCGCTGCGCCTGCATCTGCGCGTCCTTGAAGCGCTTCGCGGTGAGCAACGTGCGCAGATGCATGTCGATCGCCGCATGCGAGTCCGGCCAGCGCGTTTGCGCAAGCTGCGCGAGCCTCAACGCATCGTCGTCATGGCCGGCGCGGCGCGCGATGTCGGCCGCGAGCACATCGAGGCTCGGCGAACTGCGCGCCGTTTCCCCCTCTCTGCGCGCACTCGCTTCGAACGTCTGCCGTGCGGTCGCTAAAGACGCCGCCGCATCGGCATAGCGTTCGAGCAGCATCTGCGCGTACGCGATGCCGTACCAGTTCGCGGCGACGTTCAGCGCGGTCTTGTCTTCGATCTCCGAACGCATCCGCGTGATCTCATCCGCGTAGTCGCTGCGTGAGCGGTCCTGCAGCACGCGCGCACGCGCGCGCACGAAACCGTATTCGGGCGCCTGATGCGGCTGCCGGTATGGCGAGCGGCGCGCGCGGTCGGACATATCCGCGATGCGCTCGCCGGTCAGCGGGTGGGTGCGCGCGTAGGCCGGCACGCCCGTGTCAGCCATCGATGCGCGATCGAGCCGCTCGAAGAACGACACCATTCCGTATGGGTCGTAGCCTGCGCCCGACATCAGCTGGAAGCCGACGCGATCCGCTTCGTGCTCGGCCGAACGCGAAAAGCGCAGCTGATTGTCGACCGCATACGCCTGGCCGCCGAGCGCGATTGCGGTGCCGAGATCGCCGCTGTGGGCCAGCACGCCGGCCAGCACACCGAACAGCGTGCTGGCGAGCGCCGCGTAGGTGCCGTGCTCGCTCGCGGTGATCATCCGGGCGATATGCCGCTGCAGCACGTGTCCCATTTCGTGGCCGATCACCGATGCGAGTTCCGACTCGGTCTGCGTCGCGACAATCAGCCCGGTGTTCACGCCGATAAAGCCGCCCGGCAGCGAGAACGCATTGATTTGCGGATCGCGGATGGCGAACAGATCGAAGTCCGGCCGGTATCCGCCGATGTATTGCGCGCTGGCGGCCGCCGCAAGCTTCGCCGATACCGAATTCAGATAGTCGCGCACCAGCCAGTCGCCGATATAGTCGGGATCGCGCCGCACCTCGCGCATGACGCGCTCGCCGAGTTTGCGCTCGGCCTGCGGTGTGAGCGAGCCGCCGGAGCCGTCGCCGAGATCGGGCAACTGCTGTGTCGTGATGGGCGCGCGCAGGCTCGAATTGCCACCGGCGTTGCCGGAAAAGCGCGCTTGCGCGCCGCCATAGGTGCCGAAGATGCCCTGCGCGATATCGGGCGACAGAATTGGCGATGCATATTGTTCGAGCGGACCGGATTCGAGCGGCAAACTGCTGCTCGCGGCTTGCGCCAGCAACGGCGGCGGGGCGGCAAGCGCGATGGATAACAACGCGGCAAGAAACCGTTTCGAACGCATTGCGAGGTGCGCGGGTGGGTGGTCGGTTGAGTACTCGGTTGGGTGCTCGGTTGCGTGCCCCGTTAGATCAATCTCGCACGATTGTAGCCAGACGCCCGGTCGCGACCGTGCGAAGACAGACGGCGTATGGTCAAATTCTAGCGCGCGCCGCTACAGGGGAATTCAGCGGACGGCACAAAGCCGCCGCCGCAATGATCGACGCCAACCTGCAACAGGAAAATAGGAGCAAACCATGCCTGAACTCACCCACTTCGACGCGGCCGGCCAGGCGCATATGGTCGATGTCGGCGGCAAAGAGGAGACGCAACGCGTCGCGATCGCGCGCGGGTCGATCCGGATGCTGCCGGCCACGTTCGCGCTGATTCGCGACGGCAATGCGAAAAAGGGCGATGTGATCGGCATCGCGCGGATTGCGGCGATCCAGGGGGCGAAACGGACCGCGGATCTGATTCCGCTGTGTCATCCGCTGGCGCTGACACGGGTGACGGTGAACTTCGAACTCGATGACACGCTGCCGGGCGTGCATTGCACCGCGCAAGTGGAAACGCGCGGGCGCACCGGTGTCGAGATGGAAGCGCTGACCGCCGTCCAGGTCGGGCTACTGACGGTCTACGACATGTGCAAGGCCGTAGACCGCGGGATGACGATCACCGACGTTCGCGTGCTGGAGAAGCATGGCGGGAAGTCGGGGGATTGGGTTGCCCCTGTGTAAGTGCGTGTTTGAGTGCGCTTTTGGGTGTGCTCTTGGGTGCGCTTTTGCGTGCACGTTTGAGTGCAATCAACCGTCTTCGTCGTCGCCCTCGTCGTCCTGATTGATGTCCTTCGGCGGCGTTCCATACTTCTTCACCAGTTCCGCCTTGAAGCCCGCGAGCGACTTCTGGTCATCGCACAGGCTGTACAGATACGCGAGTTGCGACGGCCAGTCGTTCAACTCTTCCGCGAAGAGCTTCAGACGTTCGACGGTGTCGTAGGCGCTCTGCGTGTCGCCATTCAACGCCTGCAGCACCGCATAACGGCGCAACACCGTCTCGCCCGGCAGCAACGCAATGGCCTGCTTGTGCATCTCGAGCTTGTACGGCAGGTTCATGCTGTTCATCGGCAGCAGCGTCGCCATGCCGTACTCGCCCCATGCGCCGAACAGGAATGACGGATTCGCCTCATATTGCTCCGCCGGATGCGACCCGTAGTACAGCACTTCGGCGCGGTTGTAGTCGCGCAGCACCGGATACAACGCGGCAAGCCCGAAGCACACGACGATCGTATACAAGGTTAGCGATGCACCGCGTGGCACCCACCGCAACGGCCTGGTGTCCAGCAGTCCGAAGATGAACATCGCCGGCAGCAGGAAGAACATGTACTGCTGCGGATACTCGACGAGCGCATGCATCACGAGCACGCCGATAATCGCAAGCCCGAACACGCGTGCTGCCGTATGCGGCTCGCGCAGCACACGGATCGCCCACGCGAGCAAACCCAGCAGCACGATGGCGAAGCCGATCAAACCGGTTTTCGCGAGCAGATCGATAAAGATATCGTGCGAGTTGTTTGCGATCTCGACGTGACCGAGCTGCTTCACGAAATCGAACTGGTAGCGCGGAAACTCGCCCCAACCGACGCCGAGCAGCGGATGCGACTTGAACATGGTCCAGCCGTAATTCCACAGTGCAAGGCGCGGTGCGATTTTCCCCGCCTCGCGGAAGCGATCCGCCGCCGACACTTCGAGGTTGAAGTGAAAACGGACGTTCGCCCAACGCACCAGCACGTTGACTATCACGAACAGCAGCGCCAGCGCGAACGGAACCAGCCATTCACGGTCGCTGCGGCGAAGGTGCGGATTGCGCCGCTTTTCGGCCAATGCCATCCACAGGCCCGCGACGACGATCACGCCGGTTTGCAGCCACGGACCGCGCGAAACGGTGAGCGCCAGCCCCAGCGAAAAAATGGCCGACAGCAACGCCCACACGGCAACATTCAGCCGCCGCGTCTGCACGAGAAACATTGCGCCGGCCACCCCGAACGCGATGCAGCTGGCCAGATGGTTCGCCTGCGCCATGTTCCCGAACGGCCGACGGTCGACCATCACGTTGTACGCGACGACGAACGGCGTGACTTTCACCTCGAGGTGAAACAGCTGGATCACCTGGCAGAACACCGCAAAGAGCGCACCGATGATCATCGCGCCCGCGCCGACGCACAACACGGTTTCGGTCATCTCCGCGCGGTTGAAACCGTAGCCGATATGCGTGGCCATCAGCGCGGCCAGCAGGAAGCCGGCGCCCAGCCAGGCCATCGACGGTTGCGCGAGCGGCAGCACGAAAGTCTGCACGATCAGCACGATGCCGAACCCGAGCGGCACGAGCGCCACCGCCGGCGTGCTGAACTGCATGCGCGGACTCGCCGTCCAGTACATCAGCGCGACGCCCGCACCGGTCAGCACATACAACGCGAGCGCGGTGAATTCCGCGTAGAACGTCGGGATCGGGTAGGTATGGTTGACGACCGCATACGGCAGGATCAACGCGCAAACCAGCAGGAACAGTGAAAGATAGCGTGCAAAAGTCGTGGGCATGAGCAATGGGAGACGTCGGCAACCGGCGCACTATACAAAAGATTTGTCCCGATGTGCGCCGGCTGTGCCGAAATACGCCGATGTGATCAAGTTAACCGTGGCGTTGTTGCAAGAACCGTGCACCGCGTGGATCAGGCGCGGCACTCGGGCGGCGCGAGATTGGGCGGCAGCTTCGCCACCTCCGCGGGCAACGGCCCCGTCCCCGGCGCGGGCAGCGACGACGCGTTCTTGCCGCCTGCGAAGCACTCCCAGGTCACGACGCCCGGCAGCGTCACGCCTTTCGCGAGGCCGACACGCGCGGTAGGCGCATCCGCGTTATCCGGCACCGACGGGACCAGCACCAGCGTGTTCGTGTCGTCCGGCGCGACGCGCGTGGTGAAGGCGACGGTAATCTGCCCGCTGTCGTCGTCGACATGGATCGACTTCACGTTGCGCGTGGCGGGCGGCGACGTATAGCCGCCGCCCAACGCATTGCCGCTCGCGGCGTTCTCGGCGACCGTCAGCCGCGCGGACGCGGCGAGCGACAAGCCCTCGCCCACCCGGCTGCGCGCCAGATAGTCCTGATACGCGGGCACCGCATACGACGCGATCACCCCGACGATCGCAAGCACGATCATCAGTTCGATCAGCGTGAAACCATAGGCGGCGTAACAGGCGCGCGCGAGCCCCAGCGGCCATTGCCAGCGGCCGTCCGGCGGATTGAAACGGCGGCGCGAATAAAACGAAGACAGCGAATAAACGGCGACAGGTGTGATCATCTGCAAACTCCTCGAAACAGAAACGCCTGCCCCGGACATCAGGACAGGCGCTGCCATCGTATCGAGTGTTGCCGCGCAGACCTAGTCAGCCGAACGGCATATGTTCGCGGCCGGCGAATTGCCGTAGAGTGCCTGCGGTGAAGGGTGAACAACGGTGAACGGCGCAGCGCATGAAGCAGCGCCGCTAGTGTGACGAGTGGCTGGCCACCCGCGCGTTGCGGCGTTTGATCAGATGGCCGACGATCAGCACGAACAGCGCGCCGGCAATGCACATGCCGTACTCGGCGGCCGGCGTGTCGAGAATCGGCCAGCGGTCGCCGGCCGGGTCGTTGATGATGAGTCCGCCTGCAATCCAGCCCAGCAGCGCGGCGCCCAGCGACACGATAACCGGATAGCGGTCGAGCAGCCGCAGCACGATCTGGCTGCCCCACACAATCAGCGGAATGCTCACCGCGAGGCCGAAGATCACGAGCGCGATGCGGTGCTCCGGGTCCGCTTGCTCCGCGGCGCCGGCAATCGCAATCACGTTGTCGAGGCTCATTACCGCGTCCGCGACGATGATCGTCTTGATCGCGCTGATCAGCTTGTCGGCGGGTTTGATGTTCGCGTGCACGTCGTGCGCGGGCGCGAGCAGGCGCACGCCGATCCACAACAGCAGCAGGCCGCCGGCGAACTTGAGCAGCGGCACATCGAGCAGCGCGACCGCGAATACGATCAGCACGACGCGCAGCAGAATCGCGCCGAGCGTGCCCCACAGGATGCCGCGCGTGCGCTGGCTGTCCGGCAGATTGCGGCACGCGAGGGCGATCACCACCGCGTTATCGCCACCGAGGAGGATATCGATAACGATGATCTGGAAGACCGCGCCCCAATGGAGCGTCGCGAAGAACTCGAGCATGAAAGCAGGATAAAAGCGTGTGGAAAGAACAGGCAACAAAAAAAGCGGGAGAGCCGGGCTCTCTCGCTTCGTCTGTCAGGCGCGACGTCTTACGAAAGAATTTCGTAAGAGTAACAAAAAAATGCGCCGACGTACCTAAGAAGCACGTCGGCGCATTGGAACAACGTAGAGGAACAACGTCGGCGCAAAACCCCTGGCGACAAACCTGGGGGCAAACGCCGTGATGAAACGAGGGAAACGAGCTAGTGCGGCAAACCGGCCTTTACAGCACCGACTTCAGCAGGCGGGCCATTTCCGACGGGTTCTTCGTCACCTTGATGCCGCAAGCATCCATGATTTCCAGCTTCGCGTCCGCCGTGTCCGCACCGCCCGAGATCAGCGCGCCGGCGTGGCCCATGCGCTTGCCCGGAGGCGCCGTCACGCCCGCGATAAAGCCGACCACCGGCTTCTTCATGTTGTCCTTGATCCAGTGCGCGGCGTTCGCTTCGTCCGGACCGCCGATCTCACCGATCATGATGACCGCATCCGTCTCCGGATCGTCGTTGAACATCTTCATCACGTCGATGTGCTTCAGACCGTTGATCGGGTCGCCGCCGATACCGACTGCCGACGACTGGCCGAGGCCCAGCGCCGTCAGCTGACCGACTGCTTCGTACGTCAGCGTGCCCGAACGCGACACGACGCCGATGCGGCCCTTGCGGTGAATGTGGCCCGGCATGATGCCGATCTTCAGTTCGTCCGGCGTGATCGTGCCCGGGCAGTTCGGTCCGAGCAGCAGCGTCTTGCGGTTTTCGCGACGCATGCGGTCCTTGATTTCGATCATGTCGCGCACCGGAATGCCTTCGGTGATGCAGATCGCGAGATCGAGGTCGGCTTCGACCGCTTCCCAGATCGCAGCCGCGGCGCCTGCCGGCGGCACGTAAATAACCGACACGGTCGCGCCGGTTTCGGCCTTCGCTTCCTTCACACTCGCGTAGATCGGAATGCCTTCGAAGTCTTCGCCGGCCTTCTTCGGGTTCACGCCCGCGACGTAGGCTTCGCGGCCGTTTGCGTATTCACGGCATGCGCGCGTATGGAACTGACCGGTCTTGCCGGTAATGCCCTGCGTGATGACCTTCGTGTCTTTGTTGATCAGAATCGACATGTATTGACCTCTGTTCGTTTGGCTTCGCGTTGCGCGCGCTGCGTGCGAGATGCCCCGCATGCCTCAAGCGCCGCGCGTTCGCGCCGCCATTCGTATCCGGTGATGAGCGCGGGGCCTTAAGCCTTCTTGCCCGACGCCGCCGCGACAACCTTCTGCGCAGCCTCTTCCATGCTGTCCGCCGCGATGATCGGCAGGCCCGATTCGGCAAGCATCTTCTTGCCGAGGTCTTCGTTCGTGCCCTTCATGCGCACGACGAGCGGCACCTTCAGCGACACCGCCTTCGACGCCGCGATCACGCCTTCCGCGATCACGTCGCAGCGCATGATGCCGCCGAAGATGTTGACGAGAATCGCCGTCAGGTTCGGGTTCTTCAGCATGATCTTGAACGCTTCGGTGACCTTCTCGGTCGTCGCGCCACCGCCGACGTCGAGGAAGTTCGCCGGCTCGCCGCCGAACAGCTTGATGGTGTCCATGGTCGCCATCGCGAGGCCCGCGCCGTTCACGAGGCAGCCGATGTTGCCGTCGAGCGAGATATACGCGAGGTCGAACTTCGACGCTTCGACTTCAGCCGGATCTTCTTCGTCCAGATCGCGATACGCGACGATTTCCGGATGACGGAACAGTGCGTTCGAATCGAAGTTGAACTTCGCGTCCAGCGCGATCACCTTGCCGTCGCCGGTCAGGATGAGCGGGTTGATTTCGGCGAGCGATGCGTCCGTTTCCCAGAAGCCCTTGTACAGGCCTTGCAGGATCGCGCGTGCTTGCGGCACCGATGCGTCGGGCACGCCGATCTTCTTCGCGAGGCTGTCGGCTTCCGAGTCTTGCAGGCCCTTCGACGGATCTACCGCAACCTTGTGGATCGCTTCCGGGTGCTTCTCGGCGACTTCTTCGATGTCCATACCGCCTTCGCTCGACGCCATCACGACGACCTTCTGCGACACGCGATCGATCACGAGGCCGACATACAGTTCCTTCTTGATGTCAGCGCCTTCTTCGATCAGCAGGCGGTTCACCTTCTGGCCTTCCGGGCCGGTCTGGTGCGTGACGAGCTGCATGCCGAGAATCTGGTTTGCGTACTCGCGGACCTGGTCGAGCGACTTCGCGACCTTCACGCCGCCGCCCTTGCCTCGGCCACCCGCGTGGATCTGAGCCTTCACGACCCACACCGGGCCGCCCAGCTCCTGTGCGGCCTTGACCGCATCTTCCACCGAGAACACCGGCTTGCCGCGCGGTACCGCGACTCCGAATTTCCGCAGGATTTCCTTACCCTGGTACTCGTGAATCTTCATGCGTGATTCCCTTCAGTCTGAGAGTTGGATAGAACATCGTTTCCGGCTGTCTCCTCCGCAAGTGCTTGTGCAGCAGATGCACCGGCACGCGGCGCCGCGACGGGCCGCGACGGACGCGGTGCGCGGCCGTACCAGCGCGGATAGAACTGCCGTACCGCCTCGCCGTCGAATCGCAGCGCGTGGCAGCGACCCAGCTGGAATGGCGGTTTATCGTTTGAATTTTCGTCTGAATGCGTGTGTGTGCGTGCGTCCGCGCGTTCGCTGCTTGCGTCCCCTTGGCCGCTTTGACCTGCCTCGCCCGGATTGCCGTTGGCCGTGTTCCACACGTCGCCAGCGAATGCCTGGATCGCTGCGCTCGGCAGCACCGCGCAAAGCTCGGTGAGATGCGTGCAGCCGACCGTGCCGCCGAGCAGACGCGCGGCGTGACGGCGGAAGTTATCGAGGAGGTTGAGCCCGATGAGGGCCCGATAGGCGGGGTTGGATGCTTCGCAAAGGCCGGGATATGGAACCCAGGCCGACGACGCTTCGGCGTCGACGACAGTGAGCTTGCGATCGATGGTGATGCGAAGCCAGAGTTCATGGATCGGCAGGCCATTAGGCCGGACGCCCGACGCCAGCACAGTGTCGCGCGGCTTGACGTCGGTGAGGCACGCCTCGATATCCCACAACCCATCCGCACGCTCAAAGGCATCCGCTCGGATTGCGCGGCGATGGCGCAATTGACGGGGCACTGGCGGGGAAAGCGGCATGCGAGGGGAAAGGAGGCCGGATTTGGAAACCCCCGGATTTTAGCATATCGGGTATGGGCGCCTCGGCATCGTCCGTGCGAATGGAACAGGCTTGCCGGTAGGCTTTCGGGGCTGGGCGCTGAGCGGCAGCGGGGCGCTATGCCGGGCGGCGCCCGGCTCGGCCTAGTCCGCGCTCCAGTCTTCGTCGATGCCTTTCAGGATTCTGGAGACAACGGCTTGCGAGAAGCCGCGCGAGACGAGAAAGCGCGCCTGTTTCGCGCGTTCGGCAGGTGTGTCCGGAAGCTGGCCGTATTTTTTGCGCCAGACCGCTTGCGCGCGCGCCAGTTCGGTTTCGCGCAATTGCGCGGCGGTTTCTTCGATCAGCGCCGAACCGACCCCCTGCCGCTTCAGTTCACCGACGATACGGTTCGCGCCGAGCCGCGATGCGCGTCGGTGCACGACACTTTCGGTGAAACGCGAGTCGGACAGCCAGCCTTCCTGCTCGAGGGTGTCGAGTAGCGTATCGAGGGAATCGCTTTCTTCGACGAACGGCTGCAGTTTGCGCGACAGTTCCGCACGGCTGTGTTCGCGACGCGATAGATAGGCCAGTGCGCGGCCCTTCAGCGAACGGGTTGGGCGTTGGCGTGACGAACCGGTGGAGGTTGGATCGGTTTCGCCGGGTCGGCGGCGCGAGCGGGTGTAGGTGGATTCGCCGTCTGCGGGGCTTGCGTCGGCGGCATCGTCTACGCGGCGAGCGCCGGATCGACTGCCGAAGCGGGGACCAGAAGGAGGACGGGAACCGGAACCAGAGGAACCCGACCGTGCGGAAGGCTCGCGGCCCGCCGCGCGGTCATGTGCGTCAAAAGATTCGAAGGGGTCGAAGGAATCGACGGGGATCGATGGATCCGCAGCGGTTGAAAAGGCACCGGCGGATGCACCGGTAGATGCAGCGGCGGCTCCGCCATCAGAACCGCCGTCGCTCTTATCGCGCGGGCCGCTCACCTCACGTTCAGAACCGCCCTCGCTTTCCTCGCGCGGGCCGCTCGCTTCACGTCCGGAACCGCTGTCGCCGTCATCGCGCGGGCCGCGTGCTTCACGTTCGCCGCCAGCACGTTCAACACCGGCATGTCCGTCACCGGCATGTCCGGAACCGGCACGTTCAAAGCCGCCGCGTCCCGAACCCGACGCAGACATCGGTCGGCCCTTGCGCATCACGCTGTGCTTACTCTTCGTCTGCGACTTCCGCGCCTTCCGCGTCCGCGCCGACCACCGCTCCGGCCGGCATCGCGTTCACACCCAGCGACTCGCGAATACGGTTTTCGATTTCACGCGCAATGTCCGCGTTCTCGCGCAGGAATTCGCGTGCGTTGTCCTTGCCCTGGCCGATCCGCTCGCCGTTGTAGCTATACCAGGCGCCCGCCTTATCGACGATTTTCGCCTGCACGCCGAGATCGATGATTTCACCCTGACGCGAAATGCCCTCGCCGTACAGGATGTCGAAAATCGCTTCGCGGAACGGTGGCGCCACCTTGTTCTTCACCACCTTCACGCGCGTTTCGTTGCCGATCACTTCGTCGTTCTTCTTGATCGAACCGATACGGCGGATATCCAGACGCACCGACGCGTAGAACTTCAGCGCGTTACCGCCGGTGGTGGTTTCCGGATTGCCGAACATCACGCCGATCTTCATGCGGATCTGGTTGATGAAGATAACGAGGCAGTTCGTGCGCTTGATCGTGCCGGTGAGCTTGCGCAGCGCCTGCGACATCAGTCGCGCCTGCAGACCCGGCAGCGAGTCGCCCATTTCGCCTTCGATTTCAGCCTTCGGCACGAGTGCCGCGACCGAGTCGATCACGATCATGTCGATCGAGCCGGAGCGCACCAGCGCGTCCGCGATTTCGAGCGCCTGTTCGCCGGTGTCCGGCTGCGAAACCAGCAGGTCCGACACATTCACGCCGAGCTTGGCCGCGTATTGAATGTCCAGCGCGTGTTCCGCATCGATAAACGCCGCGGTGCCGCCGAGCTTCTGCATTTCCGCGACGACTTGCAGCGTCAGCGTGGTTTTACCCGACGATTCCGGCCCGTAGATTTCAACCACGCGGCCGCGCGGCAAACCGCCAACGCCCAGTGCGATGTCGAGGCCGAGCGACCCGGTGGAGACCACCTGAATGTCTTCGACTGCCTCACCTGCGCCGAGCCGCATGACGGACCCTTTGCCGAACTGTTTTTCGATCTGCGTGAGCGCGGCGGCCAGCGCCTTGCTCTTTTCAGCCGTCAGTCCAGCCGGGCCTTTCTTGCTTTCTTCCATGAATCGTCCTTTGCTATGATGAACGGCGCCTGTGCGGCCGTGCACGGCCCTTTCCGAGCGGGCTTAAAGTTAAACTCACGTCAAACTGAAGCCAACTCAAAACGGGCGGCACGCCAATCGCAGACACTGTATAAAAAAACAGTAGTTTTGGCAAGCACAATTAAGCCGAATGACGCGCATGCACACATGTGTAAACACGCATGGCTAATCGGACACCAACCCCACCACAATAAAGTTTCGGAGACGCTGCGCGCCGGACACACCGGTGCCGGCATGCCTGCCAGCGCATCATGCGAATTCTCATTGCCGAAGACGACAGCATACTCGCGGACGGTCTGATTCGATCACTCCGCCAATCGGCCTATGCCGTAGACCACGTGAAGAACGGCGTTGAAGCGGACACCGCGCTGTCGATGCAGACGTTCGACCTGCTGATTCTCGATCTCGGCCTGCCGCGCATGTCCGGGCTCGAGGTGCTGCGCCGCCTGCGCGCGCGCAACTCGAACGTGCCGGTGCTGATTCTGACGGCCGCGGATAGTGTCGACGAGCGCGTGAAGGGCCTCGATCTCGGCGCCGACGACTATATGGCCAAGCCGTTCGCGCTCAACGAACTCGAAGCCCGCGTGCGCGCGCTGACCCGCCGTGGCGCGGGCGGCGGGCCGACGGTCGTGCGGCATGGGTCGCTGTCGTTCGATCAGGTCGGGCGCATTGCGTACGTGAACGAGCAGGTGCTCGATCTGTCCGCGCGCGAGCTCGGGCTGCTCGAAGTGTTGCTGCAGCGGATCGGCCGGCTTGTGTCGAAGGAGCAACTGGTCGATCACCTGTGCGAATGGGGCGAGGAAGTCAGCAACAACGCGATCGAGGTGTACGTGCACCGGCTGCGCAAGAAGATCGAGCCGAGCGGCGTGCGCATCATCACGGTGCGCGGACTAGGCTACTGCCTCGAGAAAACCGCACAGGCTCCGGTACCGGCGCAAGCACCAGCCGAAGCGTCAACACCACAAACCACCGCGCCGCAAACACAAGCCCACACGCCCATGCCCACGCCGCCTGCCTCGCCAACGCCATCGCCCGAGCCTGTCGCATCGGCCGCGATGCCGGCGAGCCACCACTTCAAATAAGCATAAGAAGGCGCCATGTCCGCCCGCGCAGATCGCGCCACGGGTGCTTCGGCGCACGCGGCGAACCTCGACGACGACCGCGATGCCCGTTACGAGAATCCGTTCGCGCCGCCCGACGAAACGGAAGCGGCCGCCGAAACACGGCCGCGTTCGCTGTTCGGCGAGATTCTCGACTGGATGCTCGCGCCGCTGTTGCTGCTGTGGCCGATGAGCATCGCGGTCACGTATCTGGTCGCGAAGTCGATTGCGAATGCGCCGTTCGACCGCGCGCTCGAAACCGATGCGTATGTGCTCGCGCGGCAGATCCAGCCGGTAAACGGTGTCGCGGAACTGCGGTTGCCCGATACGACGACCGACTTCCTGCGCGCGGACAATATCGATAGCGTGTTCTATCAGGTACTCGGCACGCGCGGCGAACTGGTCGGCGGCGAGCGCGATATGCCGCTGCCGCACGAAGACGACCGGCCGCAGCCCGGTATTGTCGAATTCCGCGACGATGTGCTGCACGGCAACGACATCCGCGTCGCATACACGACCGTCGAATTCCCGCAGACGCCGGGCGCGCAGCCGGTGCTCGTGCAGGTTGCCGAGACGCTCGACAAGCGCAGCCAGCTGGCGAACGACATCATCAAGGGCGTGATCCTGCCGCAGTTCGTGATTCTGCCGCTCGCGATCGTGCTGGTCTGGTTCGGGCTATCACGCGGTCTCGCGCCGTTGCATGCATTGCAATCGCATATTCGCGCGCGGCGTCCGGACGATTTGTCGCCGCTCGAAGCGCGCCGCGCGCCGCCGGAAATCGAACCGCTCGTCACGTCGTTCAACGACCTGCTGACGCGCCTCGAACAGAACATGGAATTGCAAAAGCGCTTTATCGCCGATGCCGCGCATCAGATGAAGACGCCGCTGGCCGGGCTGCGCACGCAGGCGGAACTGGCGCTGCGGCAGGACGTATCCGCGGAAGTGCAGCGCTCGCTGCAGCAGATCGCGACGAGTTCGGAGCACGCGGCGCGGCTCGTCACGCAATTGCTCGCGTTGGCGCGCGCGGAAAACCGCATGTCCGGGCAGGTGTTCAGTCCTGTCGAAGTCACGGACGTCGCGCGTCATGCGGTGCGCGACTGGGTGCAGGCGGCGCTGATGAAGCAGATGGACCTCGGCTACGAAGGCCCGGATGTGCCGGTCGATGTGGAAGGCAACCCGGTGATGCTGCGCGAAATGCTGTCGAACCTGATCGACAACGCGATCCGCTACACGCCGGCCGGCGGGCGCGTGACCGTGCGCGTGCGCGAAGAACCGCCATTCGACATGCCGCATTGGGTGCACCTCGAAGTGGAAGACACGGGGCTCGGCATTCCGGCCGCCGAACGCGAGCGCGTGGTGGAGCGCTTCTACCGGATACTCGGCCGCGAAGGCGACGGCAGCGGCCTGGGCCTCGCGATCGTCAAGGAGATCGCGACGATGCACGGCGGCACGCTGACCATTGAAGACAACGTGTATCAGGCATCGCCGCGGCTGGCTGGAACGCTGGTGCGTGTCAGTTTGCGGGCACTGGGACGTGGACGGGACTTACCCTAACTGTCAGCGAACGCCGACAGAAGCAAATTTGCCGAAACGACGCGTTAGCACGCTTTTCGATGATAAAAGACAAGAATTAGAAGACGATCGGCGATTTTCTGCAAAACAACCGCGACCAGAGTCAGACGAATCTGAGTCAGTAGGCCGTAAGTTTCCACTCCAATAATCGGGGGCACGGATCGACCCACCCGGGCGTCCGCGTGCATATATCAAAATTGGGATGGAGACGACAAATGGCTACCGTTAGCGGGCAGGTCTCGCACGCGCCGATGACAGGCGATGAGAAGCGGGTGATCTTCGCATCGTCGCTGGGCACGGTATTCGAGTGGTACGACTTTTATCTGGCCGGCTCGCTGGCGGCTTTTATCAGCAAGAGCTTCTTTTCGGGCGTCAATCCGACGGCGGGCTTTATCTTCACGCTGCTGGGCTTTGCCGCGGGTTTCGCGGTGCGTCCGTTCGGCGCACTGGTGTTCGGGCGGCTGGGCGACATGGTCGGGCGCAAGCACACGTTCCTGATCACGATCGTGATCATGGGCTTGTCGACTTGCGTGGTGGGCTTCCTGCCGGGTTATGCGTCGATCGGCATCGCTGCGCCGGTGATCTTTATCGCGATGCGGCTGTTGCAGGGTCTGGCGCTCGGCGGCGAGTACGGCGGCGCAGCGACTTACGTCGCAGAGCACGCACCGGCGAATCGGCGCGGCTTCTACACGTCGTGGATCCAGACGACGGCGACGCTCGGTCTGTTCCTGTCGCTGCTCGTGATTCTCGGCGTGCGCACGTGGATGGGCGAAGAATCGTTCGGCGCGTGGGGCTGGCGCATTCCGTTCGTCGCGTCGCTGATTCTGCTGGCTGTGTCGGTGTGGATCCGGCTGCAGCTGAGTGAATCGCCGGCGTTCCAGCGGATCAAGTCGGAAGGCAAGACGTCGAAGGCGCCGCTGACGGAAGCGTTCGGCCAGTGGAAGAACCTGAAGATCGTGATTCTTGCGCTGATCGGCTTGACCGCAGGTCAGGCGGTGGTGTGGTACACGGGCCAGTTCTATGCGCTGTTTTTCCTGACGCAGACGCTGAAGGTGGACGGTACGAGCGCGAACATTCTGATTGCGCTTGCGCTGCTGATCGGCACGCCGTTCTTTGTGTTCTTCGGTTCGCTTTCGGACCGTATCGGACGCAAGCCGATCATTCTGGCGGGCTGCCTGATTGCGGCGCTGACGTACTTCCCGCTGTTCAAGGCGTTGACGCACTATGCGAACCCGGCGCTCGAGGCGGCGACGCAGAAGTCGCCGATTGTCGTGATCGCGGACCCGAACGAGTGCTCGTTCCAGTTCAACCCGGTGGGCACGTCGAAGTTCACGTCGTCGTGCGATATCGCGAAGAGCGCGCTTTCGAAGTCGGGCCTGAACTACGAGAACGTTGCGGCGCCGCCGGGAACGGTCGCGCAGATCAAGGTGGGCGACACGGTGATCAACGCGTATGACGGCAAGGCTGCGGACGCGAAGGAACTGGGCAAGGCGTTCGACGGACAGCTGAGCTCGACGCTGAAGGCGGATGGGTATCCGCCGAAGGCTGATCCGGCGCAGATCAACTGGGTGATGACGGTGGTGATTCTGACCATCCTCGTGATCTACGTGACGATGGTGTACGGGCCGATTGCGGCGATGCTGGTGGAGATGTTCCCGACACGGATCCGGTATACGTCGATGTCGTTGCCGTATCACATTGGGAATGGGTGGTTTGGCGGGTTCCTGCCGGCGACTGCGTTTGCGATTGTGGCGGCGAAGGGGAATATCTACTCCGGGCTGTGGTATCCGATCATCATCGCGCTGGCTACGTTTGTGATCGGGCTGATTTTTGTGCGGGAGACCAAGGACTCGAATATTTATGCGCAGGATTGACTGGTGATTGAGGGGGTGGGGCTGGCTGGTTGTTGTTTGTTGGTTGGCCGCCGCCCTCGCTCCTCTAAATCGATCGATGACCCCTGTGACGTAGATAGACACTGTCCTAAGATCGGGTCGCGGCGGGGGTTGACGGCTCCCGCCGACCTCCCTATAATCTTCCCTCTTACGGCGAATTAGCTCAGTCGGTTAGAGCGACGGAATCATAATCCGCAGGTCCGGGGTTCGAATCCCTGATTCGCCACCAAACAAAGCAAAGGGTTACAGCGCTTCCGCCTGTAACCCTTTGTCGTTTCTAGAATCCATGTAAGATAAATACCGCTCTTGCCACCGACCGCCTACGGTTCTATGCGGACCATGGCAGACGCAGAATTTGAATCAACCTCAGGCTCACCGCTCCTGTCCCGCCCGCCCGTGTGAATTTTCATCTCGGCCATAATCGATACTGTGGTGCCGACCGGCACCACCACGGTTTGCATATCGTCCATCTCCGCGTTTGGTAGAAACTCGTAGCTGTCGCCCGCCAGCTTGAGCAAATCGACGCTTGCTATAAGTTCGCCTTCATCCTCATTGAATAGCGTTCCCGACTTTGCATCTGGGACTAGCTTGCGCACACGCAACTGGTAAGAGTCGTGCTGGCTGCTATTCAATTCAAATGTCGAATTGCGCGGGTTTTTCGATTTTGCATGTACGACCAGCAACCGCAGATCGTCGTGATACGGCAGTACGTGAGTTTCTAATGTGATGTTGTCCTGCCAGTCGGTCGAACCGCCAAGCCGGAAGACCCAGACCGCCCAGCCGCCCGCACACACTATGGCAATGCACGACAACACTTTCAGTGTCAGGTCGGCTATCTCGATGGCTCGTTTCATTGGGGCAAGTCCGCGAATGAATTGAGGCAATGATAACGGTGCAACTGGAAGCGCCATGCGCGTAGATGCATCCAATCCCAGGCCGCCTTGCGGACAAGAAAACGCCCGCGCGCCCACAACCGGCAAAACGCACGGGATGTCGAATTTCCGTTTACAGGATCACCTGCTCGAATTGCCCTTTCCCGGAGAAGTTATAGGGAACCTTGAATGCCGCCCCACCCTTAATACCTTCCGACTGCTCGATGATCCTCGGCCACCAACGCACGAGGTTATGAGCCTTATCCCAGAACGGGTGATTCGACCACCCTTTATCGAGAAAAAAGACGATTAGTCCGGCTCGGCGCAATGCCTCCCGCTCCAACCCTTTGTTCAATTTATCGTGGGTGACGACCGACCATCCACCCTGTGTCGACAGAGACTCAATCCATTCTGCGTCCCCTGCACTCTGGGAAAACATTTCTCTCAGATGAGCGACCCTGTGTTCCGAGGGTTCAGATAGCGCATGCAGGGCTTTCGCCAACGCTGGCGGCAGGTTGTTGTCGACAAAGAAATTCACGCTGCCGCCAGACTTTCTTCGAAGGCAATAGCCGCATCGACTGCGGAAACCGGTACGTCATACAGCTTCGCGACAAAATTCTTGTCGCCCTCAACAGCAACCGCATCATGCAGAATCGAAGTACGAACAGCGCCAGCCGTGACAATGGGCTTGCCGAACGCAATTGCAGGGTCCAGCACCACCGCCTTACTCCGCCGGGCCGGATACCAACGGGCGGCCAGCTGATCCTCGTCGAACTCAATTCCGCTATACAGCGACGGTTCAATGATTTTTCGGAACGCGTACTGCTGCTTCACCAGATCCAGTAGTTCGGTCTCCCCAGTCTCTTTCATCGCCGATGCGAAAATCGTCCGGCCATCGGTGCGGAACTGACGCGAAGTGAAGGGGTAGTCCGTTTCGAAAAGCTCACGGGCTCGCTGGCTAGCGAGACGTATCGCCTGCAGGCTAACCCCATGCTTCCGGAATGCATGCACGAACCGGACCTCAAGCAGATCATGGAAGCTAACGCCGTCCAGAGAATCGGTAGCGAGTTCCGTTTCCCAGAGAGGTCCTACCATGACCGGCGCATGCGTCTTATCGCGGTAGGAGTAGCCATCCAGCCAGCGGCGAATATCACGAAGCGGAATTTTCGTCAGCCGCGCCGCTTCATGGAAGGTGTACAGGCCGATGCCAGTAAGCTGCATAACCCCTCCCTCCAGAAAGTTGATCCGCCCAAGAGTACCCGGTACATTAAACGACGCTCGATTCTACCGAAATTCCGCAGCCATCTCGTCGCGCATGTCGCCGTAAGCCTTCGCCGAAGCTGCGGCCAGGACACCAGCTTATTGCCGGAACCTTCTCGGTATGCACGCCGGCAACACGTCACACAAAATCCATCGAAGCGCGTTCGCCTTTTAATATGGCGCGCCGGTCGCCATGCTCGCCTCCTGCCGAACCATAATGCTCGACAGCCCTTGATTTAGACCAGCATCTCAGGCGTCGCCCATCGATTCAGGATACGCAACAATGCAGCTACGGCGAGACTCTCCCTTGCAGATCACATCTTCGCCGCGCTTCCGCAACGACACCATCCCACTCTGCATTCGTCAGTCGCTCCTTGAAAATCTGAATCAGAAAATCGCCTAAATTCTGGTTCTTCTTGACCAATCCCAATCGCCCCTTCAGAACACGCAGTTCGTTCTGAATCTGGACAATGCGTTCCTTGGCGCTCTGGTACTTCAATGAACCACGCGATAACGTTTTGACCAAAGCCTCCAACGCAGAGAGCTCTTGCGTCAAGCTAGCACGTCGGTGCTCGAGCGATTTGATACGCTGTTCGACACTGTCACCGGTATCCGACAGGGACAAAGGAAATGTCTCGACAATGCGAGAAAGGACGTGACTCATGATTCGGTCTCTCATGACAATCGGTTTCAAAACCCACCGTCGCATCAACGAAGATAAGACGGCAGGTACAAGACCCTACGACTTGTCGAGCGACCAAGCCCGAATCACTGTTGTCTACAGCAATGTTTGCCAGTATAGCGGCACACAATTGTGGGATATATAGGCCAATCGACATACCTTGACAGGCCCAACTACTCTCGATGTCCGACGTCGATGGCCCGTCGACAAAACTGATGAACGTGCACCCCGTCGATGCAGGAACTGCTCTTAGTGTGTCCGTTCCGGCAAGTGAATGCGCATTCTGGAAGAAATCCAGTTCGCCTGCCGAAGGCAACCCGAGCTACTAGCCGTGACGCCGCTTCACCTCATAACGCCGCCAAAGCTTGAGGATCATCACATAGATCGCGGCGGCAACGATCAGATCGATGACGACCATCGTCGCGATGTAGAACATCTCGTAATCGGCCACCCCAAATCTCTCGGATATCACGATCAGATAGTGCCGCTGTTGCCGCGTCATGGGCATCGGGTAAGTATGGACATATCGCACTGCTAGCAAAAACAATGCACAAAATAGAACTGCCTTGAACGCTCTACGGACAACTGTCGTCATTTGAAATTACCTCAATCCAACCATACGCACCTATTCCCGAGTCGCCGGCAAGAACGGGCGATGTTTGCAGCAATATTTGTCGAAGCCTGCGAAAGTCATCAAGGCTCTGCAGCGTGATGCACTCGTATGAATATCCGCTTCCTCCAAAAGTGGGAATCGGCATACTGCTTGCGATCCTCGATTTGCCGATGGTCACGGGGGTTCCCATACAAGCCGGCAACGTTATCTCAAACCAAATCCGCGCGCGTCAAATTTCGTCAAGGTGAGTCTCGCAATGCCACCCTCGCCTTCCGCGTCACATCACTCTCTCCATCTTTTCACCACCGACATAAACATCGACAAACCGCAGAGATAAAAGAGGCTGCTATTCTGTGTCGTAGCCCACTCATAAACAAGGATCACCGTGCGCGTAGGCCGCCCGATAAAAGCCGTTCCCCAACCCGTCTGCGACTACTGCGGCGAGCGAGCACAACTCGCAAGCTTCGGGGACGAGATCTACCCGTACCGCGACGACCACAACGCCGTCTGGATCTGCACATCCTGCGAGGCGTGGATCGGCGTGCGACCGCGCAGCCGGCACAACGCACCACTCGGGCGTCTGGCCGATGCGACGCTGCGCGACGCGAAGAGTCGTCTGCATGACGCGCTCGAGCCGCTCGCCGAAGCGAAGGTGCGGCGCGATGGCGTATCGATCTTCGAAGCGCGCGCCAAGGCCGTCCGTTGGGTGGCGACCGCACTCGGATTCGCACCGATGCCGCCGAGCCTTCACTCGTTCAGTCTCGACCAATGCAATCAGGCGCTGCACTACGTGGACACGTGGAAGGCGCATCGCGACGCCAGTTAGATATTTCACAGGCAACGAAACGCAGCACCCTCGTGCACCCCACTACGCTGCATATCCAGCCATAATCTTCGCCCGCCCACGCGCGGGCTTTTTTGCGCCCAAACGCGCTACCTCATCTCGACGCATTCGCTCGATAAGAAAACTCTGATTTAGCGAAAAGCGTTGTATCCATCGCATCAAGCGTGTCATGCGTTGTTTCGAAGCTGTGGCGTCGGCTAGTTTACCCATCGTCACAAATTAGCATCCCGAACAACGTAGATGAACAACAATAACTACCGGTTGATCTACAGCCGGCTGAGAGAAACACCTGCCGCAGTCAGCGAAATAGCCAAGTCAACGAGAAAGCAAGCTGGTCGCAGTGCGGTTGTTCGTTCCTCATCACGTGCCGCGACTCGCACCGGACGATTCAAGCTTCGCCAGATCGCATTCACCGTGCTTGCGATGACTGGCGTTCTGCCTGAATGGTCCGTCGCGCAGATCATCCCTTCCGGTCCCAACAGTCCATCGGTGATCTCGACGCAGAACGGTTTGCCGCAGGTGAATATCAACCGTCCGTCGGGCGCGGGCGTGTCGATGAATACCTATGGTCAATTCGACGTGCAGCAGCGCGGTGCGATTCTGAACAACTCGCCCGCGATCGTGCAGACGCAGCAGGCGGGCATGATCAACGGCAACCCGAACTTGGGCCCCGGCGACGCGGCGCGCGTCATCGTCAACCAGGTCAACAGCAACGCGGCGAGTCAGATCAATGGTTACGTCGAAGTCGCGGGTCGGCGTGCGGAAGTGGTCATTGCCAATGGCAGCGGCATTTCCGTCAATGGCGGCGGGTTTATCAATACGTCGCGTGCGATTCTCACGACCGGGACGCCGAACTTCGCGGCCGATGGTTCGCTGGCGGGCTTCGATGTTTCGCGTGGGCTCATCACCGTGCAGGGCGCGGGGCTGAATGCGTCGGAGGTGGATCAGGTCGATCTCATCGCGCGGGCGGTGCAGGTGAATGCGGCGATCTATGCGAAAAGTCTGAATGTGGTGGCCGGCGCAAATTCGGTCGACCATGAAACACTCGACGCCACGCGGATCGCCGGCGACGGTCCGCCGCCAGGCGTCTCCATCGACGTCAGCCAGCTCGGCGGCATGTACGCGAACCGTATCTGGCTCGTCGGTAACGAGTATGGCGTGGGGGTGTCGAGCAAAGGGGTGCTGGCTGCGCAGGCCGGTGATCTGACGCTGACATCGGACGGCAAGCTGGTGCTTGCCGGGGAGATGGTTGCTAACGGCAACATTAACGCCAGCGCGCGGGATGGGATCGATAACAGCGGCACCGTGCACGCGCAACAGAACGTCAACGTCGCGAGCCAGAGCGCGATTGCGAACAGCGGCACGCTGGCAGCCGGCGGCAATGCGACGCTGGTCGCGGGCTCGACGCTGGTCAATGCCGGTACGGTTGCGGCGAGCGGTCGCGCGTCCGTGGCAGCGGCGACTTTCGATAATAGCGGCGGCACTCTGATCGCCGACCAGGTGACGCTGCATGCGATGAACCTGCTCAATCGCGGTGGCGGGATCAGGCAGTCGGGTTCAGGCACGACAGTCATTGATGTAGCGGGTTCGCTGAACAATGCAGGCGGCACGGTCGCGACAAATGGCGCGCTCGACGTCCACTCGGGGACGGTCTCGAACCGAGGCGGCACGCTAGCGGCGCAAACGGACGTTACGTTGAGCGCCGCGTCGCTCGACAATAGTTCGGATGGCTACGTTGGAGCACGCACGGTATCGGTGACGGCCACAGACTCGCTGAACAATACCGGCGGCACGATCCTGGCAGACAGTACGCTCTCCGTTTCTGCGCAGTCGGTCGCGAATGATGGCGGATCAATCGCGAACAGCGGCACGGGATTGACTACGGTCAGCGCCAGCAGTGCGGTGACGAACACGCATGATGGATTGATCGGTGGCAATGGCGATGTGACGGTGACAGCACGCACACTGTCGAACACGAGTGACGCGTCCGCCAGGGGGACTTCCGCAGGGGCGCAGATCATCGCGGGGCGTGACCTGACGCTGAACATTGCGCAACTCGTCGACAACACGAACGCGACTCTGTCCGGTGTGAATAACGTCACGCTCAATGGGCCAAACGCTACGTTTCTCAACGTGGGCGGCTCGGTGCACGGCAACGGTGTCGTGACGCTCAATGCCGCGTCGCTCGACAACACGACCGGACGCATCGGCAACGACACCGGCAGTGGCGGTTCGGTTGCTATTGCCACGAACACACTCGCGAACCAGAACGGTGCAATCGGCAGCGACCGGAATCTGGATATCGTGACCGGTTCGCTGACCGGCGATGGCAGCATCATTGCAGGTCACGACGGCACGCTGACGATCGGCAGCGACTACACGCTGGGTGGCGCCAACCGGATCCAGGCGAATCACGACCTGACGTTCACGACAGCGGGCGCGTTCACCAATCAGGGCACGCTCGGTGCGGTAGGCGCGCTGACGGTGAATGCCGCGAGCGTCGATAACCAGGCAGGCGCGGACCTCAATTCGTCGATCACGACGGTGAATGCCTCGGGCGCCATCATCAACGCGGGGCGCATCGAAGGCGATAGCGTCACGACGCATGGCGCGTCGCTGGTGAATTCCGCGACGATTGTCGGCAATACGGTCACGCTGAATGCGGGTTCGATCGTCAATGCTGGAGCGGCAGCGGCGATTGCCGCGGCCTCCGCCGTCAGGCTGTATGGCCTGGATGTGTCCAATACCGGTGGCGCGACAATCTTCAGTCTCGGTGACATCAGTATCGCAGCGGATGACGCACGCGATGGTGACGGCGTGCTGGCTCACCGCTCAACCTCGGTGACAAACGATCAGTCGACCATCGAGGCCCAGGGCAACATCGAAATCGCCGCGCAGACGCTGACCAATACGCGCCCCGCGCCGACCGTCGGGACGGTGACGACGGACGTCGAGACGGTTCACGGGACGAAGCGCGACAGATACATGGCCTGCACGCCCACCAATGCAGACGCGCATTCGTCGTGTACGCAGGAAGTATGGGACTACGGCTATCTGAATCCGCTGGATGTCACGTTCAGTAAGGCGGACATCGTCTCGACCGCGAGTGGGGCGAATGCCGCCGACCGCGTGCTCGTCGTGAACGTCAACGGCCAGCCGCAGACGATCTACTACAACACGCTGACCACCAACGCCGACGGCACGATCACCGTCAGTTACTGGGACGCCTACGACCCGCACGTCAATTTTGACCCGGCAAGCGAGTATCCGGGCGATGACCAGGCGCATCACCATTACCAGCGGGTAGAAGTTGCCCGCGACACCACCACGACCACGCAGCAGGACACGGTGACGGGACCGCAGGCGCAGCAGGCCCAAATCACGGCGGGCGGCAATATCACGCTGGCGAACGTCGGCAGGCTGAACAATGAGTACAGCGCGATCGGCGCGGGTGGGTCGATCCGCATTGGCAGCGCTGGGACGGATGGTGACGCTGGTAGCGGCAGCTACGGCGGTACGCTCGTGAACAATATCGGCCAGACGCTCTACCAGTACCAGCGGCAGGACATCGTCTCGACCTACGCGTGGAACGAAGACATCAGCCGCGACCGTGACTCCGTCGTGCAGCCGTCGATCATCCTGACGCCGGTGGCGATCGGTGGCCTGGGCGGCACGATTGTCGCGAATAGTGCGGTGCAGATTAGCGCCACTGACCTCAGCAACACGAACGTCGCAGCCGCGAACTCGGCGACTGGTGCAACGGGTGGCACGCTAGGGGCAAACGGTGCGGTGAATGGCATCGTCAACGCGCCGCAGTCCATCCTTGGGCCCGACGGCGTGCCCGCTTTCACCCTGCCGTCCGGCGGCCTGTATGCGCTGAATGCGTCACCGGGTGCGTCCCATCTGGTCGTCACCGATCCACGGTTGAGCAGCTATGCGGGTTTCATCTCCAGCGACTACATGCTGGGCCAGCTTGGATTCGATCCATCGAAGACCATCAAACGGCTCGGCGATGGCGTCTACGAACAGCAGCTGATCCGCAACCAGATCACCCGGCTGACCGGCCGCGTGTACCTGCAGGACTATGCCAGTAACGAGGATGAATACCGGACGCTGATGACCAACGGCGTGCATGTGGCGCAGGCATTCAGCCTCGTGCCCGGCATGGCGCTCACGGCCGCGCAGATGGATGCGCTGACAAGCGACATCGTGTGGCTCGTGAACCAGACGGTGACGCTGCCGGACGGCTCGACGCAGACCGTACTTGCGCCGGTCGTATACCTCGCGCATACGCATGCGAACGACCTCCAGCCGGGCGGCGCGCTGATTGCGGCCGATGACGTCGAAATACACGCGCCGGGAAGCGCGACGAATTCGGGCGTAATCAGGGGCGGCACGCAGACGGTGATCGGCGCGACGGATATCGTCAATCGCGGCGGTGCGATCGGTAGCGGCAACGACCACGGCACGACCGTTATCTCGGCAACGAACGATGTGATCAACGCATCGGGACGGATCACCGGCAACCGTGTCGCGGTGCTGGCGGGTCACGACATCGTGAACACGACCCTGGTTGATACGGTCGGTATCCGCTCGATGGCGGGCGACAGCCGGGTCAGCCAGACGCTGCAGGGCGCTCAGGGCACGATCGCCTCGACGGGCGACATGGTGATTGCGGCCGGTCACGATCTGACGGTGCGTGGCGCGAGCCTCGAGGCAGGCGACAACGCACAGATCGCAGCCGGTCACGACATGGTGGTCGATACGGTCGAATCGCACATATCGCTGTCGGTCACGAAGAACACCGACAACTACGCCCACACGGTTACGACGCTGCACCAGAGCAGCGGCATCAGCGCGGGCGGCAGTCTCGCGATGCAAAGCGGCAACGACATGACGTTCAAAGGCGCGACGGTGAGCGCGGGCGGCGATCTGGCTGTCGTGGCGGGCGGCAACCTCACCGCGACGACGGTCACGGATTCGGTGCGCCGCGAGGATGTCACGCGCGGAGATAAAACCCGCAGCGGCGAGGACCGCAGCTACGACGAACGGGCGATCGGGACGTCGTTCAGTGCGGGCGGTAGCGGCACGCTGGCCGCGCTCAGTGCCGATGGCGGCAAGGGCAATGTGACGCTAACCGGCTCCGCGCTGTCAACCGGTACGGGTTCGGCAAACATCGCGGCAACGGGCAACGTCAGTATCAGCGAGGCGCGCGAGGAACACGACAGCTATTCCGCCGTGCAGTCCAGACGCGGCAGCTTCGTACACGGATCGACGACGAATGAAATGCAGGACGTGCACGCGAACGTGGGCGTCAGCAGCACGATATCCGGCGATTCGGTCACCATCCGCGCGGGGAAAGACCTGACGGTGAAGGGATCGACCGTAGCCGGTACGAACGATGTAAATCTCGCCGCAGCGGGGAATGTGACGATTACGACGTCGCAGGATACGCAGAGCGCGTCGTCGTACTACAGCCGGCACGAGTCGGGAATCGGCACGAGCGGCGGCATCGGGATTTCGGTGGGCAGCCAGACGCAGACGGATACGGCCCATGACACGACGGTCACGAACAGCGGCAGCACGATCGGCTCGCTGAACGGCAGCCTGAACCTCGTCGCGGGCAACGACCTGCATGTCACGGGAAGCGACCTGATTGCAGCGAAGAACGTGACGGGCACGGGTGCGAACGTCGAGATTGATGCGGCTACCGATACCGCGCACCACGACGAATCGCATGAGGTTAAAAAGAGCGGCTTCACGCTGGCGCTCAGGGCGCCGGTGATCGATGCGGTGTCGAACACGGTGAACCAGTCGCGCGATGCGAGCCGCAGTCAGGACGACCGCGCCGCGGCGCTGCATGGCATCGCGGCGGCAAGCGGCGCGTTTGATGCGGGCGTGGCGGCGGGCGGTGTCGTGAAAGACGTCGTCGCCGGCACTACGCCCCAGGGCAAGCTCGAACTGGGCTTTGGCAGCAGCCGCACCAGCAGCACATTGACCGAAGACAGCACAACCAGTCGTGGCTCAGATGTCATTGCAGGCGGAACGGCCGCGTTCGTCGCGACCGGCAACGGCACGCCCGGAAGCGGAAACCTGACGATTGCCGGTTCCAGCGTGAATGCGACCGACGTGGTGCTTGCCGCGCAGAACCGGATCAGTCTCGTGAACACCACCGGCTCTGACTCGACACGCAGCACGAACGAGTCCAGTAGCGGCAGCATTGGTGTGTCGGTGGGCACAGGCGGCTTGGGTATCGACGCGTCGGCGTCCCGCTCGCACGGTAACGCGAATGCGGATTCCGTCACGCAGAACAACACGCATGTGACGGCGGCCAACACGGTCACGATCCTGTCGGGTGGCGATACGGCCATCATCGGCGCGAACGTGAACGGCCGGCAGGTGAATGCGGATGTCGGCGGCAACCTGACTGTCGCGAGCGTGCAGGACACGGTGGCAAGCGCCGCGCATCAGGACAGCCAGGGCGGCGGTTTTGCGATCAGCACGCACGGCGGCAGCGCGAGCTATAGCGCGCAGCACGGCAATGCGGACGGCGACTATGCGCAGGTCAATGAGCAGGCGGGTATCCGCGCGGGGGATGGCGGGTTCAGTATCAGCGTCAGGGGCAATACGGACCTGCAGGGGGCGGTGATTGCGAGTGAAGCGGACACGGCGAGAAACACGCTGTCGACGGGCACGCTCACGTTCAGCGATATCCGGAACCAGTCGGACTACCACGCCCATTCGGGCGGATTCAGCGCGGGCGCAACCGCAGGCGATGGCGGTTCGAACTACAGCACGCATGGCCCCGCATCCGGGACCAACGCGGGCGGCGGCGCGCCCATGGTCAGCCAGAACGGAAGCGGCAGCGACAGCGCGACCACACGTAGTGGTATCAGCGCGGGCACGATCAGCGTAACGGATGCCGCGCGACAGGGGCAGGACATCGCGAGCCTGAACCGGAATACGTCGGAGACCAACGGCACGGTCGCGAAGCCGCCGGATGTGAATAACCTGCTGGACCGGCAGGCGGACATGATGGCGGCGGCGGGCGCGGCGGGTGAAGCGGTCTCGCGGCGCATTGGTGATTTTGCGCAGTCGAAATACGACGAGGCGAAAGCGAAGGGCGATCAGGCCGGCATGGAAGCCTGGAAAGAAGGCGGCATTGCTCGTGCGGAAATGCAGGCGGCAGGCGCCGCGCTGGTGACCGGGCTCGCGGGTGGGAACGCGATTGGCGGAGCGGCTGGTGCGGGGATCGCGTCGATTGCGGCCGGGAAGCTGAACGGGCTGGGTGGTGCGATCGAAGGTGCAAACCCGACTGGCAATACCGATATGAACCAGGCGCTTGGCAACATCGTCGCCAATGTTATCGCGACCGGTGCTGGTGGCGTGATTGGCGGCGACTCCGGTGCATTCTCTGGATACACCGTTGACCGATACAACCGGCAGTTGCACCCTGACGAATACGCGCTGGCGAAGAAAGATGCGAAGGTCGCCGCGCAACGACTTGGAATCAGCGAACAGCAGGCCGAAGGCCGGATCGTGGCAGAAATACTGCGCAATTCGGACAAGCAGACATCAGACGCATCGGGTGGCGTGCACGACTACGAGATTCGTGCAGTCGTGGGTTGCGAGAGGCTGAACTGCGACGCATACAAGAACGACCCGCAATACACGAACCATGACTACAACAGCCAGTACATCGCAAATAATCAGCAAGCCTACGATGCTGGACAGAGTCAGCTTGGGAAAGGAAAGACCTACGATCAGCTTGTCGCAGCGAACTACGACAAAGATCCCGTGGGAAACACAATAGCGCGCGCTTTCGGCACTCTGTTGGCAGGATCTGTAGCCGGTGGCTTGGCGTCAGTCTGGGCCGCCGGCACAGCATTTACCAATGTCGGTGACGCATTGAGTTATCAGTTCGGGTTGTCTGCCGATCAGCCAAGCTACAAGAATGCAGCTGTAGCAGGGGTGGTTGCGGCTGCAACATCTCCGCTACTGCTGCCGCTTAACGCGTTAGGTGGCTCCTTTGGAACGAAAACCGCGATCGCAATCTACAACTCCGCAGTAAGCGGCACTGGGGCATTCGGCACAACCGCGATTACAAATCCTGGCAGTAGCCCCGACCTGTCTGCGGGCCTCGGCATGGCCGGCGCGCTACTTACGATCGGCGGGAAAGCGATTCTTCCGTCAGCGATGGGAAGCGTTATAGACACTGGTATGCAGATATTGCCTGGACCAGCCCAGGCAGCAATTGAGAAGAACGGTCAAAAGGCAAAGCAATGAATGAAATGACAACGAAGCGCAAGGTGCTTTATCGAAAGTATCTATTTGGGTACCTGTGTTTACTCGGCTTTCCGATAATGATCCTCGCACTCTCCCTATCGAAGGGGGCTGGAATCGCAGGGTTAGTCCCCGGCATTCCATTCTATGTATTGGTGCTCGGTGGAGCGACGTACAAGTTCATAAAGGAGCTTCGTGCTCTGAAAAGCGAAGGGCGTATGACTGGACGCAAAAGCGAATAGACGCGTGTAGAAATTCCCGACGAATCAAGCTGCAATAGAAATGGCGCGATCGGTTACTCCGGCCAGATTCCAAATTCATTTGAAAATGAGAAATTAAGCGTATGAATAAACCATCAGTCAGGGTGACGCGGATAAGGAGCATCGTCTTGAAGCGGCAGGCTGCGCGCTGGTTCACTACGCGGCCGAATATGCTCCAGGAACTGCGGACTACGCCAAATATTCGGCACTTCAGGCGGAAGGCGCGAACTACACCGCTGAACAGGCGCAATTGCAGAACTACAACGGCACGTCCTTCTCTGCAGCGGGCTATGGTGGAATGGTGCGACAAACCTCGGGCGGGTTGTTCCAATATCCTGTAGCCGATTCAACTGCCGACACTAAGGCAATGCAGGCGGTAATGGCGGCCCAGCGCCCGGGATCCATCGATTACGTGACTCTGCAGGGAGGCGCCGGTGTTGGTGGGAGTACCACAGTGAATCTGCATAACGGAAACGTTTATGCCGGAGCGTCCGTTTCCGCGTCACGAGAAGCTGGACTGGGGATCATCTTCGGCATGATTCCTGAGAGCGTTGGAAAGACAAGCGACCAGAAGTCCAAAGATACCGATAACCTTTTGCAAGGGCGATCTGTCGGCGGGAATGGGTGTTTGTTTGGGGTTTGTGCAGGCTTGAACCATGCCGTTGGAGGGAGCACGGCCATCGAGTTTGGGGTCGGTATAGGAGGAGTTACAAAAGCACCCAATCCAGGTGGCAATGGAAGCTGGGGCTATAGCGACCAAGTTTTTTCTGTTCCAGGGGTCGGTAATGCGAAGCGCTAATCGTCTAAGTTGGAAAGCTGCGTTGATTGGAACGTGGATTCTTGTTTGCGTAACAGCATCCTTGGTTTTTAGTGTTGGGAGTCCGTCAAAACGAGACGCTGAGGCGCAACTAGCTGTAATGAACGCCGATATGGACTACGCCTTGCGCGAAGGAGGTGTGGCTGATTCTCGAAATTCAAATGCAAAGTTTGGCGGAGCGTTGTTATATGTCAATATTCTCAAAAATTCTTGGAATCAAGAACTCGCGAATAAATACAAAGGGGCACTTTTAGCTCGGGGGTGGATAGAGACAAACGCTGAGGGAAATCGTCTTACGCTTTGCAAGAATAAGATTCTTGCAACGATAAATTCTGCCCCAGAATTAGATAGCTCTCGCGGACTACCTCGGGAAGTCTACGGTTTCTCGATGAAATACGGCGGAGACGCTGCAAGGGTCTGCAAATGACGTTGGGAACCGATACAACCGGCAGTTGCACCCCGACGAATACGCGCTGGCGAAGAAAGATGCGAAGGTCGCCGCGCAACGACTTGGAATCAGCGAACAGCAGGCCGAAGGCCGGATCGTGGCAGAAATACTGCGCAATTCGGACAAGCAGACATCAGACGCATCGGGTGGCGTGCACGACTACGAAATTCGTGCAATCGTGGGTTGCGAGCGGCTGAACTGCGACGGATACAAGAACGACCCGCAATACGCGAACCATGACTACAACAGCCAGTACATCGCAAATAACCAGCAAGCCTACGATGCTGGACAGAGTCAGATTGGTAAGGGCATGACCTATAACGACCTTGTGAAGAACAATGTCAAAAACAACCCCATCAGCACGGCAATCGCAGGTGTAGGCATGATCGCATTGGGGGGCGCGGTGGCCGGTGGTATTCCCTCGGCGATAGGAATGCTTACTGGCGGAGGACTTGGCGCGGGCGTGAATACTGGCGCTCAATATGTATTCAACAACGGACCAATCAGCATGGTCGATACGGCTATGGCTGGTGTAACCGGCGCCCTCACATTCGGAGCTGGATTGTTGCCGGGTCTTTTGATAAACACAGGCGGCGCGCTCGCTGGCTCAGCGATAAAGGGCGACAATCCGAACATGAGTATGGCCGGCGCTGCTGCTGGAACGGTCACGGGCTATGCCATCGGCGGGAAGGTAGAGAGCGCCATAGGCAATCGTGTGAACCCTTGGTACAGAGCAGAATGGGTTGAGATTGGTGGCGGCATTTCGAGGTACGTTCCGCCTAGCGCAATCCCTTCGATTGCCGGCACGACGGCAGGCGCGATTTCATCAGAATCAACGAGTACTGGAGTAAGCACTGTCCCCAACTCACTGCCGAAGAAACAATGAGCACACGTCTTTCGCGAAGCTTCAGAGCCTTTGGAAGTTATTTGCTTATATTTTTTATTATCTATTCAATCTGCGGAGTGGTCATTGAACTCGTTTGGCTTCCATTTTTTGCGTGGTTCCACGACTACAACGGTTACCTTTGGCCATCCAAGTCACGCATCTACGCTTGGTGCAAGTTAATTCCTTTGGCGACCATTGTTTCCAGTGCCGGCGTCTGGTTCTACGAACGCAAGCGTATCGGCTGGTAAGTAGGCCTCGTTCGTTTTGCACCATCAGGCGCTTTCGGCACTCTGTTGGCAGGATCTGTAGCCAGTGGCTTGGCGTCAGTCTGGGCCGCCGGCACAGCATTTACCAGTGTCGGTGACGCATTGAGTTATCAGTTCGGGTCGTCCGCCGATCAGGCAAGCTACAAGAATGCAGCTATAGCAGGAGTGGTTGCGGCTGCAACATCTCCGCTACTGCTGCCGCTCAACGCGTTAGGTGGCTCCTTTGGAACGAAAACCGCGATCGCAATCTACAACTCCGCAGTAAGCGGCACTGGGGCATTCGGTACAACCGCGATTACAAATCCTGGCAGTAGCCCCGACCTGTCTGCGGGCCTCGGCATGGCCGGCGCGCTACTCACGATCGGCGGGAAAGCGATTCTTCCGTCAGCGATGGGAAGCGTTATAGACACCGGTATTCCAACGCGGAATTCAGTGATTACAAGCATCTGGTTTCGGTAGGAAGTCTTCTAGATGAAGGTCACTACGTTTTCCTGATTGAATCGGGTGACCAGTCTAAACTGATACAAGGCTTCAAGGAGGACTTGTCCAGCGTCCACGAGATCATGTTGAGCCGCGGAGAGTTTCAATCTGTTGTGTCGGAAGCGATCGACAAGTTGATTAATCACAAAAACCAAGCGACATCCGCAAACACGGATTCGAGATCACCAGCCCGTTGGTGAACCAGGTCGGGACGTTCGTGGCCAACCGTGCCACGGGGGGCGGACGCGGCTCCCGCGCATCCCACAATCGCGTGCAACGCGGCGCGTGCAGATTCACTGTCGAGTGAGTAACGGAGGCATCGATGCGAGGACCAACGGACGAAGAATGGAAACGCATGACCCCGGAGCAACGCCGGACCTACAAAAGTTTCATAAGTGTTGTCGTACTGAATCGCCCCGGGAATCGTGGAGGCTGGTTGGTTTAAGTTAATGCGGGTTCGGCGACCGGTGTTTCAAGTTGCCGATAGTAGTTTGCCTCAGCTTCTGCGGGCGGGATGT
>NZ_CADIKF010000014.1 GCF_902859875.1 Paraburkholderia solisilvae | reverse complement strand
CTCCCGTCAAAGGTCAGCCAGCATGACATGCGACGTTTCAGCTTTGCCCAGGTACGACATTACAGCTTTGCCGTAACAGCCAGTTCGTTGATAATTTATATTATGTCAAATATCAAATTACCAACAACCGCCCATCGCCCACAGCGCCTCACATCCACAAAACGCTACGCATTAAGCGCCTTCACCTTCTCCATCACCTCTGGCGAGTTGAGCACGCTCGCCGGTTTTATGAGCTGCAGCGTTTCGACATAGAGCTTGTGTAGCGCGGGGTCGCGTGTAGCTGCGTTCGAGAGCGCAAACTGATATTCAAGCATCTGCTGCAGATTTTCCGGCCGCTGGCCGCGCGTACCCGGATAAATCAGATCCGGAATCGACGACATTGTCCAAGGATCGTCGATGACCGACTCGATACGCTGCAGATAGTCGCGGCCAATCCCGGCCAGCGGATCGTCATGCACAGCATGCGCCGCCAGCACGTCGCGCAACACCACGGCCTCCTTGGCTGCGACTGTCATGCCGTGCCCGTAGACTGGATTGAGTCTGCATACCGAATCGCCCAACGGAATCAACCCGCGCGGAAAAGCGGGCATGCGATTGAAATGCCGGCGACGGCTTTCCACAAAGCTATAGCGCGCGATTTCGCCCCGCCGCTTGCCGCTTTTGATGAGATCGTAGGTCGTCTTTGTCCGAAGGTCTTGCGAGAAGGCGACGAATGCGTCTTCGTCGGCCGGCGACTTGTCCGCTCCGCGGCTCACAAGCAGTACGAACCAGAGTCCGTCTTCGCGCAGCACCGTGCATCCGCATCGGCTCTTTTCCGGCGCCTCGGCGAGCGTTATCGATGTCGTGAAATCCGGCAGCGCAGCCGCCGGGACGTCATAGAGCGCAGTCGCATAGTTGACGTCCACACCGATCACGGTTTCTTCTGGCTCGGGCAAGCCAACGCTCTTCAGGAACTCGATCGTCGGTGTGCCCCGCCCCGTCGCATCGACAATCAGTTCGGCGGACAGCATTTGCCGCTCGCCGTCGCGATTTTCATAAGAGACGGCGGTTACGGCACCACCGTCAGGTTCCCCGAGGATGGCAATTTGGCGGCCGCCGCCGGCAAGGCTCACGTTCCGGCGTTCTTCAAGCCGCGTGCGCATAACGAACTCCATCCGCGGACGCGACATGGCCACGAGATGAATGCCGAGAGGATTTCGTGGCAATGCAGGCAGGCCCGGAAGCTCGACCTGCGCGTCCATGCCGGCATCGACAGTATGTCCGCCGGACTGAACCGCGCTGCGTGTAAAGCCGGGCAAGAGCTCATTGACTGCGATCAATCCACCCGCCAGCAGAACATGCGGGTGCTTTCCCTGAGGCACGCCGGCACGCGGCGCGGCACCTTCAAGTTCGTCTCGCTCCAGCACGACAATGCGCTCAAAATGATCGGCAAGGGCCGACGCCGCGACCAGGCCGCTGACTCCAGCGCCAATTACAACGGCTTGCCTTCCCTTCCATTTCTTCGACATTCAACCCCTCTGCCAGGCACCCCGAGTGCGACCGATATTCCGGCCGTTGCAAACACGCCAGCATTGGCACTCGCAAAAATGTACGGGGATATCCTAACATCAACAGGGGTATCAACATGTATGGCAGGATGCGAATTGAAAAATCGAATTCCGAAGCCACGAAGCCGACAACAAAATGAAATCTCGATGCTTACGGAACGAGATCGACACCGCAGCCGTATCCGCGCAGCGGATCGACGTCCGTCGAATGGAGGTGGCGTGATTGCGCCGTATCGGCAGGTTCTGGATGAATTATTAGCTTTCCGAACCGGCCTACTGGGTGGCGCCAGGACTCACCGATATCGCGATCGCCTCCGTATATACGACCTTCACCTGATCGCCCTTCCGGATGTTTTTCAACTGCTCCGGATCCTCCACGATCACGTCCACCGTGTTACCTTGAGGCCCCTTCAACGTGACGGATTTCGCCTTCGCATTGATGGAGACGACGTCTGCCATCACCGTCACCTCACGGCCGACGGTGCCACCTGGCTTCGCACCAAGCGCTGCTCGTTGCTCGATCATCCGCTGCGTCTCGGAACGTGGGCCGCTCGTTTTCTCGAGGCTTAGCGAGATCGCTTGCCTGTATTCGGTTGTGACAATATCGCCAACCTTCAGTTGGTCCAGATTGCGCGCCTCCTCGCCGACCTCAACCTCGAACACCTTACCTTTCCCATCCTTCAGTGTTACGGTCCGGGTATCCCGCTCAATTGCGACGACCGTGGCCGTTACCGTGGCCGTTGCCGCCACCGTCGCCTTACCCGGTGCTTTGGTGACATCCACCGAAGTTTGCGGCTGAGCACACGCCAGTTGTGCCGCCATGGCGACGGCCGCCGTGTACAGCAATTTCCCGACCTTCATTTCTGCGCTCCTGAAATACGCAGTCCGCAGTTCGCCCACGAGCACTGCCTCGTGAAATCCCCTGCCCGCTCACTCGACTTCAGCCTAGTCGCTGCGTTATACGGGCGATATTGGACCTTGGTCCAATCGGCCACGCGGGAACGGCCGGCAAAGACTGACGAGGTTGCAGCCTGTTTCGTCACATGGACCCATCCGGCAAGCGTGCCCAATCGCCTCCGCACTCGCTGATACCGGCGCGAGCGCGTGCTGCCTGAATGCGTCGATGGTTACCCTCACGCGCGTCGTCGCTGCCTACACTTCTGGAATGCGCGGCGCCCATCATCCACCCCCAATGACGCGAACGGTCGCGCTGCTGGCCGGGCCGGCGCTTGCCCACGCCGCAATCCTCGCCGCCTGCTCGACCATTCCTCTCGCGCCTGCCAGCGGGCCGCCGGTGACCACCATCGACGTGGTCGAGCGCGGCTGGCATACCGATGTCTGCGTACAGGTGCAGGATGTGCCGGACTTGCAGGCGTCGCTCGCGCCGGGCTTCGACGGCGCCACCCATCTTTGCTTCGGCTTCGGCGAACGCGAGTTTGCGATGACGCGGGAGCACAGCATTCTCACGACGCTGTCGGCCCTGTGGCCCGGGCGCGGCGCGATCCTGATGACGGTGCTGCGCGATACCCCCGCCGCCGCGTACGGCGCCAATAAGGTGGTCACGCTGCAGGTGGCCGAAGCCGGCATGGCGCACCTCGCCGCGTATCTCGCCCGGTCGGTGCAGCGCGACGAACTATCGCATCCCGTGCGGCTCGGCGACGGCCCGTATGCCGGCAGCCTGTATTTCGGCGCCACAGCGAACTACGCCGGCTACTACACCTGCAACACCTGGACCGCCGACGCCCTGCGGTCCGCGCAGTTGCCAATGGACGGCGCGGTACTGTTCGCCGGCTCCCTGTTCCGGCAGGCGCGCGAAGTTGCCGCCTGCCAGCATCCCGACAACCTCACTGGCACGGACCCGGCGTGCATATCACGGTAGAACCCGCCGGAACGACGACCGTGTGAGCGTTCGGTGGCGGCGAGGAGTCGCTGCTGCTCAGCGAGATGCAGCCGGCTAGCGCCAGCAGATGAAGCAATGCCAGTGAGCACGCGAAGATTCTGAACCTTGCCATGGCGATCTCCAGGTCAGGTCGGGCAAGTATCGATGCGGGCGTCCGCAACGCCGGCTTTGCCCTTCTGCGAGTATAGGTAACGACTGACGGATCGCCGTTTGCCGGCCGTGTCCTCTCCGTCAAATCCGGTAGGTCCCGTATCGGTCGGACGGAGTTCGCCCGATACGGGCCGCGTCGACCGCGGTCCATTCACCTCGACCATACCCGCACATACATGACAAACGATCCGATCTACGGTAAGCAATACGTACTATCACCGTCGCCGCAAAAATGCGGACCAGCGAGCGGTTCGAACAGTGATCAGGAGCACGCTGCAGTGTTGCCCTGTCAGAGTGGTGAAGCTCACCCCAACTGCTCCGTGAGCCCCGATAGACGCAGATTGCGCCTGGCTGGAACGCGTGGAGCACGTGTGTCTCTTCTGCAGCCGGCGACTGCGTGAATAGAGTTCCCATCCCTGACGATGCGGTAGGAACCTCTACGCTATTCCGTGACGACTCGCGACTGGATGCCGCCGTGCATACAGAACCCGACAATGAGGTAGCCGACACGGATTGTCGTATCGAGCCTTACCGCGACCACGGCGCTCGTAATCGCCCTACCCGCGCGCCGCAATGTGTCGGCACAACGGCGCGCTGCAACGGAAATTTCCCCGGACCATCATCACTGAGTCGCGCTATAACGCGCATGCGCAATCGTTGCATCGCGCTCCTTGCGGGCTTCGGTCTTCTTTTCGTCATAGACCTTCTTTGCGGCGGCGACTTTCCTTTGATATACGCGATTGGCGGCGGCCTCCTGCTGACGCATTCTCACGATCGCATCGCTACTGCCCTCATGAACCGCATGCGCCGCCGGGGTCGATGCAGGTTCATTCTGCGCCGACACCGACAATGCATGCACCGCAACAATACCCGCCAGCATGATTCTGATCAGTTTCACGATCTTCTCCTCTCTTTCGCCTTTACATCGCACCCTACTCGTTGCGCACGATACGAGCGATAGCAGGGCACGGCCCGTTTGACTCAGAACGAATAAACGATGACAACATCCGGATTTAAAATTAATCCGCTTAAAACAACACGACGGTGATCAAGTTATTTCGGCTGTTATAGGTGACATCTCATGCAGTCACAAGGCGGAGAGTCCGAGCCGCCTCCAGCTTGAAACCTGTGGGTCAACTATCTTTGGCAAGTGGTTTAGTGCGGTTCTATGGATAGAATGTACTAAACGGCCTGATCAGTATAGGGCGGCCACAAGCTTAACGATTCAATGCAGCTTGCCTCCCGGTTGCAGAGCCTCGTTACAGGTACTTCTCGTAAATATACGAAATCTTATTAGCGACCTTTTCGTCGTATTTTGCTAAAGCTCTTTCTAAACGATAACTATTAGCGAAGAACCTGGAACGATTGGCCGGCCGGCAGGTTGGCCCCCGGCCGATTTCCTGAATCTGTTCGAATCCATCAACCACCCACATGGAGGACAACGATGCGGCGACGGGATTTCCTGATCAGTACGATTTCCGCAGTTATCTTGGCCGGATACTGTGGATGCACGACGACTTCGGGTGGTGGCGAAAGCGCAGCCACAGATATGGCGAGGCGCCAGTCAATCGATGCGAGCGTCGAAGGTGTGATGTCGCGTCTTTACACGTCGGTCAAAGGGTCGCGGGAACTTGTGTCGAAGGCACGGGGCGTCCTGGTGTTCCCGAACGTGCTCCAGGCCGGATTCATCATCGGCGCTCAGCATGGCGATGGCTCACTGCAAGTGGGCGGTAGCACCGTTGGGTACTACAGCACGACATCGGGCTCGTTCGGGCTGACCGCGGGTGCGCAATCGAAAGCGCTTGTCTTTCTTTTCATGACCGCCGATGCGCTCGCCCAGTTCCGCGGTTCAAATGGCTGGACGGTTGCAGGCGATGCGTCAGTCGCGCTCGTAAAAGTCGGCGCAAACGGCACGATCGACACGACGACGGCCACAGCACCTGTCGAGGTGATAGTCATGACCAACGCTGGGCTGATGGCGGATGTTTCGCTCGCCGGGACGAAGGTTACGCCGCTAAAGATCTGAGTCCCGGACCACGTTCATACGGAAATCCATTGTCCAACTTCACAACACGGCCCCGAACGCACACGGTCATTGCGCCCACTTACCGCGGGTGCATCCGATGACGCAATCCGGCTTATACATGACAAAGAGCAAGCCGTTACTAAACCTTTCCGATACGCCGGTGCCGTCATAGAGTGGTTAGAGGATTCAGCACGTCCCGTCCGGTCTGCACGCGGCAATCGATTCGTCTCGCATGCGAGCTGGCAGACGGCGAAAAGCTTCAAGGACAAGACCTGACAAGACAGTAGGAGCAAGTCGACCTCGATTCGCAAGGCTTTTTTGAACGCGTCTTCCGGCGGTGCTGCGGTGGACCATCAGCACTGCGCAAGGGGAATTTCATGGCATTTGTTCTGCTAGCTGCGATTTTTCTCACGTCGTCGGGATTTCTTGTCAGCACTGTGCAAGCGCCGGCCTCACCAACGGCGCTTGCGCCAGCGCCCGCGGAGGCGGTTGCACCGGCCACCGCTTCCGGGCCATAACGAAGACAAGACCGCGTGGCCCCGCAACCAGGCCGCGAATTCCGTTGGGCGAACTGCGCACGGCTGCAGCGGGCACCGGAAATTCACGTCGCTCATTTCGCACGGCCCTTTCGATACCGCGAACACGACTTCGTGAATCACGTCAACGCAGCAAAATTCGCTGCGGGAATCCGCTTGACGAGATCTGTCGAACCTTCAGGCAATCGGTGCGCGGCCGATGCAGATCTTCACAGCTCGGCACCGCTTGTCGACGAGCGATTCGCCGATCCATCCGCGACACAGCGCGATCTTCACACCGCGTTCGGAATATCGAGTGCCCTTCGAATCGTCGAGCATGTCGGCGTCTTCCGATCTCCCTCAAGTTCCGTCACCGTCTGCCGACAATGAAGGCATCGAGCGCCAGAACCAACTGGTTAACTTTCCTTTTTCCTACTAAGTATCCTTTGCACGATGACTTCTATCTCCGCCTTCAATCCCGCGAACACGATCGCGTCGCTGCTTGACCCAACCGCGACGAACACGCTCACCACCAAACCTGGCAATTCCAGCGAGGCTTCGCCACTGTCGCCGTCGACATTGGTCACGCTGGGGGCAATGACGCCAGTTCAGTCCATTTATTCGATGCTCGATGGCTCCGCTTCCCCGGTTTGGGAAACATCGTCAAACAATGCCATTTCATCGCTGATGGGCATCAACTTCTCGGCGCTGTCGGGCGCGCAGCAATTCGAGGGTTTAGGCGCGGCGCTGTTGAACCAGATCGGTTCCTTTGGCAACAGCTTTTCCCAATCCGTGATGTTGGCCGGTGCAAATGCGAGTCCGACTGCGATTGCGAATGCACAATCTCAATTGCACAGTTCGGCGGCCAACGAAATCACGCTGGATGTGACGACAAAGTCCGGCGCCAAGGTCGAAGTCACGCTGGACAGCGACACAAACGGACTCGCCGTTCGAGTCGACGTGACCAACGGCACGCTGAGCGCGACGGACAAAACCGCACTCGCCAGGCTCTCCAATGGTTTTCAATCCGCAATCGACGGACTCACGGAAGAGCCGCCGACGATCAACCTCGGCGGACTGATGCAATTCGACTCGAGCGATATCTCGTCGATTGATTTCCAGGCGAGCGTGCAAGGCGCCACCGGCACGCAAACCGTCGACCTCCATGCCGATACCCAGAAGCGTTCGCTCAGCGCAAGCGGCCCGGACGGCACGATCAAGTTGAACATCGACATGTCGAACCTGATGATCATTGGCAGCGCCCAGCAGCAGGCCGCCGCAATCCAGAGCTATCTGCAGCAGTTCGACAATGAGCAGTCGCGCGGCCACGGCAATGTTGCATTGATGTCGATGTTCGATAGCGCATTCAGCGAACTGAACAGCAATTACCCCGTCGGGCCGACGAGCGCTGACTTCAATGCGTCATCGGCCCTGCCGGACACCGCTCAAAGCATGCTGACCGGCCTCGCGGATTTCACCGCTTCCGTCGCGCAGACGCCGGTCTCCAGCAACTCACTCAAACCGAAAGAAACGGACACGTTCGACTACGAGGTCTCCCAGAGCACCGAAACCGAATCGGACAGGGCCAATCTTTCCATCGACCAGCACCAAAGCTCGCACCTCAGCGCGAGTTTTCACACCGCGCTTCAAGGCATGCAACTGGCGCTTGGGGATACGCCACAGTCCCAGAACTACAACTACTATCAGATCGACGATTTTGCATCCAGCAATGCTCAGGTTGCATTTCGCAAAGGCGAACTCGTCAAAGCGACGCTCGACCATTCGGCCGCGCAGTCAACGTATAAGCAGCAGTACGTGCAAGGCCTGCTCATGCAAAACATCGAGTTGCCGCCTGAGACGCAGTCGTTCTCAAAGAACATGTTGTATCTGCTCGACCAGCTTCCGACCTCCGCACAACCCGCGACCGGCACGCCCCCCGCGAGCAGCGCGAGTGCCGATCAGGCCGAAGCGATCTCGCAGCAGGTCAACCGTTTCGTGGGTCTGCAGGTGAATCCGTCGGATGTGCTGTTTGCGGGCAAGCAGGACTGACCGCCCCGCCCTATCGGGCCGCGCATCGATGCGCCGACGCATCGATGCATCGAAACAAAGGCCCGCGCGACCGGTCAGGATCGCGCGGGCTTCACCGCATCAAGCCTGCCAGGCCTCACCGTCCGGAAACTGGTGCTGACTGAGCGACGCGTCGAGCATCTCGATGCTGTACCCCGGTCGCTGCGGCGGCATATAGCGTCCATTGCGGATCACCACCGGATCCACGAAATGCTCGTGCAGATGATCGACGTACTCGAGCACGCGATTGTCGAGCGACGCCGATACGCAGATATAGTCGAACAGCGAAATATGCTGCACGTACTCGCACAATCCGACGCCACCCGCATGCGGGCACACCGGCACGCCGAACTTCGCTGCCATCAGCAGCACCACGATCACTTCGTTTAGCCCGCCCAGCCGGCAGCTGTCGATCTGGCAAAAATCGATTGCTTGCGCCTGCAACAATTGTTTGAACATCACGCGGTTGTGGCAATGTTCGCCGGTCGCGACACCGATTGATCCCAGCCGCCGACGAATCGCCGCGTGACCGAGAATATCGTCGGGACTGGTCGGCTCCTCGATCCACCATGGGTCGAACTCCGCGAGACGCCGCATGTTCGCCACGGCCTCGTCGACGTCCCATACCTGATTCGCGTCCATCATCAGCTTCAGGTTTTCGCCGATTTCTTCGCGCAGAATGCGCGCGCGGCGCACGTCTTCCTCGAGATTGCCGCCTACTTTCTGCTTGAAGTGGGTCCACCCCTGCGCGACGCCTTCGCGCGCGAGACGACGGATTTTCTCATCGTCATAGCCGAGCCAGCCGGCAGACGTCGTATATGCGGGGTAACCCTGGGCCAGCATTTCCTTTTCGCGCTCGCCCTTGGTCTTCGCATGACGATGCAGCATGGCGAGCGCCTCATAAGGCGTGATCGCATCCGTTACATAGCGAAAATCCAGACAACGCACAAGCTCTTCCGGGCTCATATCGACGAGCAGCTTCCAGACGGGCTTGCCCACGGATTTCGCCCACAAGTCCCATACGGCATTCACGACGGCCGCCGTTGCCAGATGAATCGCGCCTTTGTCCGGTCCGATCCAGCGCAATTGACTGTCCGAGGTGAACGCTCGCCAGAACGCGCCCATATTCGCGACGATATCTTCGAGCTTCCTGCCGACAATCAACGGCATCAACGCATTGGCCGCCGTCACACAGATTTCATTGCCGCGCCCGATCGTAAACGTGAGGCCGTGGCCCGTGAGCGCGTGCGGCGAATCGGTTTGCAGCGTCACATAGGTAGCCGAATAATCCGGCGCGGCGTTCATTGCGTCGGAGCCGTCCAGTGAACGCGAGGTGGGAAACCGGATATCCCGGACGGACAGGCCTGTGATCGTAGTCATATGGGCACCTCCTCCATGAACGATGGCTAGCGGCTTGCGCGTCCGTGCACACATTTTTTAGGGAGTGCGCTAAGGATTTGCACGCGTTGACAACGGGGGATTCGCTTTCTAGCATGCTAGCATGTTCTCCGGGAAACAAGTCCACTGTGAGCTCTTCATCTGATGCGAGTGTCGTCAGCAATCCTTATGTTGCACTGCAAAAGGTCCGGGGCGGCGAACGCGGCAGTTTGACCGATGCGGTGGAACAGGCGCTAAGAGAAGCAATCGTCACCTTGGCGCTGGAACCCGGAATGATGATTGACAAGATGGCGGTCTGCGAACGGATGGGCGTGTCGCGCTTTCCGGTTTCCGCCGCATTGGCAAGGCTCGAGCACGCAGGCCTTGTCGAGGTTTTGCCGCAACGCGGCACGCGCGTCAAACCGATCGGCATCGACGACATCCGCCAGCATCTGTTTATCCGCAGTGCACTGGAAGTCGAGACGGTACGCGGCGTCGCGTTGTTGCGCGATCAGGCAACCCTCGAGGCGCTCGCCACCAACCTCGACAGGCAGCGCGAACTCGCGCCGGGCGGCGAACGTCATGCGTTTCATGAACTCGATCTCGCCTTCCACGAGATTCTGCTCGATGCGGTCAAGCTGCCACGGGTGAAGGAAATCGTCGCGGTGTCGCGCAATGCGCTGGACCGCGCGAGGCAATTGCTTGCCAGTCCTGAACGGCTTGTCCATACGTTCGAAGAACACGAACGCATCTACGAAGCGATTCGCGACGGCAATGCGGACGCCGCCGCCAAGTCAATGCACGACCATTTGAGCCAGGTGGTTGCGGAGCTGCATCGATCCGCAAAGGCAAGGCCGGATCTTTTCGAGCTTTAGTCATGCGCCGTTCGACGAGCTTAAAGAACATGCAGTAGCGGCAACCGATAAAGCATCACGCACACCAAAGCAGGAACAGGCAAACCCGACTGAATTTCGCGCCATCGAGCGCAGCGTCACAGAGGCGTCAACCGATACGCACCATGAACCCACTCATCCGCGTCAACAAGCTGTGCAAGAGCTTCCCCGGCGTCCGGGCGCTTCACGAGGTCCACTTCGAGTTGATGGCCGGCGAGGTTCATGCGTTGATGGGCGAGAACGGCGCCGGCAAATCGACGCTGATGAAAATCCTCGCCGGCGTCTACACGCGGGATACCGGCGAAATGCGGGTCGACGGTCAGCCCGTCGAATTCGCGAGCCCGCGGGACGCGCAGGCAATGGGCATCGGCATCATTCATCAGGAACTGCAACTGATGAACCATCTGAGCGTCGCGCAGAATATTTTCATCGGCCGCGAGCCGCGCAAAGGCTTTGGTCTCTTTCTCGACGACGACAAACTCAACGCGCAAGCGCGCGACATTCTCGCCCGCATGCATGTGAACATCGACCCGCGCACCGCCGTCGGTACGCTCACAGTGGCAAGCCAGCAGATGGTCGAGATTGCGAAGGCCCTGTCGTTCGACTCGCGCGTGCTGATCATGGACGAGCCCACCTCCGCGCTCAACGACGCGGAGATCGCCGAACTGTTTCGCATCATCCGCCAGCTCAAGGAACGCGGTGTCGGCATCGTCTATATCTCGCACAAGATGGACGAGCTCAAGCAGATTTCCGATCGCGTCACCGTGATGCGCGACGGCGAATACGTCGCGACGGTTCCGACCCACGAAACGAGCGTCGAAACGATTATCGGCATGATGGTCGGAAGAACCTTGACCGACATCGCGCCCGCGCAACACACGGAGCAAAAAGGCGATATCGCGCTCGAAGTGAGACATCTGTGCGCAGGCCCGCTCGTCAGGGACGTGAGCTTCGAACTGCGCAAAGGGGAGATATTGGGCTTTGCCGGACTGATGGGCGCAGGCCGCACCGAAGTGGCCCGCGCGGTGTTCGGCGCCGATCCGATCGAGTCCGGCGAGGTCTTCGTAAAAGGCGCGAAAGCTTCGATCCGGCACCCATGCGATGCGGTCAAACGCGGCATCGGCTACCTCTCCGAAGACCGCAAGCGCTTCGGTCTCGCAACAGGCATGGACGTCGAATCGAACATCGTGATGTCCGATCTCGGCAAGTTCCTGTCGTGCAACATGTTTCTGCGCCGCGCGCAGATTCGCAAACGGGCGCTGCATTTCATCAACCTGCTGGCGATTCGCACGCCGTCCGCGACCCAGCCGGTGCGTTTGCTGTCGGGCGGCAACCAGCAAAAGATCGTGATTGCGAAGTGGCTCGAGCGCGATTGCGACGTGCTGTTCTTCGACGAGCCGACGCGCGGCATCGATGTCGGCGCGAAAAGCGAAATCTACAAGCTGCTGCGTTCGCTCGCCGCGCAAGGCAAGGCGATTGTGATGATTTCGTCCGAGCTACCCGAGATTCTGCGCGTGAGCGATCGCATCGTCGTGATGTGCGAAGGCCGCATTACCGGCGAGCTGTCCGCCCGTGACGCGACGCAGGAGCGCATCATGCATCTCGCGACGCAGCGTGAAACCCTGAAAGCGGCATGAGTTCAACGAGGTCCCTTACATGACACTGCAATCGGATATGGCGGCGCCCGCTAACGACCGCGGCACGTCCAGCCTGCGCGCCCGCATCTTCGCGCCCACTGCGCTGCAGAAGCTGCTCGCGTTCACGAGCCTGATTCTGCTGCTCATCTTTTTCAGCTTCGCATCGCCCGCGTTCATGCAGATGGATAACATCCTCGGCATCCTGCAGGCGACCGCGGTCAACGGCGTGCTGGCCATCGCCAGCACATTCGTCATTATCACCGGCGGCATCGACCTGTCGGTCGGCACGTTGATGACCTTCACGGCCGTCATCTGCGGCGTGTTTCTCACGTACTGGCATTTGCCGATGTGGATCGGCGTGATCGCGGCGATCGCGACCGGCGCGCTCTGCGGAACCGTGTCGGGCACGCTGACCGCGAAGATGAAAATTCCGCCGTTTATCGCGACGCTCGGCATGATGCTGCTGCTCAAAGGGCTGTCGCTCGTCGTGTCGTCGGACAAGCCGATCTATTTCACCGACACCGAAAACTTCTACATGATTTCGCAGGACTCGCTGATCGGACATATCCTGCCGGGCGTGCCGATTCCGAACGCGGTGCTGATCCTGTTTATCCTCGCCATCGCGAGTTCGATCACGCTCAATCGCACGGCGCTCGGCCGCTATACGTTCGCGCTAGGCAGCAACGAAGAAGCCGTGCGTCTGTCCGGCGTGAATGTCGACCGCTGGAAGATTGCGATTTACGGCGTCGGCGGCGCGATTTGCGGTATTGCCGGACTCCTGATCGCCTCGCGTCTGAATTCCGCGCAGCCCGCGCTCGGCCAGGGTTACGAGCTCGAAGCGATCGCCGCGGTCGTGATCGGCGGCACGTCGCTGAGCGGCGGCTCGGGCACGATACTCGGCACGATCATCGGCGCGTTCATCATGAGCGTGCTGACCAACGGCTTGCGCATCATGTCCGTTGCGCAGGAATGGCAGATCGTCGTCACCGGTCTCATCATCATTCTTGCGGTGTACGCGGATATCCTGCGACGCAGGAAAGGATGAGTCGCAAGGCAAAGAAAAAGCAAAACGCACAAAGCAAGAGGCACAAGTAAAAGCAAGGCAGGAACAACACAGACGCGAGCCCTCAGAGGCTCTTTGAACGGCTGCAGATTGATAGCCCACCTTTGGAGGAGAACCACATGTTGAAAAGAAAACTTATCGCCGTTGCGGTCGGCGTCAGCGCGCTGGTCGGTGCAAGTAGCATCGCGTATGCGGATCAGCCGTACATTCCGCTGATCTCGAAAGGCTTCCAGCATCAATTCTGGCAGGCGGTCAAAGCGGGCGCCGAACAGTCCGCGAAGGCCAACAACGTGAGAATCACGTTCGAAGGCCCGGAGACGGAGGCCATGGTCGACAAGCAGATCGACATGCTGTCGGCTGCGCTCGCGAAGAACCCGCAGGCGCTCGGCATTGCGGCACTCGACAGCAAGGCGGCTATTCCGCTGCTCAAGCGCGCGCAGAACAGCAAGATTCCGGTGATCGCATTCGACTCGGGCGTGGACAGCGACATTCCGCTCACGACCTGCTCGACGGATAACCTCGCCGCCGCCGCGCTCGCCGCCGACAAGATGGCGGAGTTGATCGGCAATGCCGGCGAAGTCGGCGTCATCGTGCACGACCAGACGAGCCGCACGGGCGTGGAGCGTCGCGACGGCTTCCTGAACGAGATCAAGGCGAAGCATCCGAACATCAAGATCGTCTCCGTGCAATACGGCGGCGGCGACCACTTGAAGTCGGCGGAAATCGCGAAGGCCATGATCCAGTCGAACCCGAACATCAAGGGCATATTCGGCGCGAATGAAGGCTCGGCCGAAGGCGCCGCGATCGGCGTGAAGGAGTCGGGCAAAAAGCTCGTGCTGATCGGCTTCGACTCCGGCAAGGAGCAGAAAGAAGACATCACGTCGGGCCTGATGGCCGGCGCGATCACGCAGAACCCGGTCGGCATCGGCAAGTGCGTCGTCGATTCCGCGGTGAAAGCGTTGAAGGGCGAGAATCTGCCGAAGAAGGTCGACACCGGGTTCTACTGGTACGACAAGACCAATATGAACGACCCGAAAATTGCCGCGGTGCTTTACGACTGACGAGGCAAGCGCGACGACGTGCGGCAGAAGAAGGCGCTAGCCGCGCCCTCTTCTGCGCGCATCAGTTCTGCTCCCGCTCTACGCTGCGCAACGCGTTCGGATCCTCGCCGACGACCTTGATCATTTTCCCCGCGGGCGAGACCAGCACCTCAGGGTCCCACGATCCGTGGTCCGCCATCACACGATGCTGCTCGACCATCAGCGAGCCCGCATACTTGCCTCGGGTCACCACGCTCAGCGCATTGCCGTCGGTCACGTAGCGCTGCGGGCCGCCCGCTGCCGGCACCGCGTGAATCGCCGCCGAGTCCGACGAAGCCGCCGTCAGAAAATAGACCGTCGCGCCGTCCGGTGAAAAGATCGGATGATCGATATCGGCCAGCACGTTTGCCGGCTTTCCCTTTCCGGCCGGTTTGCCGGTCACGAGCCGCACGGCCTTGTGATCTTTTAGACGGATCACCCATAAGTCGCGCACGGCGGGACTGTCGTGAGCCTCGTCGACGTCGCGCGTCAGCCGCGTGAAGGCGATCGCGTCGCCGGCCGGCGACAAGGCCGGCGCGTCGTCGGCGCCGGTTTCGGTCAGCGCTTCGGTGGCCCCGCCCGGCGCGGTATAGACGATGTTGCCCTCCTGCACCGAGACCGCGCCGATCGGCGCGGCAGCCCACGACGGATGGAACGCGATCGCAAGACAGCCCAGCGCAGCGATCGCGGGTAATGCCGGTTTCATGACGGTTTCCTGATTGTTGTAGGGTTTCCGTCGGCATGGAGCCGGTTCATGCGCGATGCGTGAACGCCGCCCGCTCGAGCGGGCGCGCGTCACGACACCGGTCAGCGCGGCCGCACGCCGACCGATGGTCGCGAATGCTTCCTTATCGGGTATATCGGCCGGGATGTCCCGGCCTTGAGGGTGGCGCGCGCCGCAGCGCGCTCACTTCACAGGAAATTCCTTGTGGCCGCCGAAGCCGAAACGCATCGCCGACAGCATGCGCTCGGGGAACGCCGCCGCATCGCGCGAGCGGAAGCGCGTGTAGAGCGCCGCCGACAGCACCTGTGCGGGCACCGCTTCCTCGATCGCGGCTTCGATGGTCCAGCGCCCTTCTCCGCTGTCCGCGACCTCGGTCGAGAAATGCTGCAGCGAGTTGTCCTGCGCGAGCGCGCCAGCGGTCAGATCGAGCAGCCACGACGACACCACGCTGCCGCGCCGCCAGACTTCCGCGACGTCCGCCAGATCGATCTGAAACCGCTGGTCTTCCGGCAGTTCGGCCATGTTCTTGTGTTCGAGAATATGAAAGCCTTCGGCATACGCCTGCATCAGCCCGTACTCGATGCCGTTGTGGACCATCTTCACGAAATGCCCGGAGCCGACCGGGCCGACGTGCATATAGCCGTTTTCGACACGCGCATCGCGTCCGCCGCGATCCGGCGTGGCGGGGATATCGCCGCGGCCCGGCGCCAGCACCGACAGGATCGGATCGATGCGCCGCACAATCTCGTCGTCGCCGCCGATCATCATGCAATAGCCGCGCTCGAGCCCCCAGATGCCGCCCGACGTGCCGACGTCCACATAGTGCAGGCCCTGTTCGCGAAGCTGCGCGGCACGGCGGATATCGTCCTTGTAAAAGGTGTTGCCGCCGTCGATCACCACGTCGCCCTTGCCAAGCAGCTTGCGCAGATCGGCAAGCGTGTCCTCGGTGATCTTGCCGGCAGGCAGCATCAGCCAGACCACGCGCGGCGCCGTCAGCTTCGCGACGAGATCGGCCAGATCTTTCGCAGGCGTCGCGCCTTCCTTCGCCAGGGTGTCGGTCGCCTGAGGATTGTGATCGTAAGCGACGCACTGATGCCCGCCGCGCATGAGGCGCCGTCCGATATTGCCGCCCATGCGTCCCAAACCGATGATTCCGATCTGCATGATGTGTCACTCCTTGCCGTTGGATTTCACTCGCTCGATCTGTTTTTTCGCTTCATCGACGACACGCTCCGGCGTAAAGCCGAACTTCGTTCTCAGCGCCTTCAATGGCGCGGAAGCACCGAACGTATGCATGACGATTTGCGAGCCGAGACGGCCGACGTAGCGGTCCCAACCCAGCGTGGCCGCCTGCTCGACCGCGACGCGCGCATGCACGTCGGGCGGCAGGACCGAGTCCTTGTACGCGTGATCCTGCTTTTCGAAAATCTCCCAGGACGGCATCGACACGACGCGCGCCGCAATGCCTTCCGCCTTGAGTTTCTCGTAAGCCTCGACACACAGCGACACTTCGCTGCCGGTGGCGAGCAGCAGCACCTGCGGCTTCTTGCCGCCGTCCGCATCCGCGAGCACGTAGGCGCCGCGCCGCACGCCTTCGGCGGCGCCATATTTCTTGCGATCGAAAGTCGGCAGCGCCTGGCGCGTCAACACGATGCAAGCCGGCTCGTGCGGACGGGACAGCGCGACCCGCCATGCCTCGGCGACTTCGTTCGCGTCCCCCGGACGCAGCGTCGTGAGCCCGGGCACGCCGCGCAGCGACGCGAGCTGCTCGATCGGCTGGTGCGTCGGACCGTCCTCGCCGAGGCCGATCGAATCATGCGTAAACACATAGATGACCGGCACTTCCATGATCGACGACAGGCGGATCGGCGGCTTCATGTAGTCGCTGAAAATCAGGAACGTCGACGCATACGGCCGCAGGCCGGACAGCGCGAGGCCGTTCGCCACCGCGCCCATCCCATGTTCGCGAATGCCGAAGTGCAGATTGCGCCCGCCGTAGCTGCCGTGCTCGAAGCTGCCCGCGCCTTCGAACTTGAGGTTGGTCTTGGTCGACGGCGACAGATCGGCCGCACCGCCGATCAGCCATGGAATGCGCTGCGCGAGCGCATTGAGCACCTTGCCTGACGATTCCCGCGTCGCGACGCCTTTCGGGTCCGCGTCGAAGGTCGGAATATCCGCGTCCCAGTTATCGGGCAGCTTCGCTTCGAGCATCAGGCGGAATTCTTTCGCGAGTGCCGGATATTGCTTGCCGTATGCGTCAAACCGCTTCGCCCATTCGCCATGCGCGGTCTTGCCGCGCGCGCCCATGCCCTGCGCGAGGTGCTGCATCACGCCGTCGGGCACGAGGAACTGCGCATCTTCCGGCCAGCCGTAAGCGCGCTTGGCGAGCTTGATCTCCTCCACGCCGAGCGGCTCGCCATGCGCGGCCGAACTGTCCTGCTTGTGCGGCGCGCCCCAGCCGATCACGCTCTTCACGATGATGATGGTCGGCCGGTCGGTGGTCGCTTTCGCTGTCGTCAACGCCGCTTCGAACGCGGCGCCATCGTTCGCGTCGTCCACGTGCAGCGCGTTCCAGTTGTAGCCTTGAAAGCGCGCGGCCACGTCGTCGCTGTATGCGAGATCGGTATGACCTTCGATCGTCACGCGGTTGCTGTCGTAGATCCAGATGAGATTGGACAGCTTCAGATGGCCGGCGAGCGACGCCGCCTCGTGCGACACTCCTTCCATCAGATCGCCGTCGCCGCACAGCGCATACACGCGGTAATCGAATAGCGGCGCATCGGCCTGATTGAAATGCGCCTCCTTCCAGCGCGCCGCCATCGCCATGCCGACGCTATTGCCGAGCCCCTGGCCGAGCGGACCGGTGGTGGTCTCGACGCCGGTGGTCATGCCGTATTCGGGGTGACCCGGCGTCTTGCTGTCGAGCTGCCGGAACTGCTTGATGTCGTCGAGGGAAACGGCGGGCTTGCCGGTCGGCTTGCCGTTCGCATCCACTTCCTTTACGCCAAACAGGTGCAGCAGCGAATAAAGCAGCATCGACGCGTGCCCGACCGACAGCACGAACCGGTCGCGGTTCGGCCAGTCCGGTGCGTCCGGATCGTAACGCAGGTGGTTCTGCCACAGATGAAACGCGATTGGGGCAAGCGCCATCGGCGTGCCGGGGTGGCCCGAATCGGCCTTCTGCACGGCGTCCATCGATAGTGTGCGGATGGTATCGATGGCGAGGCGATCGAGATTGGGTGCTGAGGACATGAGCAACGACTCCTTTTCAGAGTACGCTGCGGCACACTAGCATGCCGCAACGGGCAACCAGGTCGATTCACAAGTGTAGTGCCTTCACGCGGTCACTGCAGTCCTGATAGTCTGCGCCGCGCCCACTGTGGATGCGAGGACATGCCGCACCGTAATCGCGGTTGCGTCGACGATTCGCCGGTATGCGGTGTAAGCGCTCTAAGCGGCGCAAGCGGCCGCTTACGGGAAAAATTACCCGCGCAATGGTCACCGGGCGACGCACGACGCCGCGAAATACGCATTCAGGCATGGGCACAGCGGCATTTCAGGCAACGCGATGACGGCACGCGACGCACACTTCATATGGACCGCCGCTCGCGCGGTGTGTTCGCACTTGCTGCTAACATTTGGCGAATTGAATCTCGCATGGGACGTCCACATCGTGGCATCGGGCGGCATCGACGCACCGGCGGGCGCCGGTTGGCGGACGGGAAAATAGGGACATTAATGGAAATGAAACGGGAATTCACCGGATCCACCGGTGCGCGAGCGGAACTGCTGTGCTTTCTCGTCGCGATCGCGGCGGCATCGTATGCGCTCACGCAGGAGTGGCGCGTCGACCATGTGGTCGAGTGCTGCCGCCAGTGGCTGCGCAAGAACGAGATGAAGATGCACTGGCTCGACCGCGTGCGTACCGGTCAACTCGCGCTGAAGATCGCCACGCACGACCTGGAAGACGCCGGCATTGCCGTGCGGCTGTCGAGCGTGTCCGCCCTCTTCACCGACGAAATGGAACTGAACGAAGCAAGCACGATGGTGCAAAGAATGATGACGCTGTGTCACGATGCGCTTTGACTCACGTCGTCGAGACGCGCGGCCGGGAGCATCACGAAGAGGATGAAGGCGGCGCAGCGAGCAGGTTCATGCAAGCAGGTCGACGGAAAATTCAGACGTCACAATAAATCGCCTTCGGGGTAGGCCATGCATAAAGTTGCGCTTTTTACCGTAGCGGTGTCGGTTCTGCTGAGTGGCTGCAACCGTCACACCGACGATGCCAGAAATTGTGTCGCGGGCAACACGCAGTCGATGAATGTGGCTCAGGCCATGGCGGTGCTGAAGGCGGCGGGTTACGAAGTCAGGCAAGCGGGGGACGCGCCGGCCCCCACTGCGCAAACGGCTGTCCCGCCTCAAATCGCGGTCGCGCCGCCAATCCCGCCGCAAATCGCGCCTGCCCCGCAAACCGAAGCACCGGCGCAAACATCGGCACGACGCCAGTTCTCGCTCGTGTGCAATACGACGCTGCAAGGCCAGCGCGTTTCGCAGAATCTGTCGGTCGATCTCGATGCGGATACCGTCAACGGCACGAAAGCTCAGGTGTCGGACGCTGAAATCAAATGGAAGACCGACGCGCATGACCAGAACGGCACGGCGTTCAGCGGTGAAGTCCATACGCTGAACCGGTTGACCGGCGACTACCGCTTCTACGATGAAAGTGCGTTGTATTCGTCGGTGCCGGTCTGGCAGTGCGCGCCCGCGGCGACGCGCCTCTTCTGATAGTTCACCGGCCCACGGGTGCGCGCCGCCTGGTGCAAACACCCGATGGCGGATGCCGGCTAGTGCGGATGCCGGTGATGAACGTCCGGAAAATGCCCATGGGAATGCGTAATCGGCGGATGCACGTGCGCATGGGTATGCGGTTCGTCGCCGGAATACGGAAAATCATGCTCGTGCTGATGATGCGCATCGTGCGTGTGCCGATGCGTGTGTTCCAGCCATTCATGCGTATGTTCATGCTCGTGGCGCTCGCGAACATGCAGCACGATACCGAGCGTCATCAGCGCGGCCGCGACCCAGAACGCGACGCTCGGCCATTCCGGCCATAGCATGAACGACAGCGCGACGCCGATCAACGGCGCAAGCGCAAAGTACGCGCCGGTGCGCGCGGTGCCGAGTTCGCGCAGCGCGGCGACATACAGCACGAGACTCACGCCATAGCCGACGAGCCCCGTCAGCATCGCGGCGCCGATCGTGGGCGCATCGTGCCACGAGTGCGCCGCGAACCCGCCGGTAGCGAATGCAATCGCAAGGTTCACCGGCCCGGCGGTTAGCCCCTTCACGCACGCAATCATCATCGCGTCGTTGGCCGACACCTTGCGCGTCAGGTTGTTGTCGATCGCCCAGCACAGGCACGCACCGATGATCAACAGCGCGCCGAGCGACATGCCTATGTCGTCGGGGCGCCACGACAGCACCACGCTGCCCGCGACGATCGCCACCATGCCGAGAAACACCTGCACGTCGACATTCTCGCGAAACACGACCCACGCGATTACCGCGCTCAACACGCCTTCGAGATTGAGCAGCAGCGAACTGGCCGAGGCCGGCGTGATCGATAGCCCGAGCATCAGCAACGCGGGGCCCGCGACGCCGCCCGCGGCGATCGCGCCGATCAGCCATGGCAATTCGTCCCGGCTGATCCGGTGAGGCCGGCGTGTCGCAGCAGGTGTGCGCAGCCGCCGGATAATCATCGCGATGCCGAGCCCGAGTCCGCTGCCGAGATAGAAGAGCCCCGCCACCATGAATGGCGACATGTCGTCGAGCAGAGCCTTCGCGAGCGGGGTGGCGGCGCCGAACAGCGCAGCCGCGGCAAGCGCCGTCACTATCCCGCCGAATCGTGGGTTCATTGCAGAAACGTTCGCGCGACGCGGATCCAAAGCGACAGTGTATCGGCCACTGCCCAACAGATTCCCAACAACCTCCCTTTCGCAAGGGTGGAATGTCGAGATCACGCAACGGCGATCACTCGCGCACGGACTCGCACGCACGCGGGGCGCGGTTGGCGCGGCGCCGCTGCGCGAATTCGCGCGGCGTCACGCCATGATGGTCCTTGAACGCGCGGCTGAAGTGCGCGGCGTTCAGAAAACCGCACTGGTCCGCGACATGGCGAATCATCAGGTCCGGCGCCTCCGACAGCAGCCGGCCCGCGTGCGCGATCCGCAGCGCGTAGGCATAGCGCATCACCGACAGACCTTCCGCCTTGAACGCACGCGACAGCCCACTTGGCGAAACGTTGACGTCTGCCGCGAGGCTCGGCACATCGAGCGACGCGTCGCCGATGCGCCGTGCGATCGCCTGTCTGGCGAGCCAGACGATGGTCGCGCCCGAGCGGCGCGCAAACGCTGCATGGCTCGGCTTCAGCAGCACGTCCATCAGATCGATACATTGCGCGCTCATACGCTTGAGCAGCGATTCGCTCGCGCGGCCGACCTGCGCGGTCAGGTTCAGCACCAGTTCGCGCACCGCGCTCACGTCCGCGCCGATCGGCACCGGCTCGCACCCGCTATGAAGCCGATGCGCGAGGCCGCGCGCACGCAGCGAGGTCTTCGTCATCCGTACGATCGACAGCGCGGTCGGTTCGCGAAACGACTCCTCGAATTCGAACGACGGGTCGGTCAGCACGATATCGCCCGGACCGGCGCGCAGCGATCGCCCCTTCTGTTCGACCGACATGCTGCCCGAGCGGACGATGAGCAGACGAATTTCGTCGACTGCCCGGTATCCGGGCGCACGCAGATTCGGCGAGACGGTCTGCCCGGCGAGTTCGAAACGGCCGATCAGCATTTCTCCCGCATGCAGATAGGACGCCGTCGACTGGCCGGAATGCGACGCATCGAAGCGACAGGACAAGCCGATCGTCGACATCGCGTCGATCCAGCCTCCGCGGTCGACCGGCGTACCGCACCATGAATGCTGCCCAACCTGTAAGTCCATTGCAACGCTCCCTCCTTCACATGTGGTGCAGCTTCAGCAGTGCTCCGGCGGCCGGCCGGTGTGGGCAGGCGCGCCCGCGGGTTCTCCGGTGCGCCGGCACTTTTGCGTAGTGCAGACGATTCCGGTCGTCGCCGCCGCGCGGCAATCCTCATTCGACGTTGAGCCTCGTCGATATTACGGATCGTCATCGGGTGTCGACAGAATGTCAGCCATGTTAAATATTCGGCCGTTCGCTGAACAGTCGCCAGAATGGGATGCATTCGTGCAGATCTGGAATGATCGATCGTGCGATGGCGAGGTGGCGCAGCCCGCGTTGGCGGCGCGAAAGCGCGCCGCCTCGTCGCGGCGATCCGGTCGTGCCGCCCCGTGCCAAAGCGAATCGCCCGATTCACGCTGCCGCGACAGTGGCAACATACCGGTACGCATCGTTCGTTGCCGCACTCACCATCGTTTGCCTTCACCCTCATCGTTCGCCTTCGCCATGCCGCCTACGCCCAAGCCCACTGCCCTCGCCGACCCGGGACCACCGGCCCTGCGGATTCACGGCCCACGCCACACATTCGGCAACGCGGCGATCGCATTGCGCTGGGAGGTGAACGACGAGCGGCTCAACGGATTCACGTTGATCGATCATGTTCATGCGCGCACGCTGCGGATCACCACGCCGTTTGCGCTGACGTTTGCCGACGGCCGCACGCTGCAGGTTGCCGATCTTTTGCTCGACGCGCCATTGCATACCGAGACGCTCGCCGCGCGGGCGAGCGCGCCGCGCCGCGCGGAAACGGTGGCAGGCGTGCGTATCGTGGCGGCGCTGCACGACGCGCAGCGCAGCGTGCGCATTGTGTGGAGTGTCGAACAATGCGAAGGCGCACCGTATTTGCGCATCGCACTGGCGATAACCGCGCTGCAGAATGCGCTGCACGTCGTGGCCGTTTCGCTGCTCGACACACAGGCGATGGGTGCGCGCGCAACCGGTTCGCTCGATGGCCTGCCCGTGAGCGCGGGCAACGTCTATTTCGGCTGCGAACACCCGCTCGCGCAAATCGAATGGCGCCGCGCGTCGAACACCGTATGCTTCACCGTCAAGCGCGCGTTGCCTGTCGAACCGGGCAAGACGGTTGTCTCGTCGGCCGTCGCCGGCATCGCGCGCGATGGCCAGTTGCGCCGCGACTTCGCGTTCTATCTCGAGCGCGAACGCGCGCACCCGTCGCGCGCGTTTCTGCACTACAACTCGTGGTACGACATCGGCTACCTGACGCGCTATACGCAAGCCCAGGCGCTCGAGCGGATCGATGCGATCGGTCGCGCGTTGCACGACACGCGCGGCGTGCAACTGGATGGCTATCTGTTCGACGACGGCTGGGACGATTACAGCGGCCACTGGCGTTTCAGCGACGCGTTTCCGGACGGTTTCGAGCCGCTGCGCGACGCGGCCGCGCGCTACGGTGCGGCGCCGGGCATCTGGCTCTCGCCATGGGGCGGCTACGGGCCGCCACGCGAGGAGCGCGTCGCGCGTGGCGCAGCGGCCGGGTACGAGACGGTGGACAACGGTTTCGCGCTGTCCGGCGCGAACTACTATCGCCGTTTTCATCAGGTGACGCTCGACCTGTTGCGCCGGCATGGCATCGGTCATTTCAAATTCGACGGCACCGGCAATGCGGACCGCGTGGTCCCGGGCAGCCGCTTCGACAGCGACTGGGAAGCCGCCATCGAACTGATCGCCGATATCCGCCGCGAAGCGCCGCACGTGCTGATCAACCTGTCGACCGGCACGTTGCCGTCGCCGTTCTGGCTGCGCCATGCGGATACGATCTGGCGCGGCGGCGCCGACCACGGCTTTGCGGGCGCGGGCAGCGACCGCGAGCGCTGGATCACGTATCGCGATGCGCAGGTCTATCGCAACGTGGTGGCGCCGAGCCCGCTCTTTCCGCTGAATTCGCTGATGCTGCACGGCGTGATCTGCGCGCAGGAAGTCCCGCGGCTGCAAGCAAGCGGCGGCGATGATTTCATTCACGAAGTGCGCTCGTTTTTCGGCGGCGGCACGCAATTGCAGGAGCTCTACCTCACACCGTCGCTGCTCGGCGCGCGCGCGTGGGACACGCTTGCCGCCGCGGCGAACTGGGCGCGCGGCGCGGCGAGCGTGCTGCGCGACAGTCATTGGATAGGCGGCGCGCCGGACGAACTCGACGTCTACGGCTGGGCGGCGTGGTCGCCAAAGCAGGCGATCATCACGCTGCGCAATCCCGATCACCGCGCGCGCCGTGCGGTGATCGACCTGCGTACGCAGCTGGAATTGCCCACCGCCGCGACGGCGCGTTTCGCGGTCCATACGCGGTGGGCCGACCGCGCCCGTTCGCCCGCAATCACGCAGCTCGACGCTGACCAGCCGCAAACCCTCGAGCTTGCGCCATTCGAAGTGTTGACGCTGGAGTTGCAGCCGATAAATGCGGCCGCCCGATGAGCCTCGCCATCCTGACGGCTCATACCGTTTCAGATTCCAACGCGGATTTCAAACCAGCGTGCGCACCAGTTCGACAGGTTGCGGATCGGTCTGGTGCAGATCGAAGATCGTCACGACATTCTCGCCGACGTTGAGCCACGGCGCCGGGCAAAACAGCCGGAACTGCGGTCCGATCTGCCAGTAGCGCCCGAGATTGCGGCCATTGACCCAGACCATGCCTTTGGTCCAGCCGCGCATGTCGAGATAGGTGTCGCCGCTTGTGTCGAGTTGAAAATGCGCACGGAAGAACAGGCCGCTTCGATGCGGATTCGAGCAGACGCCGCGCAGATTCGCGATAAACGCTTCGTCCATCGGCAGCGGAAAAACGTCCCAGCCGGCGAGCGTGCGTCGCGTGCCGGCTGCGTCGCGCAGCACGACATCGCCGACGATGCCCTTGCGGTCGAGCATCGCATCGCCGGCCCCGTAGTTGACGCGCCCCATTCCCTCCACGAGGATGTCCAGCACCACGTCGGCGTCCGCGCTGGAAGCTGCTGCCGCGCGCGGGGCCGACGGCATCAACGGCAGCGGCACGCGATGCGCGACGTTCAACGGCTGCGCAAGCCGGGCGGGCACGGGTGCGCGCGACACAGCGCCCACGTAATGCTCGTCGACAAACACCGTCGCGTAGTCGCGCACGCAATCGGGCTCGAGCGCGGCATCGAGCAGGCCGCGCGGATCGGCGCCGCGCACCGTATGCCGGTAAAGCGCGAAACCGAACGCCTGCCCGGCCTGTTCGAAGGTCGGCGGGTCGACGCTTCGCGTAGCCGGCCCCGCCGCGGGCAGATTGTCCCAGATCGAAGCGAACACGCGCGGCTGCAACGCGGCGCGCCCGCGGCGTTCGATGGTCGGCGGCGGCGGCGGAATCTCGGGCAATGGCGCCGGCAGATAGCGCGCGATGATGTTCCGATACCGGATGAACTTCGACGTTGCGACGCCCTGTTCGCTGATCGGCGCCGCATAGTCGTAGCTCGTGATATCGGGCTGGTAATCGCCGCTTGCCGGATCGAGGTTCGCGCCCGCATGAAAGCCGAAGCTCGTGCCGCCGTGCGCAACGTACAGGTTGAACGACAGCGCGCGCTGCATCAGCGCGTCGAGCGTGCCGGACAGGTCGACCGCCGTGCCTTGCAGCGCGGCGTCGCCCCAATGCGTGAGCCACCCCGGATACACTTCGCCGGCCAGCACCGGCACGCCGGGAAATTCGCGCCGCGCCGCATCGATCTGCGCGGCGTCGCCGTTGCTGAGCGCAATTGCACCGCCCGCGACGGTGGTCCGGTTCTGCCGCAACTGCGCGAGCCCGTCTTCGGTATAAAACGGCCCGGTAATGCCGCACGCGAGCCACACCTGACGAATCTCCTCGAGATAAGCGGGGTTGCATGCATACGAGCCGAACTCGTTTTCGATCTGGATCATCAGAATCGGGCCGCCCTCGGCAGCCATCAGCGGTGCGACGCGCGTGGCGAGCGCGCGAATATAGCGAGTCGCGGCCGCCATGTAGCGCGGCTCGCTTGCCGAGTCGGTACGCAGTCGCATGTCCGGCTCGCAGAGCAGGTATGACGGCAAGCCGCCGAGATCCCATTCGGCGCACACGTAGGGCCCCGGCCGCAGCAGCACCCATAGGCGCTCCGCTGCGCAGGCGCGGATGAACGCTGCGATGTCGCGATTGCCGCTATGGAAATCGAAAACAGCGTCGAAGGCGGCGTCGGAATCAGCATTGAAAGCCCCCCCGCCCGTCTCGTGATAATTCCACATCACGTATAGCGCGATCGTATTCATGCCCATCGCTTTCGCCATGCGGATGCGATGCGTCCAGTATTGCGCCGGGATGCGCGCGGGATGCATCTCCGCGCTGCGGATCTGAAACGGCTGCCCGTCGAGCAGAAATTGCGCGCCGTCGGCAGAGAATGAAAAGATCGGCATCGGATCCTCGCTATGCGTTTTGCATGACAGCCGTGAGCCATGCAACCAACTGAATGCGAATGATCGATAAAGCCGAGTCGCATCGTTCGATGCCGACGCGGTCGCGTCGCGCGCGCCTTTTCACCGTCGGCTGAATGCAGCGTGGGCCGAACCCTATTCTGCGGCCGTTGACACAACGTGTGTGCAGCCTTCGAGCCACGTTCGCCGCACTGTGCCTGGCTGCGGGTAACCCGCGCTTGACTGTGCGTTGCCTGTCGCAGCGCACGGACAGGCCCCGGAATAAGCCCGCGCACTCCGGTGTTTTCCGAAACACGCTAATGACGATTCAAGCGCAAACGCAATCCGGATCCGGAGGAGCACACGCCATGTCGGAACTCATTCATCGCACCGTCAACGCGAACGGTATCAACATTCACGTCGTCGAGCAGGGCGACGGGCCAGCCGTGCTGCTTTGCCACGGCTTTCCGGAAAGCTGGTATTCGTGGCGGCATCAGATTCCCGTACTCGCGCAAGAAGGCTTTCGCGCGATTGCCGTCGATATGCGCGGCTACGGCCGCACGGATCGTCCGCATGAAATCGAGCAGTACACGATGCTGCATCTGGTCGGCGACATGATCGGCGTGCTCGACGCGCTCGACGTCGGCAAGGCGGTGATCGTCGGGCACGACTGGGGCGCGCCGGTCGCATGGCATGCGGCACTGCTGCGGCCGGACCGTTTCTCGGGCGTGGTCGCGCTGAGCGTGCCGTTCCGGCCGCGCGCGAAGGTGCATCCGTCGACACGGTTTCCGCGCAACGATGACGCGATGTTCTATCAGTTGTACTTCCAGCAGCCGGGCGTCGCGGAGGGCGAGCTCGAACGCGACGTGCGCCGCTTCGTGCGTAACGTGCTGTGCACGCTGAGCGGCGACAAGCAGGAAACGCCTGGCGACAGCGGCAAGCCGCTGCGCTTCGACATGGTGCCCCGCGTGGGCGGTCTCGCGGCAGTGCTACCGGACCCGCCCAGACTGCCGCCGTGGCTCAGCGAAGAGGACATCGACTACTACGCCGAGCAGTTTTCGCATACCGGCTTTCGCGGCGGCCTGAACTGGTACCGGAACATCGATCGCAATCAGGAGCTGCTCGCGCCGTTCGACGGCTTGCAGATCACCGTGCCGGCGCTCTTTATCGCGGGCGAGCGCGACCTCGTGCTGCACTTCGACGGCATGAGCGAAGTGCTCGTGACGCTCGCGCAGCGCGTGCCGCTGCTGCGCCGTTCGCTGATCCTGCCCGGCTGCGGCCACTGGACCCAGCAGGAGCGGCCCAACCAGGTGAACGCGGCGTTGATCGAGTTTCTCGACGAGCTCGGCTGAGCACGCGCGACACGCATCACGCAACAGCCACTGCACCACGCATTGCGCAGGTTGCCGGAGCCGCCCGCGTCGGGCTCCGGCATGTTCTCGTTTTATCCGACGCCAGCCACCCGCAACGAGGAGTCATACGATGCCGCTCATCACCGTCAAAGGAATCGAAGGCGTGTTTTCGCCTGAACAGAAGCGTCTGCTGATCAAAAAACTGACCGATGCGATGGTCGAAGTCGAAGGCGAAAAGATGCGGCCGATCACGTGGGTGATTTTCGAGGACGTGAAGTCCGGCGACTGGGGCATGGCCGGCAATGCACTCACGCTCGAGGACGCGCGCGCTGTGCAATCAGGCGCCGTCGCGGTGCGCGACGCGATCGGCGCGTAAAGGCCTGGTGTGAAGGCCTGATGAACACCACGTGATCAGATAATCAGCCGGGAAATTTTCGAGCCTTCGAGCGATACGCCGGCCATCAGGCCGGCGTTCGTCATCACGATCGCCTCGACCGGGCTCATTGCCGTCGACGTATCGACATTGCCGTTCGCGCCGATCTTCACCAGCGCGACCGTCGCATCGACGCCGGCGGCCCAGCCCTGACTGTGAACGAAATCGTCGAGCGCGGCTTGCGTCATGAAGAGCAGGATCACCGCTTTCGACTGCGCGCCGATCTGCAGGCCGAACGACGCGGCCGCGATGCTGTAGTAGCCGTTCGTCTGCGTGCCGACGCGCAATGCGCCTTGCCCGTACTGGCCGCCGATCCAGAAGCCGGCCGCGATGACCGACGGGAACACGAGCACGCCTTGCGCCTTGCCGACCAGCTCGCGCGAGCCATGCACGGTCTCGTACAGCCGGGTCATGGTCGCGTCGATATCCGCGTCGATGGTCCGGCGCCGCCCGGCGTTCGCGTCGGGTGAACCTTCCGATGAAGGCGGCGTGGTCGTGCATGCAGCAAGCGCGAGCGCGCCCGATGCGGCAAGCACAGGAGTGACAGCGATAAACCGACGACGATGCATGCGCCCTTTCCTCCGATGACACGGATTAACCGGCAGCCCGCTGGTCGTGCCGACTGCTGATCAAAGACCAGCTCGCGGGCGCCGGGTTCAAATTACCGTGCACGTTACTTGAAGGGCGTCGTTCAAAGCAAGCTTTACTATGCGTGGCGCCGTCGTCATGCTTCGACGTCCCGACGCCGCACACAGTCGCCTTTAGCCGGTCGGCATGGCCACGCGCTGCTGCCGGACACTGTTGTCAGGCGCAGTTTTCAGGCGCAGTTTTCAGGCGCAGTTTTCAAACGCAGTTGTCAAAATCACGCGTCCCATTCGGGCGCGCAGGGCGGCGACACATAGCGCTGGTCTTTCGGCAGCGCGGCGATCGCGCGCCGGTCTTCGTCATCGAGGCGAACCTTCAGCGCGCCGAGATTCGACTGCTGACTCTCCTTGCGCCGCGCTTTCGGGATCGCCATGACGCCGTCCTGATCGAGCAGCCACGCGAGCGCGATTTGCGCGGCGCTCGCGTCATGCTTTGCGCCGATCTTCGCGAGCACCGGGTCGCTGGCCGCGCGGCCCTGCGCGAGCGGCGCGTAGGCGACAAGCGGAATGCCCTTGGGCCGCAGGTAGCCGAGCAGGCCGGCCTGCGACAGGAACGGGTGATATTCGACCTGCACGCACGCGAGCGGCGCGCGTACGTCGTCGAGCGCAGTCTTCAGCATCGGCAGCGTGAAGTTGCAGACGCCGATCGCACGCGTGCGCCCTTCTTCCCGCAGCTTCTGCATCGTTTCGAGCAACGCGGGCAGGTTCATGTCCGGCGCCGGCCAGTGCACCATAAACAGATCGACGTAATCGAGCCGCAAGCGTTGCAGGCTGCTGTCGAACGAGCGTCGCAGCGCGTCCGGCTGCAGGCTGTCGTGCCACGCCTTGGTGGTGATATGCAGCGTGTCGCGCGCGAGGCCCGCGCTCGCGAGCGCGGCGCCGACCGCCTCTTCGTTCTGATACATCGTCGCGGTGTCGATATGGCGGTAGCCGAGCGCGAGCGCGCTTTCGACGACCGGCTGGCAGTCGGCGCCCGGCATGCGGAACGTGCCGAAGCCCAGACGCGGAATGCGGATGCCTTGTGTCTCGATCGTTTCGATTGTGTCGATGGTGTCCATCGCTGCTCCTTCAGGGTGTCGGAAGCGCGGCACGGCCCGCGCGCTGCGCCCGCATGCGAAGGCGCTGCGCCGTGTGCATCGCAATTCGATACACCGCTGCGGGGCCGGACCGCGGCTTGCGTCACTGTCGCACTTCAGCACCGTTGAATAAAGTACGTACGCTTCATATCAGCGATGATTAAAATCACGAATGCGCATGAAGAGGGCAAACCGTATATGGGATTCGATGGAAAACTGCTGTCGGGGGTGACGGTGCTCGCCGCCGTGGCGGAGACCGGCAGCTTCGTGCGCGCGGGCGATACGCTGGGGCTATCGCCGTCCGGCGTGAGCCGGGCGATCGCGCGGCTCGAGAAACGCATCGGCGTGCGGGTGCTCGACCGCACCACCCGCTCGCAAACCCTGACCGACGAAGGCCGGCGGCTCTATGAAGCGGCCGGCCCGCATCTGATCGGTATCGAGGAAGCGGCAATTGCGGCGTCCGGCGCGGCGAACGCGGTGCGCGGCAAGCTGCGCGTCAATATCGATCCGTTCTTTTCGCGCACGGTGCTGGCCGCGCGCTTGCCGGAGCTGCTGCGCCGTTATCCGGAGCTGTCGCTCGACCTGATCATGCGCGATGCGGCCGGTGATCTGGTCGCGGACGGTTTCGACCTCGCGATCCGTTTCGGACCGCCGCCCACGGGCACGTTAGTCGCGCGCAAGCTGCTCGATACGCGCGTGCTCACGGTTGCGGCGCCCGCTTATCTGGCCCGGCGCGGCGTGCCGGAACGCCCTGAAGAAGTCGAACAGCACGAGCGGATTCTGTTCTACAACCCGGTGACCGCCAAGCCGTTCGAATGGATGTTCCAGCGCAACCGGCAAGTGATCGAGATACCGGCAACCGGGCGCCTGCTGGTGTCGGATGTCGATACGATGCTCGGCAGTTGCACGGCCGGCGCCGGCATCGCGCAGATCATGGACCTCGGTGTCGAACATCTGATGTCGGCGGGTGCGCTTGCCGAGATTCTGACCGACTGGCAGGACGAGCGCTTTCCGTTGTACGCGCTCTATCCGTCAAGGCGTCATCAGGCGGCGAAGGTCAGTGCGTTTATCGACTTCTGCCTGGAAATGCTGGCGCCCGCTCTTGCGCCGCGCACGCGTGTGCGCAAGGATGCACCGCGGCCGGCGGCGGTGGCGTCACGCAAGCGCTGAAGATGGTTGCTTGGGCAACGAGTGACGGATGTTGAAGCGGAGCGAAAGGCCGTTCGTTGTGACGCGGGGCCGTTGGGTGCAGCGAAGCGGAATGGCGAAAGGGTCAGCGGCGGCTTGCGACCGGCAGGGGCCGCTCAAGGATGAGGCGGGGAATGCGGTGATGCGGTAACTCGCACACCATCAAACCGACGCGGTCTCTTTCTTCTTCTGAGCGCCCGCGTGTTGGGTTTCGGTCTTGCCATCCGCCGCGACGGGCGCATGTGCCCGTTCGCGCAGATCCTGCTCGACGCCGGCACGAATCTCCGCTTCGACGAGCGGCGCCTGCGCGACACGCAGTTCCTGCTCGGCCAGCACCGCGGCACGCCGCTGTGCTTCTTCATCGACATGCGTATCGCCGCCTGTATATAGACTCGCGAGCACCTCAGGCGTCGTGTGATATTGCAGCGCGAGCCATGCGACGCCCGGTGAGAGTTCACGCCAGAAGCAGACGAACACCAGCAGCACGGCAAGCAATGAGAACGCGATGACGGTCATAGACATGGCGAAATCCGAACCACCGAAAGTTGTGCGTCGGTTAGAGGCGATGGGGCGTTATGTCGCGCCGCCCTCAACACTTTTAACGCTTGACGATGATGGATATTCCGCGTGTCCGGATCACGCCTGCGGGCCGCAAAGGGCCAGCAGGCAAAGCGCTGGTGAGCCAAGCTGCGGCGCACTTTCGCAATTGACGAATTGGCGTTCTCTTAATGGCAACTGTGATGCGTTGGGACACGCGTATCGCGATGGCGCGTCGTCATGCAACAGCACGCTCGCTCGGTGGACAGCGAAGCGCGCTGCAGAAAAACGCATTGGCGAAGTGCCCTACGTCTAGCCGTCAATTGACGACTGCTGTTCGGTCTCTGCTATTCGGTCTCTGGTAATCGATCTCGGCTAACCGACCAGGTTGCGCACGCGTAACCAGTCGAGCACGAGCACGGCAATATCGTCGCTGTTGTCGTCGGCCATCGGCGCGCGGCTGTTGCCCTTGATACCGCGCGCCGGCAAGTCGATCCATTCGGCGTCGCTTCCGGCTGCCGCGAGCGCCTCGCACCAGCGGCGTGATTGCGGCAGCGAATGTACCCAGAACGCCTGCTGGTCGAGATAGTCGCCCCATACGAACAGAGGCGGCACGCCGCGCAGCCGCGCGGCATCGCGGCGCGCCGGGTCCGTCGTGACAATTCGATTGTTCTTGTACGATGACATATATAAGCAAGGCTGTTCAAACAGATGCCCCAAATCGCTCAAATCCGCTGATGCCCCGCCAATACGCGTGATAGACACGGGTTAACCCGCTGATTTCTTTTCCTCGACAACACACGATAATAGCGCTTGTTGTACGATGACTTATCACTTCGAATACAGGAGACATGAGTGGAGCACATCGATCAGGCCAAGCGCTCGCCCACCGGCATACCGTCGGGTCACTCGGCGGGAGCGCCCGCCGCCGGCGCGCAGGCCGCGCTCGCGAGTCTTCGCGAATCCGCCGCCGGGGCGGCCGTGCGCGACCAACGGCGCACGCGGGTGCGCTGGTTCATCCTGTTCATGCTGTTCTTCATCACGACCATCAACTATGCGGACCGCGCGAGCCTGTCGATTGCGGGCAACGCGATGCAGCACGCGCTCGGCCTCACGCCGGTCTCGATGGGCTACATCTTCTCCGCGTTCGCGTGGGCCTATGTGATCGGCCAGTTGCCGGGCGGCCGCCTGCTCGACCGCTTCGGCACCAAGCGCGTGTATGCGTTCAGCCTGCTCGCGTGGTCGATCTTCACGCTGTCGCAGGGGCTGGTCGCGGGTCTCGCCGCCGGCGCGGCCGTCACCGTGATGTTCGCGCTGCGCTTCGCGATGGGCCTCGCCGAAGCGCCCGCGTTTCCCGGCAACAGCCGTCTGACGTCGTCGTGGTTCCCGAGCGCCGAGCGCGGCACCGCTGCCGCCATCTTCAACGCGGCGCAGTATTTCGCCGCCGTGTTGTTCACGCCGATCATGGGCTGGATCGTGCACCGGTTCGGCTGGCCGTATGTGTTCGTCGCAATGGGCGCGCTCGGCATCGTGATGACCGGCGTCTGGCTGAAATCCGTGTACGCGCCGAAGGACCATCCGCGCGTAAACGACGCCGAGCTGCGCTATATCGAGGCAGGCGGCGCGCTGGTCGATCTGGAAACGCGCGAAACCCAGGGCAGCGCGGCTGCAGTGCGCGCGAACCAGCCCGCCAAAGTGCCGATGGGCGCATCGATTCGCGAAATGCTCGGCAGCCGCATGCTGCTCGGCATTTTTATCGCGCAGTACTGCATCAACGCACTCACCTACTTCTTTCTCACGTGGTTTCCGATTTACCTCGTCCAGCAACGTCATATGTCGATCTTGAAGGCGGGCTTCGTCGCCTCGATTCCGGCGGTATGCGGATTCCTCGGCGGCGTGCTCGGCGGCGTGATTTCCGATGCGCTCATCAAGCGCGGCCATAGTGCGAGCTTCGCGCGCAAGACGCCGATTGTGCTCGGCATGCTGCTGTCGACCTGCATGATCGCGTGCAACTACGTCGATTCAGAGTTCCTCGTGGTCGCGATCATGGCGGCCGCATTTTTCGGCAAAGGTATCGGCGCGCTCGGCTGGGCCGTCGTGTCGGATACCGCGCCGCTCGAAGCAGGCGGCGTGTGCGCATCGCTTTTCAACGCATTCGGCAATGTCGCCGGCATCACGACGCCGATTGTGATCGGATACCTCGTGCAAGGCTCGGGCTCGTTCAATTCGGCGCTGGTGTTTATCGGTGCAAACGCGGTGGTCGCGGTGCTCTGCTATCTGTTCGTGGTCGGCGACATCAAGCGGATGGTGCTGACCCGCTCGGTCGCGGCGCATTGAGCCCAGCACGCCGTTCAATCGCAAACAAGGAAAGGACGATGACGATGATAAAAAAACTGTTGATGGTGGTCGCAGCCGGACTCGCGTGCCCGGGCGCATGGGCAAGCACAGCCGACGAAAGTGCGGTGAACGACGCGATGAACCGCCTGTCAGCCGCGATGATCGCCGGCAACGCGCAGCAGATGAAAACGCTGACCGCCGACACGCTCACCTACGGCCATTCGAGCGGCAAGGTGCAGAACCAGGCGGAGTTTATCGATACGATCGCCAGCGGCCAGACGCGCTACAAGCGGATCGATCTGACGCAGACGGTGACGACTGTGACGGGCGGCGACGCGGTGATCCGCGATCACTTCAACGGCACGACCGAGTCGGCCGGCAAGCTCGCCGAGGTCGACTTCGACGTGCTGACGGTGTGGCAGAAGCAGAACGACGGCGCGTGGAAACTGCTTGCGCGGCAGGGTTACAAGCACTGACTTCAAGCGGCGCTTGCCGCGACCCGCGGCGCCATACCGCGGGTCGCGAGCCGGTGGCCCCACCCGGCATCGAACCGGCACACCGTTTACTTCGCGATACTGAAAATTGCGATCCGCACGCCCGTGAGCCGCTCGCCGCTGCCGCGTGTCCCAACGCGCCCAGGCACACCGGCCTCCTCCGTTCCGCCCACCCGCTTTAGGCAGGGCTTGCCTCACGGACCGCGTGCTGACCGTTCCCTGCAAGTGCTGCCGCGACCCGCTCCGCTTGCGCCGCCACCACGAACAGCGCGTTCGGCATGGGCACCCGCGCATGCGCAGGCGGCCCGATGAACCAGATGGACGTCGCGCCCGGCAAGCGGGACGAATCGGCCCTCAGTTCACGCGAGACACCGACCGCAGCTTTCGCCCCTTCACCGTTCTCGCTTATTTCCAGCTCGCCGGCGTCATTCACGACGAACTGCGGAAGGTGGAATCCGGCCGCAAGCACGAGCGCGTCAAAGCGTTGCGGGCCGTCGCCCCAATCCACGCGCCAGGGCGCACGTTCGTTCCTCAATACGTCCACACAAATCAATCGGCCCTTGTTGACGGTCAGCCTGCCCTCATCGATCAGGCTCATCAGTTTTTTCGCATTGGGTAGCGCAACGGCCGTCAGATAACGTTCGATGCTTTCAGCGAACGCGGGGTGAAATCCGCCGTCGAAACGCGGCTCGCTTCGTGTATAGGTCGCGTTGACTTTCTCAACCAGGTCGACAAGCAGATCCTGCCATCGATTCTGCCCTCGTTCGGCAAGGGCGATCTCGTCTCGCAGTCTCGCGTCATAGTGTTCCGAAGCCGCGAAGTGCTTGCGCCACGACTTCCCCACATAGCCGCAGAGCTGACGCGCGACGTACTTCAGGTACGCATGTTTGAGTGCCGCCGGGTACGTCGTGGCGGTGCCCGGCTTCCAGCGCGTGAGAAGCGCTTCGAGGGACGCCTGTTCAAGCTGATATCGCTCGTTGCGAAGCGAGTTGGCGCGCACCGCGGGCAACGTACCGGACGGCGACACCATCGCGACCCGATGCTGTTCGCGGCCAAGCAGAACAGCCGTATCGATCGCCGAAAGCCTGCTGCCGACCACCAGTACCCTGGAGTCGGCCGGAATGCGCTTCAGCATGTCTCTTTCGGGGTACGGACAGCCAATCAATGTGCGATGCCCCGCGTGACACTTCAGCGGCTCGGGAACGCGCGGAGCGCCGAAACCGGTACAGAAGACGACGGCGCTCACCGTGATCGAGCGGGTCATCACGGTGTCGCTCAGCTTCAGCGAGTAAGCACGCTCGTCGATTACGCGCAGCGACTGGAACCGATAAGGCAAGTCGATCACGTCGATGCCATATTGGGCGGCGATCCCGGTGTATTCGCGAAAGCGGTCGGTCAGGTACTCGCCTACCCACGCGCGCGGAGCGAAAGTTTCCGGCATCGCGTGGCGCCCCTTCGCTCGAAGATAGTCGAGAAAATCGTCGGGGTTGTCCTGAATCACCGACATGATCGCAACCGACGTATTGCAGAGCAGATCCTCGTCAAGACTGCCGAACACAATGCCGGCGCCGATGGGCCGAGGTTCGATGATATAAATCGTTTTTGCCGCGCGACGCCTGACCATCGCGATAAACGTCGCGACGCCTGCTGCGCCGCCGCCCACTATTGCCAGAGTTCTGCTTTGAGTCATCATTTCACTTCGCTGCCATTTCCGGATTGCTGAGAAACACGGTGTGCCGAGCGATGGCTTCAATGCCATCGTGATTCGGCGTACCGGTCGTGCGCCCGACTTGCAGCACAACCGTCGGGGGCCACGATAGTGGCGAGCATGTGAAGCCGTATTGAACAATCCTGCGGCGCGGCGTCCGTTCGTCGGCATCATGAAAGACGACGCGGCGAGCGACAGATCAGATGCTTCCCGCACCGGAGCCGCTTGCAGGATTCTTCAAGACAGCCCTGTGCGCCACGTGCTACCGTGGGCTGGCAAGCGATACCTGCCGGAGCGCGCGTGCGCGATTGCGTTGCGGGTGAAACGTGTCGGGACGGCCGTTTGATTAAATTGTTCGGACACGGCGCTCACGACAGGGATTCACGTTGACATGCACGGGAGACGCAAATACGCTTGAATGCCGGTAGTCGAATGGGGCTGGCGAAGTTCAGAGGTTAGTATGTCGAATGACACACATGTCAAGGTTTGGCGGCTGTCGGACCTTCGCGATGCGGAGATGCTCAAGGGCAACTACGTGGGCCACATTTATCCGTGGCACTCGCATGAAGAAGTGAGTCTCGGGCTGGTCGTGCAAGGTGCGATCAATCTTCGTACGCGCTCGCGGCAGGGCGTGGCAAAGGCGGGTTCCTTTACCCTTATCAACGCGGAAGAAGCGCACTACGGAACGCCCGCCGCACAGGAAGGCTGGCGCTGCCGGACCATCCATCTTCATCCGGAAATCGTGCAAAGCACGGCCGACGAGTTACGCAGGCATGCGCCGGCGTCCGCTGTCGTTTTTCGCGGACCGACATTCGAAGATGCCGACGCCGCACGCGAACTGCTCGAACTGCATATTCGCTCGGAGATCGAGACCTCGCCGCTCGAGCGGCAATCGTGGATGGTGACGCTCATTGCGCGGCTTTTGCTGAGGCATTCGGAGGTTTCAGTCTCCATGCCCGAACGTTCGCGCGAGCCCGGCGCGGTTGAAACCGTGCGCAGCTATCTCGAGGGACACCTCGCAGACAAAGTGACGCTCGATGAACTGGCGGCCACCACGTCCATTCCGCCGTTCCGGCTCTTGCGCGCATTCCAGCACACCTTGGGCCTCACGCCGCACGCCTATCAAACCCAGGCGCGCATCCGCGCTGCGCGCGACATGCTGCGCGACCATCGTTCGCTCGCCGATATCGCAGCCGTCACGGGGTTCGCCGATCAGGCCCATCTGACCCGGGCCTTCAAGGCGATCATGGGTATGACACCCGGTCAATACCGGGCGGCTGAATAAAGCGACCCGGTCAGGACGACGACTGCGCTCGCGCCAATAAAAGAGCGCGCACCGCCAGCGCGACGGAACACGCGCCGAGAGGGACTTGTTGAGACAAAATAAAGTTGTATAGCGATGGCTTTTCAGATCGGCTTTCGTGGTGGGCAGATATCGTGCAGCCGAGACGCGCGAGCTTCGTGAACGGCTGATCCGGCAGCGTCGCGGGCAAGGACACGGTGCGAGCTACCCGCCGTGGGTCAGACTCGGCGGATTCTCCAACTGCGGCAACTCGTTCCATGAGCTAAGTATTGCGCACCCAGAATTCGGCGGGCACGTCTGTTCCCTGACGACAGACTCGCTCCTGACCATCGACGACTGCCACACCCGACAGCAACTGGCGAAGGTGCCTGCCGCCGAAGCCGCACTGTATGGGTCAATCGCTACCTCAGCGGGAAGGCGAGCCGCATGGTGCGGCCCGCCTGTTGTCGGGACGCAAACAGCACGTCCTTGCCACGTCAAGTCCCGACTGCGCCATCGTCCTGCGAAGCGGCACTATCGGCGGTATCGGCAGCATCGCCTTCCTTCTTCTCGACAAGACCCTCGAGCGCCTTGGCACCTTCGAACCCTGCAACCGCTGCAACGGCCTTCGTCAGCAGACCAGCATCAGGATCGACCTTTTCCACCGCCTCCACAGCTGCGATGGCGCCACCAATCTTGCCGACTTCATCCAGGATTCCCATCATTGCCTCCATGTGATCGGACGCCCTATTACGTCCTGCCGTACTCTAACGGCTTTTCAGCCAGCAAATGGCAAACTGTCCTTCCCGGTCCGGCGAATTAACAATTGTTGACTGATTCCAATCTGGTTTTCGAAGTAGATTGGCGTCAACAAAATCGCTCGACGACTAAGGAAGTGAACAGGAGAACGTACCGGCGGTGACCAAAGCCTAAGCGGTGGGTGCACAGCGGCCTATCTGACAAGCGCCGGCCGCTTGTTGTCGAACCTCCAGTCCGGAATCAGATACTGCATCGCGACCGCATCGTCACGCGCACCGAGGCCGTGCTGCAGATACAACTGATGCGCCTCTTCGAGCCGCGCATGATCGACTTCAATGCCCAGCCCCGGCTTTTGCGGCAGCGCGATCTGCCCTTGCTCGATCAGCAGCGGCTCGCGCGTCAGGCGCTGGCCGTCCTGCCAGATCCAGTGCGTATCGATGGCGGTGATGCGGCCCGGCGCCGCGGCCGCGACGTGCGTGAACATCGCGAGCGAAATATCGAAGTGATTGTTCGAGTGCGAGCCCCATGTGAGCCCCCAGTCCGCGCAGGTCTGTGCGACGCGCACCGAGCCGCGCATCGTCCAGAAATGCGGGTCCGCGAGCGGAATGTCGACTGCGTTCAAGCGCAGCGCGTGGGTGAATTGCCGCCAGTCGGTCGCGATCATATTGGTCGCCGTCGGCAGGTTCGTCGCGCGGCGGAATTCGGCCATCACTTCACGGCCTGAAAAACCGTTCTCGGCGCCGCACGGGTCTTCCGCGTAAGCGAGCACGTCGTGCTGGTCGCGGCACAGGCGGATCGCTTCGGCAAGCGACCACGCGCCGTTCGGATCGAGCGTGATGCGCGCATCCGGGAAACGTTCCGCGAGCGCGGTGACCGCTTCGATTTCCGCATCGCCCTGCAACACCCCGCCCTTCAGTTTGAAATCGTTGAAGCCGTAACGCGCATGCGCGGCTTCGGCCAGACGCACGATCGCTTCCGCCGTCAGCGCTTCGTTACGACGCACCGCGTCCCATGCATCGCTCGGGTCCGCTTCACGCAGATACGGCAAATCGGTCTTGCCCGGATCGGCGATATAGAACAGGTAGCCGAGCACCGGCACCGACCGGCGCTGGATGCCTTCGCCGAGCAGCGCGGCGACCGGCACGCCGAGAAACTGCCCGAGCAGATCGAGCAGCGCCGCTTCGATCGCAGTGACCGCATGCACGCCGACGCGCAAGTCGAAAGTCTGCAGGCCGCGTCCGCCGTCGTCGATTGTGGAAAGTTGCGCGCGCACCGATTCGAGCACCGCGTTGTACGCGCCGAGCGGCTGGCCGATGACGAGCGGGCGCGACTGTTCGAGCGCCGCGCGGATCTTCTCGCCGCCGGGCACTTCGCCGATGCCGGTGCGGCCGGCGCTGTCCTCGATCAGCACGACATTGCGCGTAAAGAACGGACCATGTGCGCCGCTCAGATTGAGCAGCATGCTGTCGCGGCCGGCGACCGGTACGACGGTCAGCGCGGTGACGACAGGCGTATCAGCGGAGGGTGACGGCAGATTCATCGGTGTGGCCTATCAGGTGACCGGTTGACGCAATGTGGGGCTGCGTTCGAAGCAGTCTCGGTGTGAGCGGCGACCGGCGGTGCGTATGAAAAGCGTCGCACGGCCCGCCGCCGCCGTGTCAATTCAATGTGCGATTCGCTGCACGAGTTAACGCGTGAATTACTGCGCGCCGACTTTTTTGATCAGCGTGTCAAGCATCTCGAGCTCGGCGTCGGTCAGATCGGTCAGCGGCGCACGCACCGGGCCCGCGTCGCGGCCGACCAGCTTCGCGCCCGCCTTGACGATACTCACCGCATACCCCGCGCGGCGGTTGCGGATGTCGAGGTACGGCAGGAAAAACGTATCGAGCAGTTGGCCGATCGTCGCGTGATCGTCTGCGGCGAGCGCGCGGTAGAACTGCATCGCGGTCTTCGGAATGAAGTTGAACACCGCTGACGAATACACCGGCACGCCGAGCGCCTTATACGCGGCCGCATACACTTCCGCGGTCGGCAAACCGCCAAGATACGAGAAACGGTCGCCGAGCTTGCGGCGAATCTGCACCATCGCTTCGATATCGCCGACGCCGTCCTTGAAGCCGATCAGATTCGGGCAGCGGTCCGCGAGACGCGCGAGCACGTCTGCGCCGAGCTTCGAGTTCGCGCGGTTATAGACGATCACGCCGATATCGATTGCTTTGCACACCTGCTCGACGTGCGCGGCAATACCGTCCTGGCTCGCTTCGGTCAGATAGTGCGGCATCAGCAGCACGCCCTTCGCACCGACGCGCTGCGCTTCCTTCGCATACGCGATTGCGGTGCGCGTCGGGCCGCCCGCGCCCGCCAGAATCGGCACCTTGCCCGCACAGGTTTCGACCGCGGTGCGCACGACGTCCGTGTACTCGGCCGGCGTCAGCGAAAAGAACTCGCCGGTGCCGCCGGCGGCGAACAGCGCAGTGGCCCCGTACGGCGCGAGCCATTCGAGGCGCTCCGCGTAGGTCTTCGCATTGAAGTTGCCGTCGCGGTCGAAATCGGTGACGGGGAACGACAGCAGGCCCTCCGAGACGATCTGCTTCAGTTCTTGTGGTGCGGTCATGATGGTGGTGTCCTGTGGGCGCGGCTCGATCGCGCTCGACTGAATTTGAATAAGTGACTGGCAAGACGGCGCAGGCCGATTCATACCGGCGCGCCCTTGTTATATGTCATCGTACAACGTACGTTGCGGCGGATCAAGTGGTCGATAAGCAGATCATCAGCCGCGTGCAGCGCGGATACGCGTAAAAAACGGGGCAGCCGCCCCGTTCCATCAAGCGTTGCGCCGACCGATACGGCGGCACGCAACATCAGGTGGTCAAGCCGTCTCCGGCATCTTCCCCGCCGCTTCCTGCGCGCGACGCAAGCGCTCGCGGCTATTCGACAGGTGCATGCGCATCGCAGCGCGCGCCGATTCCGGATCGCGCCGCGCGATCGCATCGTAGATGTCTTCGTGCTCGCGATTCACGCGGTCGAGATAGGTCTCGGGGTCGTTCTGCGCGAGCGCCGCCGAGTTGACCCGCGTACGCGGAATGATCGCGTTGCCGAGCTGACTCAGGATGCTGTGGAAATAACGGTTGCCGGTGGCTTTCGCGAGCTCCAGGTGAAACGCGACGTCGGCCGCGACCGCATTGCCGGTGCGTTGCGCGACATGTTGCTGGAACTCGTCGAGCGCGCGGCGCATCTCCTTCAGGTTTTCGTCGCTGCGGCGCACGGCGGCAAGCCCCGCCGCTTCGGCTTCGAGGCTGATGCGCAATTCAAGAATCGCCATCACGTCGCGCACCGTCAGCTCGCTTGGCGCACCGCCGAGAAAACTCTCCTGCTCCTGCGGCTCGAGCACGAAGGTGCCGATGCCGTGGCGCGTCTGCACGAGGCGCGCCGCCTGCAGGCGCGAAATCGCCTCGCGCACGACCGTGCGGCTCACGCCGAGCTGATTCATGATCTCGGACTCGGTCGGCATCTTGTCGCCGGGGCGCAGCGCCCCGCCGCGGATGCGCTCGGACAGCTCGGCGACGACTTCCCCGGTCAGATTGCGCGCGCGGCGCAGCGGACGCGCTTCAGGAGCTTGAGGCATGGCGAGGGCCAACGAAGGGCGGGCGGTTCGGAAGTCCCCATTATAGAGGCGGAGCGAGGCCTTGTACGATGACTTCCGTGCAAGCCGGCCGCCTTTCACGCGTAACGCGGAGCGCTTCGCGCAGCCGGCCGGCACAGTCCCCAGGCCCGGCGCCACCGCCGTTCGGCCGCCACCTGGGGTTAGCCCGGATTGGTGCGCGCAGCACGACCCCGCACACTGATGTACGACAACATATAACTGGCAACCGTTGGGAACCGTTCAAGGCAGCCACCCGGCTATCGAAGCGGCCCGCTTCGCGCGGATTTCGACGTCGCCTGGTTTTCCGGAGATGCGCTGTGCCCGTCGCCCCTACCCTTTCCTCACCCGAGACGCTCGAGCGCGCGGTCAGCAAGGCGAAACGCCATCTGTTTCCGCTGCTGCTCGTGATGTTTATCGCGAACTACGTCGATCGCGTGAATCTCGGCTTCGTCGCATCGCATCTGAAAGTGGACCTCGGCATCGGTGCGGCGGCGTTCGGTCTGGGCAGCGGTCTGTTCTTCGTCGGCTATGCGATTTTCGAAGTGCCGTCGAACATGTTGATGCAGAAATTCGGCGCGCGCGCGTGGCTCACGCGAATCATGTTCACATGGGGCATCGTCGCGGCGGCGATGGCATTCATTCAAGGGCCCGCATCGTTCTACGCGCTGCGCTTTCTGCTCGGCATCGCCGAAGCGGGTTTCTTTCCGGGCGTCGTCTATTACTTCACCCAGTGGTTTCCGCGCCGGCATCGCGGCGAGGCGGTCGCGGTGTTTCTTGCCGGCTCCGCGTTCGCCTCGGTGCTGTCGGGGCCGATCAGCGGCGCCTTGCTGTCGGTGCGCGGCCTGGGCCTCGCAGGCTGGCAGTGGATGTTCCTGATCGAGGGCCTGTTCTCGGTCGCGTTGTGCGGCCTGTGCTGGCTGTTGCTGAAGTCGCGGCCCGCCGAAGCGCCGTGGCTCGCGCGCGATGAACGGCAAGCACTCGAAGACGCGCTTGCCGCCGAGCAGAACGAACGCGACGCGGCGCGCGGCGGCAAGCTGCCGGTCGGCGCGCTGCTGCGCGACCCGCAGCTGATCCTGTTCTGCCTGCTCTACTTCGCGATCCAGCTGACAATCTATGCGGCCACCTTCTGGCTGCCGACCATCATTCGCAAGATGGGCGGGTTGAGCGACTTCCAGGTCGGACTGCTGAATGCGGTGCCGTGGCTGCTTGCGATCGGCGGCATGTACGGGTTCGCGATGCTGTCGCGACGCTGGCGCCATCAGCAGGCGTGGCTCGCCACGTCGCTGATCGTCGCGGCGGTGGGGCTCTTTGCATCGACCAAAGGCGGCGCGGTGTTCGCGTTTGTCGGCATCTGCATTTCGGCGCTGGGGTTCAAGGCGGCCGCGTCCCTTTTCTGGCCGATTCCTCAGGACTACCTCGACGTGCGGATAGCGGCCGGCGTGATCGCGCTGATCAATTCGCTCGGCAATCTCGGCGGGTTCTTTGCGCCGGCCGCGTTTGGCTATCTGCACGAACACACGGGCTCGATTTCCGGCGGCTTGTATGGGCTCGGTGTGATTTCGGTGGTTGCCGCGCTGGCGGCCTTTCTGGCGCGCGATGTGCCGACCAGACGCACGCCGGGACCCGATGCGAACGGCGCGCCGCATTCGGCGAGTTGAAGCGCGGTGCGTCATGGCGGTGCGGTGCGGTGCGTCGCGCGCCGCGCCCTACCGCGCATGAGCAGTCAGTGCGTTTTGCCATCGTCCCGCTCATCGTCCACGGCTCGCCTGACGCCTCTGCGGGAATGACGTTTGCGCGCAATATTGCTCCAGCAGATGCAGGGGCAAAAGATGACAGCATCCGTTGTAATCGGCCTGATCGTTGCGGTGCTCGCGGCAGGCTTCGCGCATCACGAAATTCCGGCTTTCACGCAAGGCTTCGTCAAGAAAGAGATCGCACATCTGGTGCTGATCGTCGTCGGTTGCGCGTTCGGCGTGGTTTGCGCATGGCTGCCCGCGTTGCCGATGCCGCGTTGGGCGGCATTTGCGATCGGCTTCGGCGTCGTGCATCTTCCGGCGTCCGCGATTTTGCTGCTCAAGCGCTGGCGGCATGCGGGGCAGTCGTGATCCGCCGCATCTGATGCTTTCGTTCCGTCGCGCTGCTATCCCGGCAACCGCCCCGCGGACGGTCCGCCGCTTCGCGCGAGATCGGACGGCGGCTCCGCCCATTCGAAGCTCGGCGCCCCGTGCGGGCTGTCGGCGCGGTCATCGACAGGCAGGCTCATCATTTCAATGGCGATCGGCGTCAGTCGATGCATGCCGCCGGTGATCGCGTCATAGAGCACGGACGGTACGCCGTTCAACGCCGTTTCGATCTGCGTCAGCAGCAGCGAATATTGCTGGTTGAAATGCTCATTGAGCTCGGCCAGCTTCGAACCCGGCGCGTAGTCGCTATGCTTCGGATTGGTTTTGATCGGATACACGGCTTCGTAATCGACCCTGAGCGGCTCGCCGCCCGGCGGGTCGAACGCACTATCCCCCACACGATAGTGCCGGCCGCACCGGATTTCATTGAACCGGAAGTAGTGGGCGAATTCGGTCGGCTGATTGAAATCGATCGCATCGTCATCGTCGATTGAACCATGGCAGCCCTCGCCCTGGCTCACGATCGTTTCCAGCGCCTCTAGCGCGCTCGCCAGGTTGGACACCACGACAGGCTTGCCGCTGCCCGCCCAGTAGTATTGCTCGCCGACCTGTTTGCGCGAGTCGCCGCAAAACACGTGCGGCTCGCCATAGGCTTCGCACAGCTTGCGCAGCCGCTCGCCAAGCATGGTGTAAAACTCGCCGATCGTGAGGCCGGATATATCGAGGTCAGGCGCCGCGGCCGGCGAACGTCCGCGGGAAACGAGCGCGTCCGGAATCTCGATCTGCAGGAAGGTTTGCAGCGCCTCAGGACTGAAGCGTCGCAAGTCGACATCGAACTCGCGAAACCTGAACGCCTTGCCCTGAAACGCGAGCCGCACAGGAAAGCGCGGAACCTGCCCGCTGCCGAGCCGCACCCTGCCGCCAATGCTCGACATCAGATTGCCGACCAGCACCATATGCAGCATCTCTTCCATCATCACGCTGCGGATGAGTTCCGCACTGCCGCGATTCGCGTCCCGCCTGATGCTCAGCAGAGCGATCAGATAAGGCGGAATGGTGGAGAGTTCGAGTTCGAGCGCGGTCTGAAGCAGCGGATACAGCGCCTCTTTTTCGTCTTGCAGTGTCATGACGGGCTCCTCAGTGCGCACCGCGCTGTTGCGCGAGGTGTTCACCCAGCCGCAGCGCAAGCGCCGTGAGGGTCAACGTAGGATTGACCGCGCCCGTGTTCGGGAACACCGCGTTCGAGCACACATACAGATTCTCCATGCCGTGCACGCGCAAATCGTGGCCGGTGACGCCCTGTTCGGGCGCGTCGCTCATGCGGCACGTGCAGGCCGCGTGATCGGCACGCCATGAGATCGACGGCGCGCCGGTCAGCGTGGCGCCCATCGTTTCGAAGATGCGCTGCACCTGCTGCTGGACTTGCTGCATGCGCGCGGCAAACGATGGCGCCTGGCTGTAGTCCACCAGGGTTTCCTGCATGCCCATGCGGTTCGTCCTGTCGAAGTTCGCGATGCGATTCTCCGGTTCGCTGAACACTTCGAGCATGCCGTGCAATTGAATCTGCGTCGGCCCCGTGACATGCTGGTCGAGTTCGGTCCCGCGTATGCCGGCCTGCATCTGCGAGAGCAGGTCGACCGTCGAGCCGTTCGGCGGATTCACGAGAATGAACTTCCCGTCGCGCTGCTCCGCGGGACTGTCGAAATGGCGCGACACGAGCGTCGGAAAATTCATTTCCGCCTGCAGCCGCAATGCGTTGGCAGGCAGATTCGCGGTAAAAATGAAGTACGGGTGCGTGACGATATTGCGTCCGACCAGATCGTGGTCGTTGCCGATGCCGTTCGCCCAGAACGTCGATGTCGAGCGCAGCAGCAGCTTCGACGATTCGATGGTCCCGGCCGCGACGATGATCGTGTCGGCCTCGATCGTCAACCGCTCGCCCGTTTGCGCATCGCGGACGATCACGCCGGCGGCACGATCTTTCGCCGATACGATGATCTGCTCGACGATGCTTTGCAGGCGAACTTTCAAATTCGGGTAATCGCCCCACGACAGCATATCGTCGAGAAAGTTGTTCGCCGAGTAGCGCGCGCCGAACGGGCAGTACTTGCAGGTTCCGGTCGTCTGACACGGCGCATGGCGCGAAACCGTGTCGGTGATGCCATGGCGAGCGATCGGCAGGTGCGAATACTGCAGCTGCAACGCGTCCATCGCTTTGGCAACCGGCTGATCTTCAAGCGTGTACGGAAACGCGGGAAACGGATAGGCCCGGCTGCGCGGCACGGTTGGATCCTGCGCATCGCCCGATACGCCGATGTAGTGCTCGGCCTCGCAATACCACGGTTCCAGCGCGTCGTACGCAAACGGCCAGTCGAGACCGCGCCCGGCATTCGTATTGAGCGCGAAGTCTTCGGGCTTCAGCCGGAAAGCCCACCCGCCCCAGTGAATGGTCGAGCCGCCGTATGTGAACGCGCGCGCACCGTCCAGCGGAATGGTCGTCTTGCCGGCGTTCACGTTTTCGCCGGCATGATCGCGCTCGGGATAAGGCAGGTCGTAATACCGTGTGTAAGGCAGCTTGCCCGACACCACGTAGTCATGCCAGATGGCCGAGTCTTTCATCTGCACCTTTTGCCCGGCTTCCAGAAGCAGAATGTCCGCGCTTTTATCATGCGCAAGCAGACGGTTGGCAAGCGCGGTCGCCGCGACACCCGAGCCGATGATCAGCGTGTCGACCTTCATTGTTCCGCTCCGGATGAGCTGGGGAGATCGGGCGTGCGGTAAGGCGTTTGGGCGCCCGGAATATTGGGGCCGCCGATATAGCCGCAGTAATTGACGGCGCCCGATGCCTTGAAACCGCCGAGGCATAACTGCAGCGCGATGAATTCGTTCGACACCATCTGCCGCACCACCGCGAGCGGCGTTTCGGCGGGCACCCTGTTCGCATCCTTGTCCGTGAACAGGCGCGTGTACGCCGCTTCGCTGCCGAACTCGCGAATCAATTCCCGCATCACGTCGCGCGCGTTCGCGTAGTACTGGCCATAAATCGGCCGCAACCGGATGCGATCCAGCATAAAGCTGTAAAGCTCCGCGCGATGGGGCGTCGCATCGTCCATGTTGCCCCAGAACTTGCCAATGTTGACAAAGATGTCCCACATCGACGCGAAGACGTCATCGTCGATGGCGGGCACCGCGGGGCTCAGCGGGTGTTTTGCGATGGGCTGATACATCGACGTCTCCTCGCGATCGACTTGCCCTTGATTATCGGATCACAAACCGCGTGACGATATCGACTATGACGAAGATCAATGCAAACGGACGAATGACGTATCGAATCGCCCTATTCGGCAATCGGCCCGTTGCAAGGCCGTGGAAAGGCGAGGCGCGTGGCGGGTTTCAACTTCAGAGCCGGCTTTTCGATCCAGCGCCAGCTGAGAAAGGCAAACCCGGCGCTGGCGAGCAAGGTGGACGCAAAGATCATCCACGGACCGATACCGGGCACATACCACGTCAACAGCTTTTGAATCGGCCACCCGTAAAGATAGATGCCGTATGAGAGATCGGCGCGTCGATCCGTTTTCCGCGACTTCCACCACGCGGGAGCCGACGCGGCCGCGAACAGCGCATAGGCCCCCACCAACAGAACGGCCGGTCGCAGCAAAACCGGATCGAACATCGACGCGACGAACATGGCGCACGCCAGCATTGCCCGAACGGGTCCGAAACCGATACGGTCGCGAAAGCGCGCGTAGCAACTGCCGACCATAAACAATGCGGCGAACCAGGCGATCGAGTCGGACACTCTCAACGCGTTGATGCCGAACAAGACATGCTGCGGATGCGCGACGCCCGCAGGCGGCACATATCCGCCCACCGCGATTCCGATCGCAACGGTTAGCGCCAGCAGCAGATAGCGCTGGCTGAATAGCCCGGCGAGTCCGCACAGCAGCGCGAGCAGATAGCATCGGAATTCGAACGAAATGGTCCACATCGAACCATTGACCAGTTGCGCCGTGGTACCCGCAAACACCGGCGGTGTTTCGGGCATGTGAAGCAGCACGAGCCCTCGCAAGAACCGTCGGACATCGAGACCGGCAAAGTACGCGTGCGCGTCGGCGCCTAACGGTCCAACGACGAACACCGAGAATAGCGACGCCACGATAAACCCGGGATAGAGACGCAGCACTCTCCTTGCGAGGAATCGTTTCGCGGAAGGATCGGCAAGCCAGCTTTGCGTGATCAGATAGCCGCTGATGAGGAAAAATCCATCGACGGCGAGCCCGCCAGGATTGATCGCCAGGATTTTCGCCGCGTAGGGGTCGGCAACGCGCGTCAGCAGGAAGCTATGAAAGAAGACCACGACGCACGCAAAGAACAGCCGCAGAGAATCGAAGTTCGGTTGTTGCCCATGGTCAATGGCGCGCGCTAAAGGTGATGTCATGCGTAAAAGCCGCTTTCTGGAAAGACGGCATTATCGACGCGATTGACGTTTTATGTCCGTGAAAACAATCGCCATGCTTGAGATCCGGTCACTGACCGTTATCGACGAAAGCCCGTCGCGCCTTTTGTCGGAAAACCGGCACGGGCGGATCACGCGAAAGATCTGCTTGCCTGTATTATCTGGCCGTGACGGACGGCTGCCGCGGGCGTCCAGTCACGGGGCAGCCAGCATCCCGGCGAGAAACCCGATCAACGGCGTCACGCGCCGGCCTGGAGACGTAGACGTTCCCGGATAAACGGCGTACAGGAGCCTCACTTGAAAGTACTTGTCTGGTTGCACGTCGCATGTATGTTCATCGGATTTGCCGGGCTGGTGTCGAACGATTTGCTGCTGTGGGCGGTCTCTCGCGAGCGTGCGAGTACGGTCACGCGGGAGGTCGTGCGGCGCGTTGGAGCGATCGGCGTGCTCGGCAGGATACTGGTCGTCGTCGGCATTGCCATCGGCTTGCTTCTCGCTCGTCCGTTCGGATACGCAGCGTTCTGGTTGATCGCCACATACGTGCTTGTCGGATTGTCGATCGTCCTCGGCGCCGCCGCTTACGAACCTTTGAAGAAACGATTTCTCGATTCGACCGGCGATTCGACGCCTCGTCAGCGTAACTTTCTGATATCGGTCGTTTTCGTGAATTCGGTTCTCTGGGTCGCGGTAATCTGGCTCATGCTTGCAAAGCCATAAGGTTATTTCTACACCGCCCTATCGGGACGCATCGTACGTCCCGCCCTCCGCGAAACCGTCTTCACGAATTGGAAACAGACATTCGCGACCGCGGGTACATCGTCTGCTGAACTAGCTGCCACGAAGGCGACGGGACAGGTCGACACGCTGTTGTGTTGTGCCGCGATCTCGCAGCCGCGGTCGATTCGCCCAATCATTGAACGTTGCAGCCGGCGCCTGACGCGCAAGGGTCGGCGGCCAGGGTATGACGTTAACAACCCCGTTCACAAATCGCTTGTCTCGCGATTCACGAGATTGATTGAGCGATGCGACTCGACCGTACCCAATGCCCCGGACTAGTGAGGAACATCGTGTACAAGTCTCTCCAGGCCTGTCGAGCGGCAGCGGCTTTGTCGGTCGTACTGTTTCACCTCGGCACGCAGTTGGCGCTCGGTAAAACCTTTGGTATTGCCTGGTTCGGAGAACTGTTCAGGTTCGGCCGCGCCGGCGTGGATTTCTTCTTCGTGCTTAGCGGCTTTATTGTCGTCACGGCCCACCAAAGCGATTTTTTTCAGCCAGCTCGGCTCTTTGCCTACCTCCGCAAGCGTGTCACCCGGATTTACCCGATTTACTGGTTCATTTTCGTAACGACAGCCTGTCTGGCGATGACGATGCCTTCGACGCGCGCCGCCCTCCCGCATGACACGCCGCTGATCGTCAAATCGCTTGCGCTGGTGCCGCAGGATCCCACCGTGGTGGGCGGAACTGGCGCACCGGTGATCGTGACCGCATGGACCTTGCAGTACGAACTCGTGTTCTATGCCATCGTGGGACTCTTTATTTTCGGACGCGTGACGGCTGCCCTCGTGGTGGTCGCGATGCTCGCCAATTCGCTATTGTGCATGGACGTATGCAGGTTCCCATCGGAGTTCTTTGCGAGCCCGTATTTCCTGCTGTTCGGGCTTGGGGCGGCCATCGCGTTCGTATGCCGTGCGGCGCCGCGAATGCGTCACGCGCGCGTGGTCGCCGCGCTCGGCGGCATCGCATTTGCGCTGACAGCGGTGATCGAGACGGCAACACGCGCGCCGCTGGGAAGTCATGTATCGATCATCGCGTACGGCTTGTCGTCAGCGGCCGTTATCTTTGGCCTCGTCAAGGCCGAAGACGTCGGACAGGTCGTGGGCGGCCACCGCTGGACGCAGTTGCTCGGCGATGCGTCTTACTCGCTTTATCTGCTGCATTTTCCCGTCTTGAGCGTTCTGTGCAAGATCGCATTGGCGAGCGGCCTGCATGGCTTGCGAGGCGCGCTTGTGACGTTCGGGTTCGTATTGATCGGGTGTGTCGCGAGCGGAGTCTGCTTGCATGTCTGGGTGGAGAGGCCGGTGCTGCGATTGCTGCGTCGCTTTTCGTCGTCGCGCCGTGCAGTGCACTCGCGCAAGGTGAGCGGTGCGGAGGCGGAATCGTAGTGTTTTGTATGGCTGAGGAGAAGCTTCGAAAGCGAAGATTAGCTACCGCGGATTTTCTTTCATATTAATTACGTGCGGTGCCGACCCCAGCCAGATAAGGCTTTCTCACGGCTCATATTTTTCAAACCGGTTGAAGATAATTGTCAGCTTCGATACGGCGTGAATAACAGGCATTCGAAAGAAATCTTTCGGTATGTCTGGCGCGTCGATGCGGCCGTGCGCCACGACTGCGAGTACCATCGCGGAATCCGTGCCATCCGACGGACTCCTTCACCCCTCACCCACTTCAAAATTCACGAGGACACCATGGCAAAAGCTGGCTTTATCGGACTGGGCATCATGGGCACGCCAATGGCGGCCAATCTGATCAAAGGCGGTCACACGCTGTTTCTGCATAGCCGCTCGGGCGTGCCCGACGAACTCGTCCAGCAGGGCGGCAAGGCCTGCGCGTCGCCGGCCGAGGTCGCACGCGAAGCGGATATCGTGTTCCTGATGGTGCCGGACACGCCGCACGTCGAAGCGGTGCTGTTCGGCGAGCATGGCGTCGCAGCGACGCTCGGCAAGGGCAAGATCGTCGTCGATATGAGCTCGATCTCGCCGATCGCGACCAAAGGGTTCGCGAAGCGCATCAACGAACTCGGCAGCGACTACCTCGACGCGCCGGTATCGGGCGGCGAAGTCGGCGCGAAAGCCGCGTCGCTGACGATCATGGTCGGCGGCCCGCAACCGGTGTTCGACAAGGTCAAGCCGTACTTCGAACTGATGGGCAAGAACATCACGCTGGTCGGCAACAACGGCGACGGGCAGACCGCCAAGGTCGCCAATCAGATCATCGTCGCGCTGAATATTCAGGCGGTCGCCGAAGCGCTGCTGTTCGCATCGAAGGCAGGCGCGGATCCGGCCAAGGTGCGCGAGGCGCTGATGGGCGGCTTCGCGTCGTCGCGCATCCTCGAAGTGCACGGCGAGCGGATGGTCAAGCGCACGTTCAATCCGGGCTTCCGCATCAATCTGCACCAGAAGGATATCGCCCTCGCGAACGAAGGCGCGAAGGCGCTCGGCGTGTCGCTGCCGAACACCGGCGCAATGGGACAACTGATGAACGCCGCCGTCGCGCTGGGCCTCGGCGACCTCGATCACTCGGCGCTGTGCCAGGCGATCGAAACGTTGTCCGCGCATCGAATCGCGGGCTGATTCGAACCGGCTTTGCTCAAGCGTGATCGGCGCGCATCGGCTTGCGCTTCGATCACGCGAGGCAGCAACATGAGGCGGCAACCCGAGGCGGCGCGAACCCGCTTCATCGAGCTGTACCGCTACGCCATCGACCCGCCCAGCCGCTACAATCGCCGCTGGCCGACGGGCGCGCTTGCGCGACGATCACCGCACCGCTTCGGCCGTACGCTTACGACACCGGAGACGCAGTGCACCTTACAGCCACCTTTACCCCCTGGTCGTCTCACGACACGCGCCTGATTTTTTCCTGCGCGCTCGGCCTCGTGCTGATCATCGTCTTTATCAGTGCGCTCAAGCTCGCACCGTTCCTGTCGATTCTGGTCGGCACGTTTGCGGCCGGCTTTACCGCGGGCCTGCCGCTCGAAGCCGTCGCGAGCGCATTCAGCAAGGGCGCGGGCGCGCTGCTCGGCGACATCGGCATCATCATCGCGCTCGGTGCAATGCTCGGCGCGCTGATGACCGATTCAGGCGCCGCCGACCGGCTCGTCACCACCCTCCTCGAACTCGCGACGCCACGCCGCCTGCCGTGGATGATGGCGCTCGTCGCGATCATCATCGGTTTGCCGCTGTTCTTCGAAGTGGGCCTCGTGATGATGGTGCCGATCATCTTCGTGATGGCGCGCCGCTCGCAGCAGCCGATTCTGCGCATCGCCGTACCGGCGCTCGCCGGCATGACCACCTTGCATGCACTGCTGCCGCCGCATCCGGGTCCGCTGATCGCCGTCAGTGCGCTGCACGCGGATCTCGGCATCACGCTCGGGCTCGGCCTGATCGTCGCGATTCCGGCGGTCATTCTCGCCGGGCCGCTGTATGGCGGCGTGCTCGCGAAGCACATGCAAATCGCCGAACCCGAAGAGATGGGCAAGCTGTTCCGCTCCGACACCGCGCCCGCCGAATCGCCCTCGTTCGCGATCTCGCTGATCACGATGCTGATGCCGGTGATCCTGATGCTCGGGCGCACGGTCGCCAAACTGCTGCTCGCACCGCACACGTTGATGTTTGACACGCTTGACTTCCTTGGCGAGCCGCTCGTCGCGCTGGGGCTCACCGTGCTGTTCGCGATTGTCGCGCTCGGCTGGGCGCGCGGCATGCCGCGCGAGCGCGTCGGCGGCATCCTGCGCAAGAGCCTGCCGCCGATCGCCGCGCTGCTGCTGACGATCGGCGCGGGCGGCGGTTTGAAGCAGACGCTCGTGGTCGCCGGCATCAGCACGACGGTCGGCAAGATCGCGGTCGGCGCGCATCTGCCGCTGATCCTGCTCGCGTGGCTGATCGCGGTCGCGCTGCGTCAGGCGACCGGTTCCGCGACCGTTGCGACGACCACCACCGCGGGCATCATCGCGCCGGTGGTCGCGGGCTTGCCGGCCACGCACAATTCGCTGCTCGCGCTGGCAATCGGCGCCGGGTCGGTGTTCTTCTGTCACGTCAACGATGCGGGCTTCTGGATGGTCCGCGAATACTTCGGGCTGCAGTTGAAGCAGACCGTATTCGTCTGGTCGATTCTGCAGACCATCGTGTCGGTGGTCGGCCTTGCGTTGACGCTCGCGCTATGGGGCGTGCTGACCTGATACGGTATTCGCTGTGCGAAGCATCGTGCGGCTCACTGCATATCAAATGACGAAGCCGCGCGTGGCCACGCGGTTCTTATGATGTGACCGGAGACTGTGCATCAGCGCACACATCGTCGCAAGACGCCATTGCCTTTGAAAGGTAGACACGTTAATTTTCTTCGCTAACACGGCTTTCTCTCGAGCAAGACGACCTGAAAGGAGACCACCGTGCTGTGCACACACTGGCTACCTCCGGCGCCGCTCGCTGTACTGACGGCTGCCGTCGCAACGATTGCGCTGATCGCACCCGCGAGCGCATCGGCCGACAGTAACGACACCGCGGCAGGCGGCACGCAGGTTATCGGCAATTCGCCCGACGTCAATTCACCCGCGGCGGCTTCGCCCGGCGTCAACGCGGTCAGTGTGAATGCTCCTGCAACGGCCGACGACACGGCCGCTGCGCCGTCCGCAGCGTCTTCCGCCATCAATCCCGCCGATCCGAATCCGCCGAACCTTCCCGGGCAAGTCATTCTCGGCGATGGATTCGTCTACCAGGGCAGCTTGCGCAACGGCATGCCCGACGGCAAGGGTGTCAAGCGCTGGCCGAGCGGAGACTGGGTCGCCGGCGACTTCGCCGAAGGGCTGCTCGAAGGCAACGCGGCGATTCATCATTCGGATGGCGGCACGCTGACCGGCACGTTCAGGCGCAACGCGCCATGGGACGCGGTCGAAAAAGACGTCAACGGCAACGTGATCGCGATGTATCAGGGCGGCGTGATGCGCGCCGTCACGCAAACGGCGGCGCCTGCGCAAGGGGGTTCGGCTCCGGCAGTCCAGCAGGTTCGTTCGGGAACCGCTGTTTCCAATCAATAGCGGTATCGGTTACGCGAGGAGACGGTCTGCCGGAGTGGGATTGCGGCGGGTTTTCTCTGCGTGATATCAGCAAGCGCAGGCATGTCGGCAAATCGATGCCTGCGCTTGCATCACTGACTGGCTTGACGGTGATTCAGGTCGTGCGGTTTCTAAAACGTCGCATTCCAACTATAGCAAACCAAAGCACAACACCGGTCAGTGTCCACGATATGCATGAAACAATGAACGTCGCCATGATATCTGCTTCTTCGGTATGGTATTGCGGCTCGAGGCCGGTCATGCGTAGCCCGAATTCCGTCGCATAGCGAAGCCAGTCTGGCATCTCGATGGGTATTTCCAGATATATCCTGGCGAACAGCCCACCCGTCACATAGGTCCAGGCAAGGAAGCCGAAGATGCGCACCAGCTTTCTCACTGGACAATCACCGTTCCGTATGCCTTGTCCGTCGTACCCGGTACAGGCATGTCCGGTCGGCGTAACCGGATATAGCGTTCGAGCCTGTCAAACTCGACAGCCGACTGCACGGTAATGCAACCTTCGCTATAGTTTCCCGAACCAGCCGGATGCAAACGGAACTCCCCCCGCCTGACGCCATTGATGAAGGTTGAGTCACCGGTTCGCTCGTTCCACAACATGAACCATTTCGAGCGGTCAGTCGAGAACACACTCATCTGTGAAAACAGGTCATAAAGCCATCCCATTCGGCCGCCTGAATGCCGGTCGAGCAGATAGTATTTTCCTGGTGGGATCGGGCCAATCTTCTCAATGGCAATTGCCTGCGGGTTGTCACGACCATCCTTCTGCCCTGAGAATGCATTGACAGTGCCAAAGCCCGAACAAGAGAGCTTTGAGGTGAACTGGCCGTTAAGTCTGAATGTACACTGGATCGGCATAACGCACCCCGTTCAGACGGCGCGCCATGTGTCGGCAAAGAGCAGATTGCCGTCATGGTAGTTCCATGTAATTTCACCATACCTCAGCTCAACGACTTCGAAGTGGCTCCGGTGGGCGTTCTGATGTTCCTTGATGTTCAGCAGCCTCGGCGAAATCGACGCTACCCGCACGCTCTTCATGGACATCGTGAAATAGTTTTCTTCCAGGCCCGCATCGCTCGTTCGGTACCACCTGAGCACCGCGCTGTTGAGCATCATTCCGCGCACAATGCCCTGATACAGCAGCGGCGATGACCGGTCGATTTCCTTCTCGATCGTCAGCGGTCGGTGCGAGTGCAATCCCATAAGCCTGCCGGTGTGGTGATCGACGGGCGCGTCGATGCCATGCGTCACACTCAGGACTTCAATGCTTCCCTCGCGTCCGAGCACTTCACTGCCACCTCTAAGCGGTGCGTCGCCTTCATCGGTGAGCCAAAGATGCAATGGTGTTCCCATCCTGCTGTCCTCCTGTCGGTTGAAGTTTTACGGGTCTATAAGACACCGAAATTTCTAACACGGCAGTAAGGAACGCATGTAAAGATTCGTCGCGGCCTGTCTTTGAATAACGCTGCTTTCGATGTGTGTCACTCATTGACGTGATTCGGGATCAACAGCGGACGAAGCCTGCAGCAGGCTCAAACACAAAGGGCTGGCTTCTAACCGTCCAACTTCCCATGGCCGGTTCAAAAAACGCCCCCGCGCAGGCGCACTTCTGGAGTAACCGCGTGAATCCCGTTCCGCGGCTCTCGATAGCAACGCTGTGCATCGCAAGCCACCGCGCCAGCGTCAACGCATAAAAGCAGGCAATGCGCGCGCCGGCCAACGCCCGAACAAAGGGCCGACTCAAGCGCAATCAGGCTCAATCAAAGCTCGATCGGCTGCCCATGCGGCGTACGGCGCGCCGCACGATCCCACGCCTCGCGCCTGTCCAGCAAGCCTTGATGCGTCACGCAGCCTTTCGTCGCCGCGATGCGTTCGAGCGCGGTCAACCAGTGGCGGTAGTACGTGTCGCCGAGGTCCGGGTCGCCCGCCGCTTGCGCGTCGCGAATCGCGTCGTGCAGAAACGCGGCCCACTCGGCCCACGTGAACACGCCTTGCCGCTGCAGCGCAAGCGTCATCGCAAACGCTGCCGCTTCCCATGGCGCGTTGAATACCGGTGCATCGCCATCGCGCGGCAAGTCCGGCAAATGCGCAAACATCTCTGGCGACGCGTGTATTGCGAGTGTTGCGTCCGGCACGTGCGTCGCCGCGTTCTGCGCGTCCTGCGCATTCGCTGTCGCCGATGCGCCCGGCGCGGGCGGTCTGTGCGGTGCGTTCGAGGTCGGTATCATCGCAGTGCCGCCGTGCTCATCCATTTGCATCCACGGGTTCGAGATACGGCTCCCAGCAATCGACCCAGACCGACGCGGCGCTCGTATCGTCGCCCCACAGTTCCGTCGCCGCGAAGCGCACCGAATAGAGCCAGCGTGGCTGCTCGCCCTGCCCGAGCGCATTCGCGTCCGGCAACACGTGCGCGCCGCGCACCGCGACGATTTCACCGCGTTTGCCGCGGCAATAACGCGGCAAACGCGTATGCGTGGGCGGATTCATTTCCCGCGCGCGCACCGTATCGCCGATCGCGAACCGCGCGGGGTAACCCATCGGTCGGTCGTATGGAAAGCCGCGCGACAAGGTGGCCTGCACGTCCTTCGCCTGCAGGACGCGCGCAACCTTCGCGGCCGGCTGCATCGATATGCCCGCGTCGATTTCTTCCGCGCTTGCCAGGCCGTGTTCGATCACAAGCTTGCGCAAGCCTTCGAACCAGATCTGGTAATACGTGCTGGTCAGGTACTGACCAGGCGGCAGGCTTTCGCGCGCGGCGCGCGACGCGTCGATATTCCATTTGCCGGTCACCCCCATCGCGAGCGTCAATGCCAGCACGCGCGGTTCCCAGTCCGCGTGAAAGATCGGCTCGTCCGCTTCGGGCCGCACCGGGCCGAAGCCCTGCATGCCGCCCATATCCTGTGCGCCGTTCATGCGCCGCCCCCTTGTGATCCGCGCGCCGCAGCGGGTGCGCGCGGCAAACCGGTGCCGATCATCGAATCGCGCGTGACGAGTTCCGCCAGCGCCGCTTCGCTCCAGCCGCCGACGCCTTCCGGACGCATCGGCAGCACCATATAACGCACTTCGGAGGTCGAATCCCACACGCGAAATTCGACGTCCTCGGGCAATTCGAAACCGAAATCCTTCAGTACGCCGCGCGGGTCGATCACCGCGCGCGAGCGGTACGGCGCGGACTTGTACCAGACGGGCGGCAAGCCGAGCACCGGCCACGGATAGCACGAGCACAGCGTGCAGACGACCATGTTGTGCACGCGCGGCGTATTCTCCAGCGCAACCATATGCTCGCCGCCGCGGCCCGAATAGCCGAGCGACGCGATCGCGGCGGTCGCGTCTTCGAGCAGCCACGCACGGTAGGCCGGGTCGCTCCATGCGCGCGCCACGACGCGCGCGCCGTTACGCGGGCCGACCTGATGCTGATACGTATCGATCAGCGCATCGAGCGCTTGCGGATCGACATAGCCTTTCTCGACCAGCAGCGATTCGAGCGCGCGCACGCGCAGGTCCATCGGGGACAGCGTGCTGCCCTCGCGGCCGTGTTCGTGGTCATGGTGATGATCGTGCGCGACGTGATGGCCGTCGCGCTGCGTGTGACTGTCGTGGCTCATCGCAGTCCCTTTGAAGACGCGCAAAACACATCGACTTAGATGGCGGAATGAGGCAGCCAGTATGGTTTGCCGGCCCACCGATTGCAAATGCTTCATACGATGCGGTGCACACAGATAGCGGCGGGTAGGCGTTCCGCACGCACCCGGCCGGCGCGAGCGCAAGTATCTTTGACATTCGCTTCATACGGCATAAAGGCAGCACGCCTTTGCGGCGCGTAGTGCGGGCGCGATACTGCTCGTCTGCGGCATTCGAGACCGCGTCGGGCCGCGCACGCGCGCATCGCGCGGGCGGTACAATGCGCATTCCGTAAAACGGAGTCCCGGAAGACAAGCGCCTGCGTGCTGTACGCGCACCACGCACCGCGCCACGCGCCTCCGCAGGGGCAGGCGTCGCGTATCCGAAGCCGTTTCGAATAGCGCGATCGCCCGCGCGGCACGCTGAACGGCCCGCCGCCGGAGTGCCGGCCACCGGAGCGCCGCCCGCACAATCTGCATCACGCGACACGCCCGGGTCAGCCGCTTTTCACTTTTCCGCACTGTTGGGGACGCACCGGCAACCGAAGGAAATCCCTGTGCGCAGGACGCCCGCCGGCGTGCAACCGGTGCGCAACCTTTCCGACCGCTCTTTTCACGAGGTAATCGCGTGGCCCTGCAAGCCGCGCGCAGTAGCATATGGCTGACAAGAAATCGAACCACGGCACGCAGGCGTTTCGCAGCGTGCTCGCTTTTGCATTCGCCCACTGGTGCAAGCAGCCGGTGCGCGCCGGTACGGTCGCGATGCTCGCGTTGTGCGGCGCACTCGCCGACGTGATGACGCCGCTTTACGCCGGGCGGCTGGTCGACGCGCTGTCGGCCGGCGCCGCCAGCGCGGCGGCGAAGGCGCACGCGTGGCCTGCCGCATCGACCGCATTCAGCGCGCTGATCGCGCTCGGCTTCGCCGGCATGCTGCTGCGCCAGGCGGTGTACCGCAACATCATCACGATGACGCTGCGCATGATGAGCGAAATCGCCGCGAGCGGCTTTCACCGCGTGCAGCGCTTTTCGACCGACTGGCACGCGAACAGCTTCGCCGGTTCGACGGTGCGCAAGATCACCCGCGGCATGTGGGCGCTCGATCTGCTCAACGACACCCTGCTGATCACGCTGCTGCCGTCGTGCGTGATGCTGATCGGCACCACCGCGCTGCTCGGCGCGCATTGGCCGGTGATGGGCGTGATCGTCGGCGCGGGCTCGCTGCTGTATATCGCGGTGACGTGCACGCTGTCGCTGCGCTATGTCGCGCCGTCCGCGCGCCTCGCCAATATGTGGGACACGCGGCTGGGCGGCGCGCTTGCCGATGCGGTCAGCTGCAATGCGGTCGTGAAGGCGTTCGGCGCGGAGGACCGTGAAGAAACGCGGCTCGACCGGGTCGTCACGAAATGGCGCAAACGCACGCGCCGCACCTGGAAGCGCGGCACGACCAACGGCGGCCTGCAAAGCGGCATGCTGGTGCTGATGCAGGCGGCCATCGTCGGCACCGCGCTGTGGCTATGGATGCACGACAGCGCGAGCGTCGGCGACATCACTTTCGCGCTGACCACGTTCTTCCTGCTGCAAGGCTATCTGCGCGACATCGGCCTGCACGTGCGCAATCTGCAGCGTTCGGTCAACGACATGGAGGAACTCGTCGCGCTCGAGCATGAGCCGCTGGGTATCGAAGACCGGCCGGGCGCGGGCGTCATCGACATCCGGCGCGGCGAGATCCGCTTCGAGCACGTGACGTTCCGTTACGGCGCGCAGCAGGTGCCGCTTTACCAGGACCTGTCGATACGCATCGCGCCCGGCGAACGGATCGGGCTGGTCGGGCATTCGGGCTCCGGCAAGACGACCTTCGTGAAGCTGATCCAGCGGCTCCACGACATCGACGCGGGCCGCATCACGATCGACGGCCAGGACATTGCGCAGGTGCAGCAGGCGTCGCTGCGCCGGCAGATTGCGATCGTCCAGCAGGAGCCGGTGCTGTTTCACCGCTCGCTCGCGGAAAACATCGCGTATGCGCGGCCCGGCGCGAGCCAGGCCGACATCGAACGCGCCGCGCGCCTCGCAAGCGCGCACGAATTCATCGCCGCGCTGCCGCAAGGCTACGACACGCTCGTCGGCGAGCGCGGCGTGAAGCTGTCGGGCGGCGAACGGCAGCGTATCGCGATCGCGCGCGCCTTTCTCGCCGATGCGCCGGTGCTGATCTTCGACGAAGCGACCTCGAGCCTCGACAGCGAAAGCGAAGTGCTGATCCAGCAGTCGATGGAGCGGCTGATGACCGGCCGCACGACGCTGGTCGTCGCGCACCGGCTGTCGACGGTGCGCTCGCTCGACCGGCTGCTGGTGCTCGATAAGGGCCGCATCGTCGAGGAAGGGCCGCACGAACAGCTGATCGGGCGCGAAAACGGGCTGTACCGCCGGCTCTTCACGCGTCAGGCAATCGAACTCGCGAAAGGCATGCTCGACGACGGCGGGCACCACGATACCGCGGCGGCCGGCGGTGCGATCGACGAGGTCGGCGCGGTGAACGATGGGCCGCCTGTCAATTACGCCGGCGATCCGGCCACGACTCACGGCCTCGGGCCGATCGGCGCGGGGCGCTGAGGGGGAGCGAGCCCCCGGCCGCCGCGCAGAATGAACCGTCCGAGCATCGTTTTGCGCCGATCGATCATGCCCGCGCGACTTACCCTGCTCTACGATTCGTAGCAACCCGGGCGCGCTCGCGCCCGCTACGAAAACATCACGGAGGGTAAAGCGATGGCAACGATCGAACGGTTTGACTATGTGTTTCTCGGCGGCGGCAAAGGCGGCAAGACACTCGCGGTCGAACTCGCCCGCGCCGGCAAAAAAGTCGCGGTGGTCGAGCGCGGCATGATCGGTGGATCGTGCATCAACGTGGCGTGTATTCCGACGAAATCGCTGATCCAGACCGCGCGCCTGATGCACGCGGCGCGCGAAGCGGAAACGCTCGGCGCCGCGCCGCAGACCGGCGGCCTCGACATGAAGCGCGTGGTGCAGCGCGTGCGCGCCGTCGTCGACGGGATGGTCGACATCAATATGTCCGCGTTCCAGACGTCCGGTCTGGACCTGCTGATCGGCAACGGCCGCTTCGTCGCGCCGCGCACGATCGAGGTCACGTTCGCGAACGGCGAGCGGCGCGTCGTCGCCGGCGAGCATGCATTCATCAACACCGGCACCACCGCGGCGATTCCGGATATCGACGGGCTGCGCGATGCGGCGCCACTCACGCACGTGGAAGCGCTGGAGCTCGACACGCTGCCCGCGCATCTGGTCGTGTTCGGCGGCGGCTATATCGGCCTCGAAATGGCGCAGGCGTTCCGCCGGCACGGCAGCCGCGTGACCGTGCTGCAGGAAGCGCCGCGCGTCGCGATGCGCGAAGACCCGGACGTCGCGGAAGCGATCACCGTCGCGCTCGAGCATGACGGCATCGACGTGCGGGTCGATACGCGGGCCGTCAAGGTCGAGGGCCGCTCGGGCCAACAGGTGCAGATCACGCTGACCGACGGCGAAAAAATCGACGGCACGCATATTCTGGTCGCGGCCGGGCGCACGCCGAATACGCATGGCATCGGCCTCGAGGAAGCCGGCGTGACGCTCGATGCGCGCGGCTTTATCGTCACCGACGAACGGCTCGCGACCTCAGCGCCGAACACCTGGGCGATCGGTGAAGTGGCCGGCACGCCGATGTTCACGCATGCGTCGCTGGACGACTACCGGGTGCTGAAGTCGAGTCTCGCGGGCGGCACGTACACCACCGCGAAGCGTGTGATTCCGTATGCGCTTTTCATCGAGCCGGAACTTGCGCGCATCGGCCTGAACGAAACCGAGGCCGCCGCGCAAGGCATCAAGGTGCGCGTCGCGACGCTGCCGATGGCCGCGGTGCCGCGCGCCCGCACCAATCAGGAAACGGCGGGATTCATGAAAGCGCTGGTCGCCGTCGACTCCGACGAGATCCTCGGCTTCACGATGCTCGGCACGCAGGCGGGGGAAGTCGTGTCCGCCGTGCAGATGGCGATGCTCGGCAAGCTGCCGTACACGGCGGTGCGCGACGCGATCCTGAGCCATCCGACGATTGGCGAAGGACTGAACCTGCTGTTTGCGAAGGTGCCGGCCCGCGGGTGATGCGAGGGGCGATGCGCGGCTGATGTCTGGCTGCCGCATGCGTGTGCATCACGCATGAATCGCGCATGAATCACGCGGGATGCACGCGCGAAGCCAACCTGCGCAGTGCCGCCAGCCTCGCTCGCGGCACACAAAAACGCGCAGCAGATGCTTAAAAGCACGCGAGCCTATGCAATAATCGCGGCTTGTCCCCCTCGCATCGTTGCGTTCGCCGCTCATGCCGTCCGACCAGAAAGGTCTTATCGCTCCGATCATCGTCGCCTTCGCGATGTTCATGGAGACGGTCGACGCGAACGTCATCGTCACCGCGCTGCCGCAGATGGCGCGGACCTTCGGCGAAGACCCGGTCGCGTTGAAGATCGCGGTCACGAGCTATGTGCTCGGGCTCGGCGTGTTTATTCCGGTGTGCGGATGGCTTGCCGACCGGTTCGGCGCACGCACCGTATTTCGTACTGCAATCGGCATTTTCGTGGTCGGCTCGCTCGCCTGCGCGGCGTCGTCGTCGCTTGCGCTCTTTACCGTCGCGCGTTTCGTGCAGGGCATCGGCGGCGCGATGATGGTGCCGGTCGGCCGCATCATCATTTTCCGCAGCGTCGAGCGTTCGGACTTTATCCGCGCGATGAACTACCTGAGCCTCACGTCGCTGCTCGGCCCGGCGGCCGGACCGCTGCTCGGCGGCTTCATCACCACCTATCTGCACTGGCGGCTGATCTTTTTCATCAATATTCCGGTGGGCATCGTCGGCATCTACCTGACGAACCGGCATATCGCGAACACGCGCGAGCCGCATCCGGGGCCGCTCGACGTGATCGGCTTCCTGCTGTCGGCGGGCGGCGCGTCGGCATTCATGCTCGGCCTCGCGCTGGTCGGCAGCGCGCTGGTCGCCGACTCGACCGCGTGGATCATGACCGTCGCGGGCGCGGTCGCGCTCGTCGTCTACGTGTTCTATGCGCGGTACGCGACGCGGCCATTGCTCGATCTGCGATTCTTCCGCGTGCCCACATTCCAGGCGAGCGTGATGGGCGGCTCGCTGTTTCGCATCGGGCTCGGCGCGGTGCCGTTCCTGTTGCCGCTCGTGCTGCAGGAAGGACTCGGCATGAGCGCGTTCCAGTCGGGGCTGATTACCTGCGCGTCCGCGATCGGCGGCCTCTTTATGCGCACGCTCGCGTCGCGCACGCTGCACCGCTGGGGCTTCCGCACGGTGCTGATGTACAACGCCGCGTTCTCGGGCATCGCGATCGCCGCCTGCGGCCTGTTCTTCCCCGGCACGCCGACGTGGGTCATCTGGATCGTCGTGCTGCTCGGCGGCTTCTTTCCCGCGCTGCAATTCACCAGCCTCAATTCGATGACGTACGCGGAGATCGAAAGCCGCGACGTCGGCCGCGCAACGAGCCTCGGCAGCGTCGTCCAGCAGATGTCGCTCGGCCTCGGCGTCACTATTGCCGGTATCGTCGTGCAGATCACGCGCGCGCTGCATGGCCATGCGCAGATCGAATGGTCCGATTTCTGGCCCGCGTTCCTGACGGTCGGTTTGTGCTCATTTGCGTCGATTGCGGTCACGCGCCGTCTCGCGCCCAACGCCGGCGATGAGATTGCGCGCGGCAAGCGCATCGAGGTTCCCGCGAAGCATTGACCGACACGCCGTAACGCGGCGTGGGCAAGTGTGCCGGATGTGCACGCTTCGCCGCGGCCGCGCACCGGCGATCGAGGCGGTTCGGATCGGGAGATCGAGCGGCGGCGGTGCGGGCGCTGGCCGGCGGGCTCAGGTGGCTGGTGTTCGCGTATCCGATGCCGCCACGGCCCACACGGACACCCCGCGCGGATCGATCCGAAGGGAGCACGCGTGGTGCACGTCGGGCGGTGCATGTTCGTCATCGCCGATATCGAAGCGATGGCCGCCGATGTCGAACACCGCGTAGCGATCGCCATGACGCAGCTCGCTGCCCGTCAGCGTGCCGCGATACACGCCGCCTGCACCGGCGCCTTCCGCAGGGTTTGTAGCGTTCGTGCCGTCTCCGTCCACATGGTGCATGCCGTTGCCGGCTTGCGCCTGATGCACGCCGTTCGCGCTCGCGTGCGCCACGCCATCGGGCAGTACCGTGATCGCACGCGGCGACACGCGCCACATCACCGGCTGGCCGGCTGCGAGCGCGTGCCCGCCGGTGTCGAGCACAAGACCGCGCGGCGTCTCGACACGCCCATCGGCACGCATCACACCGACGCCAACGTTATGCAGCCCGAGCAGTTCGGCCACCCGCAACGACGCCGGCCGCTCGAATACCTCGCGAATCGCGCCCGTTTGCAGCACGCGGCCATGTTCGATTACCAGCAGTTCATCCGCGAGCAGCGCCGCTTCGTCCGGATCGTGCGTGACAAGCACCGTCACCGCCGCAATTTCGCGCTGCAACGCGCGCAGCGATTGCTGCAAACGCCGCCGTCTCGGCGTATCGAGCGCGGAAAACGGTTCGTCGAAGAGCAGAAGCGGGCAATGCCGCGTCAGCGCGCGCGCCAGCGCGACCCGCTGCCGCTGGCCGAACGACAACTGGCGCGGCAGCCGCGCGGTCAACCCCGCGAGCCCCAGATGATCGAGCCAGTAACGCGCGCTCGCCGCATCCGCATCGACCGGAAACGACAGCTGTTGCGCGACGCTCATATGTGGAAAGAGGCCGTAGTCCTGCGGCATATAGCCGATTTGCCGCGCCTCCGGCGCCAGCGGCGCGAGCTCGCGTTCGCCGAGCTTCACCGTGCAGCCGTCGTTGCGCTCGAGCCCGGCGATCATCCGCAGCGCCAGCGACTTGCCCGACCCGGACGGCCCGATGATCGCGAGCCGCCGCGTGGCCGGCGCCCAGGCCACATCGAGATCGAAGCCGCCGAGATCGCGGCGCAACGAGAACGACAGCCGCGTGTTCGGCATCGCGGGCAGCACGGCGGCGGGCATCGCGGGTTCGTCGCCATTTTCCTGCGGCGCATCGGCGAGCGCCACGCCGCCGCGGCCGGTCAGCGACAGCACCGCGCACACCACCGCGATCGCCAGCGTCGGCAACAGCAGCGGCATCATCGCGGGCAGGCCTTCGCCGCCGAACACCACATACGTATAGACCGGCAGCGAATACGGGTGATACGCGACCATCACCGTCGCGCCGAATTCGCCGAATGCGCGCAGCCACGCAAGCGCAAGACCCGCGCGAATCGCGGGCCACGCGATCGGCAGCGTGACGCGGAAAAAGCGGCTGCCCGCGCGATGGCCGAGCGTCGCGGCGACGTCGTCGAACACCGGGTCCACCGCCGAGAATGCCGAGCGCGCGGCGACGATCAGAAACGGCGCGGCGACGAAGGTCTCGGCCAGCACGATACCGGTGAACGAATCGGTCAGCGTGCCGCCCGCGATGCGTCCGATCCAGCTATACGGGCCGAGCAGGAACAGCAGCAATATGCCGCTCGTGAGCGGCGGCAGCGCAAGCGGCAACTGTACGATAAAGCCGAGCACCGTCATCGCGCGCGACGACGAACGCGCGAGCGCATAACCAAGCGGCACGCCGCCGATCAGGATGAGCAGCGCGGCGACGCTCGCGCTCGCGACCGATACGCCGACCGCCGACCCCATCGTGTGCCAGTCGACGCCGGTCCAGTCCGCGTGACCGAGCTGCGGCAGCGCCGCGAAAAACGGCGCGCACAGATAAATGGCGAGCAGGCCGCCAAGCCATCTCAGCGGCCGTGCGGCATCGCGCGTCATGACGGGCGGCCCGGCGCTATTGCGCGGCGTCGATCACCGCCTGCACGGACGGCGGGACCGCCTGCACATTGCCCACCACCGACGGCTTCACGACGTCGACGCCGTGCTGCTTCAAAAGCGCGCGCCCCTGCTCGCTCATCAAAAAGTTGACGAAGCGCGCAGCACCCTTCGCGTCGGGTGCGTCATTCAGGATGGTCAGCGTGTAGCTTGCCTTCGCCTTCAACTCCGGCGCCGGCTGGAACGCCGGAATCTTCAGGTCTGAGGTTTCGGTCGAATAGAAGAAGCCCGCATCCAGCTGACCCGATTGCAGACGGCCGACCAGCGTCTCTTCCGGCAACACCTGCGCCGGATTGTCCGGTGCGCCGAGCGTCTTCTGCACGAGGTCCGGCTCGTGATAGAGCGCGGCGGCCTTGTTCATCATCTCGACCGTGAAGGCGCCCTTCGGGTCGAGCTTCGGGTCCGTGCGGCCGATGCGGATGCCCGGCTCCTGCAGCACCTCGTCCCAGCGCTTCGACTTGAATTGCGCGGCAAAACGGCTTTGCGGGTTGTAGCCGATCATCAGCGGCGACTCGGCGAAGTTCACATACCAGCTCACGTGGTCGCCGTTGTCCGCGCCCATCAGGCTCGTGTTCACCTTCGGGCTCGCGCTGATAAACACATCGCCGCGGCGCAGCTTGCCCTTGATTTCGTTGGCGATCTTGTTCGAGCCCGCCGCGTAGCCCTGGAAGTGCAGCCCGGTCTCCTTCTCGAACGCGGGTCCGACGCTGCGCTCCATCAGGTTCACGAGCGAACCCGCGTACAGCACGTTCACCGTGCCCTCATCCGCCGACGCGCGCTGCGCGCCGAGCATGCCTGCTGCCACTACCACGACTGATGCGACCAGCTTCCGGATCATGTGATTCCCCGTACCGTTATTAAGGCGTCTATATTACGACGACTACATACAACGCTGCATCCAATCGGGTGATCGTGATGCGGCGTTTTCCCTTTCCCTGCGCGACGGCTTGCCGGTAGACTCGTTGCAACCGCGCCGGCGCCGCGATGTCCGATTCGTGTGCGTGCGCACACGCGTCGCGCTTTCGCGCCGCCTGCTCAGGTTTTCAACTCAGCAGGTTGTCGACTCAGGCTTCGCTCTGATTCACTGCTCACTGTCACGCTCAAGGAGAACACCATGCGCACCAGCGCCCGTAACCAGTTTGCCGGTACCGTCGCCGATGTGAAGGCCGGCGCGGTCAACGACGAAATCACGCTGCGCACCCAGGACGGCCTCGAAATTGCCGCGATCATCACGCACGGCAGCGCGGCTGCGCTCGGCCTTGCGGCCGGCAAAGCGGCGTTCGCGCTGGTCAAGGCGTCGTCGGTGCTGGTGATGGTCGACGCGGATGCGAGCAAGGTGTCCGCGCGCAATTGCATCGCAGGCACGGTCGCGTCGGTCACCAAGGGCGCCGTCAACGCGGAAGTCGTGATCGCCGCGAAGGGCGGCGCGCAGATCGCCGCGATCATCACCAACGACAGCGTCGATCGCCTCGCGCTCGCGAACGGCAAAGCCGCGAGCGCGATCTTCAAGGCGTCGAGCGTGATCATCGGCGTCGATCAGTAAGCGCACGCGGGCTCGCGGTGTGTCAGCGCAGCGGCAGCACGCGCACTTCGCTCGTGCCGCGCGGGGTCGCCTGCGTGCTGTCCGGGTTGCGGTCCGGGTTGCTGTGCATGTGGTTCGTGCTGTTCGCGTCTTTCGGGTCTGCGCCTCGCGGGGTTTTGGCTTCTTTCGCGCGGTCGATCACGTACAGCACGCCGCGCGTTTCATCGAGCGCAACGCCGCGCGCATCGTGAAAGTCGTCGGCGATCTGCGTGACGGTGCCGTCCGCCGCGATTTTGCAGAAGCCGGTCTTGCCGCACTTCGTGTAGAGCGTGCCGTCATGACTTGCGGCGAGCAGATCGGGGCCGTCGATGCGCGCGACGACCGTCGCGGCTGAAGCCGGTTGCGGCGCGGCGCGCAGTGCGTCGATGCGTGCTTTCAGAATGCGGTTGCCGGCTTCGTCGCTGACATAGACATTGCCACCCGCCACCGCGACGCCGACCGGCTTCTGCAATCCCGTCAGCCAGTCCTGCTCCGTTGCGCGGGCGGTCGCGGCGTCGTACGTCAACAGGCTCAATCCACCGTACTGCGGCGCGTTGCCGCTTTTGACAAACCACGTCGACAGCACCTGGCCCGGCGCGAGCACCGCGAGTCCTAGCCTGCGGCGCGCCGGATCGGGTCCGCTGAACGTGGTGATCCGCGGCGGGCCGCCGTCTTGCGGCACGAGCGCGATCAATGCGCCTGCCGTGCCGAAGCCGAAGCGCGCGACCAGCAGCAGACGCGGGTCCGCGAACACGAGTTCGCTGAGGCTGTTGCGATCCTGCCCGGCGACAGGCGGCAGCGCCGCAAAACGCGTGAAGCCGCGGCCATCGGGCGCGGACAGCACGCTGTCTGTCGCGTCGTCGGCGATAAATAGCGTGCCGGCGCCGGGGCGCACCGCGATGCCGTTCGGCCGCGCGTCGACCGCAATCCGCCGCGGCGCGCTCGCGCCGGTATCCGCTGCGCAGCCCGCCAGCGCGCCGGCGATGAGCCACATGCCCAGCGCGACGCTTACGCCCTTCCATTTCGCCGACACCAACATCACCGCTCCTGTTCGAACCTTCGACGCGATTGTGCGCGCGGCGCATCGTGCCCACGCGTCCACGACGCGCGCCTGCCTGATAAGCGCAACGATATGACCGTTATCGATCGATTGTGCGCGACGCTCCAGCCACTCGCAGCGTAATATACCTACCGATATATCGACGGGCAAGCGCTGTAGGCAAGCCCTATGGGCAAGCGCGGCGGGTAGGCGTGACGGACTCACGCGACGAGCACGCGCAACACGTCAGGGTGACGGGCCAACGCGATGAACACGCAACAGGCAGAACAGGCAGGCGTGGTGACTGGCCAATGCGATGGACGGCGGTAACAGGCAAGCGTGACGGGGCAAGCGGGATGGACACGCGGGACGGGCAAACCTCACGCGCCGTGCACGCGCCTCGGACCTTGACACCCGGTCGGCAACGGAGAGCGGCAATGGAGCCAATGGAGCATTCAGGCACGACGGCGGCACACGCAACGGACGGTGCGAAGCGCGTGGAACATGACTCGTACGAGTGCGGCGCAACGCTTTCGCTGACAGGCGACTTTCAACGTCCGCTGACGTTGACGCTCGACGCATTGCGCGCGCACGCGAGCATCGTCGCGGACCCGTTCGACTTGCGCTGCTTCACGACCAACCGCTTTATCCGCAAGGTGGACAGCTACCGCGGCGTGCTGCTGAAAGACCTGATCGACCTGGCGGGCCTGCGCAACGAGCGGCCCGGCGACTTCAAGCGGACCATTTTCATTGCGGTCGCGCATGACGGCTACGCGGTCACCTTCTCATGGCATGAGCTCTTCAACACGCCGGTCGGCGAACAGGTGCTCGTCGCGTTCGAGCGCGGCGACGCGCCGCTTTCGAGCGAAGACGGCGCACCGTTGCTGTTTTCCGCCGCGGATATCCTGCCCGCGCCGCGGCACGTGAAGCGCCTTGCGCGCATCGTCGCGCGGGTGGTCGCGCCGTAGCGCGAATTTACGATGCGACGATGCGCTGCGTCGGGTTGCGATGCGCTATGCGGCGCGCCGGAACCCGCCGCCTCACGCGCCGCATCAACACCCTCCGCCTAGAACCGGTGCCGCATGCCAACGCGCGCCGCGACCTGATGATTCGCCCCCACCCCCGACGTGCCGAGCATGCCCGGCGTCGTGCCGATCTGCGCCTGCACCGGCACGTTGACGCCTGCGACCGTATTGCTGCCGGAGGCGATCTGATAGACCGCGAGCAGATAGACGTCCGTGCGCTTGGACAGCGCGTAGTCGAGCGCGCCCGTCACCTGATGCCATTTGCCGTTGAAGCGCTCGTCGAGTTCCGAGAACGTGTAGCCAAGGCCTGCCGTGAACGCGGGCGTAAAGCCGTAGCGGCCGCCGATCTCATAGTTGTTCAGCCGCGAGGATGCCCCCGCGAGCGGCTCGAACGTCGTATGCGTCCAGTTGCCCCATACGAGCCCGGCGCCGAGCGCGACGCGCGCGCCGATGCCATAGGTTTCGAGGTCGCGCAGCCCGCCGGTATTCACGTTCGCGATGCTGACGCTGAACGGCGGCGTGGCCCCGTTCGGATAGCGGATGTTGGTGTACGCGGCGCCGATGCCGAACGGGCCCTGCGCATAGTTCGCACCGAAGCTGTACGCGCTCGACGCGCCCTGTTGCGCCGCGCCGCCCGCGGTGACGGTCGGTGCGCCGGCAAACTCGCCCGCACGGTTCGAGAAGCCGTACATCGCGCCGAACGTGAGGCCCGCGAAATTCGCGCTGCTGAACTTGACTGCATTGTTGATACGGCTTGCGCTCAACTGGTCGAGGTCGTTGATATGCCAGCCATAGTTGCCCGCCGCCGTCTGGCTGCCGATCGTATAGTTCGCGCCGAGGTAATCGGTCGAGAACGAATACTGGCGGCCGAACGCGAGCGTGCCGACGCCGTCCTTCGACAGACCGACGTATGCCTGCCGCCCGAACAGCGCGCCGCCCTGCCCGGCCGTGCCGTCGGCGCTGCTAAAGCCGTTTTCGAGCACAAAGAGCGTCTTCAGACCGCCGCCGAGATCTTCGGCGCCGCGCACGCCCCAACGGCTGCCGGATGCGACGCCATCGGCGTATTTGACAAGGCTCGCGTGCCCGCCGGGCGTCGCCGAATTCGACACGTAGCTGATACCCGCGTCGATGATGCCGTACAGCGTGACACTGCTTTGCGCGTGCGCGGCGCTGCTTGCCGCTGCGACGGCGATGGCGCTCAGCGCGCCGAGCGTCTGGGTGATGGTGGTTATTTTTTTCATTTAGTGATCCTTCAATATCAAGCTGCGCGTCCTGCCGGAGGTGGTCGAATTGCGCGATGGTTCAAGACAAGATCGCCGTCTCGCCAGCCGTGACGAACCGCGGCGCGAACAGGCGCGCCGGCCGGACGAAACGGTCGGGACGGACGAAACGGGTTGGAATGTGACGGTCGCTTTCAGCGCGAACGCAGCGAAGGCGCGGCACGCATGTGGGTCGACGCACGCGGCAACCCACTGTGCGATGCACGATTCGATAGCGCATGCCGCGCACGGCATTTGCCGGAACGGCAATGCAAATGCGGCGGTGCACATGCAGCGACGCGAATGCGGCGGTTCGCATGCAGCAATGCGGATGCAGCAATGCGAATGCGGCGGTCCGAATGCGGCAATGCGGATGCAACGATGCGGTTCGGCGAGAAAGCTTGTCGGCCTGTGTCGCCCGGCTCGGGCGGCCCGCGCTTAGACCAGGGTATGGCGCCCACGCGGTGCGTTATGTGACCGGCAATGTAGCGCGGGCTTATGTCTCAATAAAGGGGATGCACGTGCTCTGTATCGTTTTGCCGACAGCGCACGCGTGATGGCAGGAAACGTCCGTGTGTGTCGCGTCGACACGCGTGACGCAAACGTGCGCTGCGTGTGTCGCGCGTCGTGTATCCTTTCGCAGATATCAAACCGGCAAAAGAACGCGGCACGCGCCGCGGCGAATAATCGACGATGAAGACTTCGACAAGCGCACGACCTGAGGTCAGGTTCCGCATGCGCATCCAGCACGCCGGCGCGATCGCGCTCGGCCCGGGCAAGGTCGCGTTGCTGGAAGCGGTCAGGGAGCACGGTTCGATCTCGGCCGCGGCGCGCAGCCTCAATATGTCGTACCGGCGCGCATGGCTGCTGATGGATGAACTGAACCGCTCGCTGAAGTCGCCTGCAACGATTGCCGAGCATGGCGGGCAAAGCGGCGGCGGCTGCGCGCTCACGCCGGTCGGCGAGGAAATCATCCGGCTGTATCGCGATATCGAGACGCAGGCCTACGAGGCCTGCGCGGCCGATATCTCCGCCTTGACGCGGATGATCAAGCGGTGAGATAACGGCGCCCCTTCGACTGAGCGTCGATGTTGCGGGTTGCCAGTTGCCGGTTGCCGGTTGCCAGTTGCGAGGCAACTCCCAGGTCCGCGGCTCACGGCGGCTCACAGCTGCTATCCGCGCTGCGGCCGCCCGCTGCACTCACCACGCCACCGGCCGCAGCGCGCTTCGGCAACGCTGCATCAACTGCTCTTTATCGGCTGCAAGAAGGAGACCGCATGACCACTACCCCTGCGCCGGCCAGGCGATTACTTTTGACCGGAGCCTTTGATGTCGAACGCTGGCGGCATCTACTACATCGTTGCAGCGGCGACATTGGCGCGAACGGGCGGAAATCGGCGCGTTTGCCGGATATCAAAGGTCGCACGAAGCGATTGTTCGTCTCTGCGCTCGCACTCCTCTCGTTCGCGACGTGCGTTCATGCGCAAAGCAGCGCGTCCGGCCCGATCGCGACTGTCTCAGGCGTACTGCAGTTCGAGCGCGAACAACGCGATTTCGTGGCGATGCTCGACAACCAGGCGTTCGATCGCTTCGACGCGAACACGCTCATCCATTTCGATGATGCCGGCAATGCAAACGACACGCTCACCCGCATGCTCGTGCAGACCGATGCCGGTCCCGTGTTGTACGATTTCCGGCGCCATCCACCGCTTGTGCAGCGCTCGGGCAGGCGCATGACGGTCAAGCGCGTGTTCTGGCAACGCGACGAAGTCGTCATGCAAGGTTCGCAAGGCTGGTTCCGATTGCTGGGCGGCCAACTCACGAAGCTGCAGTCGTCGTCGACGACATACCACTGATTTCCGTCGCGAGTGCGCACGGGCCATCGCGATAAGCGTTGGCCGGTTTTTCCGTCTGTCTCGACGCGTAATGCAAATTCGTTCCGTCCGTTCGATTGCTGCCGCAAGGGAAACGACTGCGTGGCTCACGGCGTCAATCGGAGCGTCGGGTCGACGAGTGCGGACAGCAGCCCGGATACCGGGCCGCAGCCGACATTCGAGCGGCGCGACACTGCCGTTCGCTCAGGGATTGAAATTCCGAGCGCGTCTGAATGACCCGCTCGCTGCTCTACAGGCTGGACGGGCTGGGCGCGGGCAATTGCAGTCTGTACCGCGCACGATGGGCCGCCACCTGTTGCATCAGAGTCGGGTCCGTGACAGGTGCGCTTCCAAAATACGGCATCTGCGACAGCGTATGAGGCTGCCGCACGCCTTCATGATGGACCGATTGCCCTGCGGCGTTCTGCAGCGCTTCCATATACCCCCGGCCATGTTCCGTGCTGGTCAGACTCGCGCCGGAATGTGCCTGATGCGTCGTGACAATCCGGTTAGACGGAAACAAAGCGAATGTCTGCGATTGGCCGCCTTTGACGCGATTGTCGATCAGGGAAAACATTTTCGTTCTGGTCGGAAGACTCTTCGCCATCGTGTTTGTTTTGTGAAACGCGGTCTGCTTTTTCATTTGACTCAGTTGCGTGCGCCGTGCGTGGACGCGTTGAGCGTGCTGCATTAAATCCACGCCGAGCGGCGCGGCGTGCTTCCCGCCGTATGTCAGTTTGCTTAAAGCTGCTTTCATCGACCTCTCCATCACGAAGGTAGCGAATCAGAAGAAAAAGGCGTGCGCCTGGCTACCGGAAAAGCGCCCGCTCTCGCCGACCGGCCAGCATCCGTGCTCGTTGCAATCGCGTTCGATAGTGTCAGTCGGTGAGGACAAGATGAACGGCAGCGGCCGGAGCGAGGCGCTTTTCACACAAGTTTCGTGCCCGCGATCGGGCGTGCGCCGGCACCCAGCGGGCCGCGTTGGCGCGCGCAACGCGCACTCGTGGCGGGTGCGAATTCACCCATCATGAGCATACGGTTGCCGCCGGAGAAACCTGCGATGCGCCTTTGCAGCGGCAGGCGTGAAGCAAGACGGGTGTCACGACGAACGCTGTCCGCTTACTGGTCGATTCGAACCCATTGGAGGGCGACTTCTCACCTCAACCGTCGAGGTGTATTCGCGCCAAAGCCAACGCGCGCTGTTCGCGGAAAAGCAGGCTGAGCAGGCTGGATAGCGTGATGTTTGTTGATCGGCCCGGTCTGACCGCTCCATTCAAAGCGCGACTCATTCGGCTTACGTGGATGAGCGCAATGGAGACTTCCTGGCGCCTTCTTTTTCAGTTGACATGAAATCCTGTATACGGGATATTTTCTCCATTATGATGGAACGTCGAAATCGGACTTCCTCACTTCGATCACGTGCAACGATCATGTACATCGATCACATGCGATCACTCAACTCGGGCAACGCAGGCACGATGCATAGCGCACAAACACACCCATGGCAAAAAGCAAACTGAGTCAGACGGAAACCCGGCTCGACATCAATTCGCGCATTGCGACTGTCGTCAGGTCGCTACGCGGCGAGCTCGAGATGACGCTGGAAGATCTGGCGAAGGTGTCCGGCGTGAGCCGTTCAATGCTCTCGCTAATCGAGCGTGGAGAATGCAGTGCGACCGCCGTGGTACTCGAGAAAATCGCTACCGCGCTACGTGTGCCGCTTGCGAGTCTTTTTGAAGATCCGGTGCAAGCCGTTTCGCCCGTTTCCCGAAGTGTCGATCGCCGCGCGTGGACAGATCCTCAAACCGGCTACAAACGATGGAACATCTCGCCACCCGGTCTCGCAACACCGATACAAATTGTAGAAGTGCTGTTTCCACCCGGCGCGACGGTCGCCTACGAAACCGGCGAGCGCAAGCCGGCGGTGCATCAACAGATCTGGGTGCAACGCGGGGTAATGGAAGTCACTCTGGGAGACGTCATCTACACGCTTCGGAAAGGCGATTGCCTCGACATGCAACTCAACGTGCCGATCACTTACCACAATGCGACAGATGAACCCGCGCGCTATGCGGTCGTTATCGTCGCGCCCGATCGGATGCTATTGCGAAAATGAAAAATGGAGAAGTTTACGATTGAGGCCGTCAAGTCTCTCACCCGCAAAGAGCTCGATGAGTTGTGCGACGTACTGGTCGATTGCGTCGAGGGTGGCGCGTCCGTCAGCTTCATGCTTCCCATCGAGCGTCGCACAGCAGTGGAATTCTGGACTGGCGTCGTAGCCGGTGCGGCTGACGGGAAGCGTGTTCTGCTGATCGCGAAAGACGAAGCGGGTTGTATCGGAACCGTGCAAATTCTGCTGGATCAGCCGGAAAACCAACCTCATCGCGGCGACCTCGCAAAGATGCTGGTGCATCGGCGCGCCCGCGGGCGCGGTGTCGGCGCCGCACTGCTGCGCCACGCTGAAGCGGCCGCTCTACGGGCCGGCAAATCACTACTGGTGCTCGATACGGCAAATCCGGCCGCCGAGCGGCTGTACGAGCGCGGCGGGTGGATCGCCTGCGGCCTGATTCCAAACTACGCGCTGATGCCGGACGGCCCGCTGTGCGCCACGCGCCTCTACTACAAGCAGTTGGCGCCGCCTGGCCATGCTCTATCGACGCAAGACTCTTGACATTCCCACCGTGGCAACGTCCAAAGTTCGCACCAGCGCGGACCCGAACCGTCGACCGGGTTCGCGCAGCATGCGCCGTATCCGTACACCATGTGTGATCCTGCAGTGAATCGGCGCAATAGTTTTGCGAACCCGCTAGAATGTCGCGACACTCGACTGCCGCCATGAAATTCTTCCGAACCCTCTTCGTGTTGTTGCTGTGCGCGATGCTGCCCATCAGCGGGCTGGCAGCGAGCGGCCTCGCCGGCGAGTGTCCGATGCAGCAGTCCGCCGGGCAGTCCGCCGCGCTGCACGATGATGACGGCAGCACGTCTACGGCCATGGCGGGTTGCGATTCGATGAAACCGTCGCCGGACGGCAACGCCAAAACCGGGTTCTGCAAGATGACGGCGCAGTGCCAGTTCGGCAGTCTCTATTATCCCGGCACGTCTGCCACGGTCGTCCGTCCCGCGGCGCCTCACAACCGGGTTGTCTTCCACTATTCGCAGTCGCTCTCCGTCCGTGCACCGGATGGACGCTGGCGTCCCCCGCGCTCCCTGTAACGCTCCGACCTTCTGGTACACCGCGCTCGCGCGGTGATGTCTGTCCTGACCCAGGACATGAGCTGCTACGCCTGTTCTAACCGGGCGTGGGCCGGCTCGACCATTCGGGGTTCACATGTTCCTCCCCTTACTTCCATCGGGCAGCCGATGGCGGGCGCTGCGTGTCGTTACGCTCGCGGCACTCATGCTTGCCGGCCGCGCCGCGTGGGCGCAGCGCAGCGGCATGACGCTCGACGAGGCGCTGCAGGTCGCACAGAGCCGCTCGTCGTCCATTCAGGCGTCGCAGGCGGCTGTGCGCGGCGACTCGGCCGTCGTCGTCAAGGCGGCCCAACTGCCCAACCCCACGTTAAAGCTCAGCGTTGAAGACCTGCCGATCAACGGACCTCAGGCATTTACGATCGGCCAGGACGACTTCACGATGCGCGGCATCGGCATCGAACAGGAGTGGGTGTCGCCGTCCAAGCGCCGTCTGCGCACCGCCCTTGCCCATCGCACCGTCGACCAGGACAGGTCCGCCTACCTGGAAAAGCTGGCCGAGGTCCGGCAGCAAACGGCGATGGCGTGGCTGAACGCCGTCTATACGAAGAAAGCGGTCGCGCTCAACCAGGCGCTGGTCGATCACCTGAACGACGAACTCGCTGCCCGCCAGGCGTCGTATCGCGGCGCGCAAGGTACTGCGTCGGATATCGCGCAGGCGCGCGTGACGCTCGGCAACGCGCGCGATGCGCTGATCGACGCGCAGCAGGACCAGAAGACCGCGCTGATCGACCTGTCACGCTGGACCGCTGCCGGCGATGTGCTCGACGTTTCGGACGAGCCGCCGCCGCTGGATTCGCCGGTGTCGGGCATGAGCGCCGAACAGCTCGCGCAGGTTCAGCCGGCTCTCGTGGCCGCGCATGCGGCCATCTCGGTTGCCGATGCGGCGACCGATGTCGCGCGTAGCGACAGGAACCCCAACTGGACGTGGGGGCTGACCTACTTCAAGCGAGGCGGCAATTTCTCCGACTACGTGTCCTTCGGTGTATCGATTCCATTGCCGCTCAACCGGAAAAATCTCGAGGACCGCGACGTCGAGCAGAAGTCGGAAATGGGCACCCAGGCGCGGCTCAACTACGAAGACACCGAGCGGCAGGTGATGGCGAATATCCAGAGCCTCGCGACCCGGTTTGCAAGCGGCCGCGAACGACTGGTCAATCTGCGGCAAACCGTCCTGCCCGCTGCCGCACAGAAAGTGCAACTGGCCAACGCGGCCTATCGGTCTGGCGCCGGCACGCTTGCGGACGCATTCGAAGCACGCCACATGCAGCTCGAAACGCAACTCCAGGTGCTCAATCTCGAGCGGCAGGTGGCGCTTCTCTGGGCAGGACTCGAATACCAGGTTCTGCCGCCCGACCTGATCGCGGCCGCGGACCAATGAGGACAACCATGAACAGGAAGCGAATCGTACAGGCGCTCGCATTGGCCTTCGCCGGTGTGGCGCTACTGGCGGCAGGTTATGTCGTGGGCACCTCTCGCGGCGCCGCGACGAACCGTGTGCCGATGGTTGCGTCTGCATCCACTTCGGCCCCGCCCGATAAGGCCGGCCCGCAGACCGGCCGCAAGGTGCTCTACTGGCGCGACCCGATGGTGCCGAACCAGCATTTCGACAAGCCGGGCAAATCGCCTTTTATGGACATGCAGTTGCAGCCCGTCTATGCCGACGAAGGCAGCGGCAGTGCCGGCATCCGGATCGATGCGGGTCTGCAGCAAAACCTCGGCATTCGCTACGCGAGCGTGCATCGCCGCGACACCGCGGAAGGGTTCGACGCGGTGGGCACCACGCAGTTCGATGAATCGCAGGCCGACGTCGTGCAATCGCGCGTCACCGGCTATATCGATCGTCTGTACGCGAGCGCGCCGATGCAGCGCATTGCGAAGGGCGCGCCGATCGCATCGCTGTTCGTGCCCGACTGGCTGGCCGCGCAGGAAGAATACCTTGCCCTCGAACGCGGCGGGATGGACAACGGTTTGCTGCAGGCGTCGCGAGCGCGCATGCGGGCGATGTCGATTCCCGACAGCGTCATCGCGAGCCTCGAGCGCACCGGCACGGCACAGACGCACATCGTGCTGACGTCGCCGGAAACGGGCGTCGTCAGCGAACTGAACGTGCGCGACGGCGCGATGGTGACGCAAGGTCAGACGCTCGCCAAAGTCGCGGGGCTGTCGAAGCTGTGGCTCGTCGTCGAGATTCCGGAAGCACTCGCGCTCGATGCGCAACCCGGCATGGGCGTCGACGCGATATTCAGCGGGGACCCGACGCGGCACTTCACCGGGCGCATCCGCGAGATTCTGCCCGGCATCAGCACCACGAGCCGCACCTTGCAGGCCCGGCTCGAAATCGACAACGCCGATGGACGGCTCACGCCCGGCATGCTGATGCGGGTGCGGGTGAGCGGCGCCCACGCGGTGTCGCGTCTGCTCGTGCCGTCCGAAGCCGTGATCACGACCGGCAAGCGTTCGATTGTCATCGTCAGGAACGGCGATGGGCGTCTGCAACCGGCCGAGGTCACGATCGGCCGCGACGTCGGCAACGAGACCGAGGTGCTCGGCGGATTGAACGACGGCGACACGGTCGTGGCATCGGGCCAGTTCCTGATCGATTCGGACGCGAGTCTGAAATCGATCCTGCCGCGGCTGGAAAACGCATCGACGAGCGGTGCATCGGCGCCGGCTGCGGTTCCAACTGCAGTGCCAACTGCGGTTCCAGCTGCCGCCGCGCCACAGACATACGAAACAACCGGCAAGGTCGAACAGGTCACGCCCAACGACATCACGTTCTCGCACCAGCCGGTTCCCGCGCTGGGCTGGCCGGCGATGACGATGTCGTTCGACAAACCCGCGCCGACCGCCTTTGCCGGCGTGAAGGTCGGCGACACGGTGCACTTCGTCTTCAAACCGTCGGGAGACGGTTATCAACTCACGAAGGTCGAACCGGCCGGAGGCGCCAAATGATTGCCCGCATCATTCGCTGGTCGATCCAGAATCGCTTTCTTGTGCTGTTGGCCACGGTGCTGGTTGTCGCGTGGGGCGTGGTGTCGCTGCGCGAAACGCCGCTCGACGCGCTGCCCGATTTATCGGATACGCAGGTGATCATCAAGGCGTCGTATCCGGGCAAGGCGCCGCAGGTCATCGAGGATCAGGTGACCTATCCGCTCACCACCACGCTGCTCGGTGTGCCGGGCGCGAAGACGATCCGTGCGTATTCGTCGTTTGGCGATGCGTTCGTCTATGTGCTGTTCGATGACAAGACCGACCCGTACTGGGCCCGCTCGCGCGTGCTCGAGTATCTGAACCAGGTGCAAAGCCGTCTGCCGCCCGGCGCGACCGTTTCGCTCGGACCGGACGCCACCGGCGTGGGATGGGTCTACGAATACGCGCTCGTCGATCAAACCGGGCATCACGATCCCGGACAGTTGCGCGCACTGAATGACTGGTTCCTCAAGTTCGAGCTGAAGGCGGTGCCGGATGTGTCGGAAGTCGCGAGCCTCGGCGGCATGGTGCGCCAGTACCAGGTCGTGCTCGATCCCGACCGGCTGCGCGCGTATGGGATCACGCAGCAGCAGGTGGCCGACGCGCTCGGCAACGCGAACCAGGAGTCGGGCGGTTCCGTGATCGAAATGGCCGAGTCCGAGTACATGGTGCGCACCTCGGGGTACCTCCATTCGCTCGACGACTTCCGCAACGTCGTGCTGCGCACCGACGACGCCGGCACACCGGTGCTGCTCGGCGACGTCGCGCGTATCCAGATCGGCCCCGACACGCGTCGCGGCATTGCCGAGCTGAACGGGCAAGGTGAAGTGACAGGCGGGGTGATCGTGATGCGATCGGGCAAGAACGCATTGACCACCATCGAAGGGGTGAAGGCAAAGCTTGCGGACCTGAAGCGTTCACTGCCGCCGGGCGTCGAGATCGTCACAACGTACGACCGCTCGCAACTGATCGAACGCGCAATCGACAACCTCAGGGACAAACTCATCGAGGAGTTCATCATCGTCGGCCTCGTCTGCGCGGTGTTCCTGTTCCATCTGCGCAGCGCATTCGTCGCCATCCTGTCGCTGCCGCTCGGCGTGCTGGCCGCCTTTATCGTGATGCGCTACCAGGGCGTGAACGCGAACCTGATGTCGCTCGGCGGCATTGCAATCGCAATCGGCGCGATGATCGATGCGGCGATCGTGATGATCGAGAACGCGCATAAGCATCTGGAGGCGTACGAGCATCATCATCCAGGCCAGCCGATCACGACCGCGCAACGCTGGGAGCTCATCGCGACGTCGGCAGCGGAGGTCGGCCCCGCCCTCTTCTTCTCGTTGCTGATCATCACGTTGTCGTTCATTCCGGTGTTCTCGCTGGAGGGACAGGAAGGCAAGCTGTTCGCGCCGCTCGCGTTCACGAAGACCTACACGATCGCGGCCGCGGCCGGGCTTTCGGTGACGCTCGTACCCGTGCTGATGGGCTACCTGATCCGCGGACGCATTCCGCACGAGAACGCCAATCCCCTCAACCGGCTTCTGATCCGGCTATACAAGCCGCTGCTGGAGGGGACGCTGCGCCGCCCGTGGCTGGTGATCGGCATGGCGGCGGCAGCGCTCGCGCTGACGGCGCTGCCGGTGTCGCATCTCGGCAGCGAGTTCATGCCGCCGCTCGACGAAGGCGATCTGCTGTATATGCCGACCGCGCTGCCGGGCATCTCGGCCGAAAAGGCGTCGGAGTTGCTGCAACAGACCGACCGGCTCATCAAGACCGTGCCCGAAGTGGCGACCGTGTTCGGCAAGTCGGGCCGCGCCGACACGGCCACCGACCCGGCGCCGCTCGAAATGTTCGAGACCACGATCCAGTTCAAGCCGCGCAGCCAGTGGCGAGCGGGCATGACGCCGGACAAGCTGGTCGACGAACTGGACCGCACCGTCAAGGTGCCCGGGCTGTCGAACGTATGGGTGCCGCCGATCCGCAACCGTCTCGACATGCTGTCGACCGGAATCAAGACGCCGGTAGGCGTGAAGGTTTCCGGCCCCGACCTGACGCAGATCGACAAGGTCGCCGCGCAGGTCGAAGCGGCGGTAAAGGACGTGCCGGGCGTCACATCGGCGCTCGCCGAGCGGCTGAACGGCGGCCGTTATATCGACGTCGACATCGACCGGCAGGCCGCGGCTCGCTACGGTCTTGCGGTCGCCGATATCCAGAACGTCGTGTCGTCGGCGGTCGGCGGAGAGAACGTGGGTGAAGTGATCGCGGGCCGCGAGCGCTTCCCGATCAATATCCGCTATCCGCGCGAGGTGCGCGATTCGATCCAGAAGCTGCGCGAACTGCCGGTCGTCACCGGGCGTGGCGCGCAGATCACGCTCGGCGACGTCGCGCATATCGCGATCGAAGACGGGCCGCCGATGATCCGCAGCGAGAACGCACGGCTTTCCGGATACGTCTACATCGATATCCGGAATGTCGATCTGGCTTCCGCAGTGCAGGCGATGCAGCGCGCCGTTGCGGAAAAGGTGGCGCTGCCGCCCGGCTATTCGATTACATGGTCGGGCCAGTTCGAATACCTGGAGCGCGCGGCCGCGAAGTTGCGCACCGTGATACCGGTGACGCTCGTCGTGATCTTCGTGCTGCTTTTTCTCACGTTCAATTCCGCGGCGGACGCGCTGCTGCTGATGTCCACCGTGCCGTTCGCGCTGGTCGGCGGCTTCTGGCTGATCTGGATGCTGGGTCACGCGGTATCGGTGGCGACGTCGGTGGGCTTTATCGCGCTGGCCGGTGTGGCCGCCGAGTTCGGCGTCGTGATGCTGCTCTACCTGAAGGAAGCATTGAACCGCAGGTTGAAAGCGGGCGAACCGTTCAGCGAAGCGACGCTGACCGATGCGATCCGCGAAGGCGCCGTGCTGCGCGTGCGGCCCAAGGCGATGACGGTCGCGGTCGTGCTCGCCGGTCTGATTCCGATCATGGTCGGGCACGGCGCGGGCTCCGAAGTCATGCAGCGCATTGCCGCGCCGATGGTCGGCGGGATGATCACCGCGCCGTTGCTGTCGATGTTCGTGATTCCGGCTGCATGGATGCTGCTTCAACGTCGCCGTCTGCCGCGCATCCGGGATATCGCCCAATCTCATGCAGTCCCCACTGGCGCGCGAGTGCCATCTTCCCCCATCGGCACACCTGTGCCGCAATCCCACACTGGAGAAACACCGTGAAAAAATCGATGATGCTGTCTGCTGTTCTGGTCGCTGCAACAGGTGCAAGCGGCACCGCGTTCGCTGACGATATGTCCGGCATGAAGATGAGCGACGACGCCATGAGCCATACGCCGGCATCCGGCAATACCGCGATGACCGACGCTGTGGTCAGGCACGTCGACGCATCGGGCGGGACGATCACGCTCAAGCACGGCGCGCTCGCCAACGTCGGCATGCCGGCCATGACGATGGCCTTCAAGGCAAAGGATGCGGCGATGCTGAAAGAGGTGAAGGAAGGCGACAACGTCAAGGTGCGGGTCGAAAATGTCGACGGCGCATTGACGATCGTGAAACTGGCAAAGCAGTGAGTGTCTGCTGAAGGTCGTGAGTACACCGCTCAACGGGTGTTGAGCGAGTGATCATCGTCGGACGCCGCCGGGAAATTGCCGCTCGCGACCGATGAGACCGCGCAGGTTCGCCGTGGACCAGAGCAAGCCACACGCTGGTCCACGTGCGCGGGCAAACTACGTCGGCGCAATAGTGAGGCTCCCCTGCCGGACTTCCACGCGAACTTTGCCGGAGATCTCAAAGCCGAAGTCACGATGGCATCGGTATGTCCATCAGGTCGACCGCGGATGGTCGAGAAAAAAGCGCAGCATTTCAGCACTTGCGTCGGGACCCGCGGGATCCGTATAAGTACCGCGCGCATCGCCGCCGGCCCATGCGTGAGACGCACCGTGTATCGTCCACAATTCCGCTTCCACATCGTCGCCTGTGGTCAATCGCATGACGGAACATGCCCGTGATGCCACGCGTTGCCCACGCTTCTCGCAATCGTGATGGGCTTTCGTTTCGAATCCCCGCAGAATCCGGGCGGCATTCGTCACGTGAACGGTACGATCCGCGTCACCATGAAAGACGATCATGGGCCGGCGGGCAGCGCCTGCGCTGACATTGCGAGACATCCTGCCGGAAGGCTCAGCGCCTTTCATCGCGGCAAGCGCCGAAGGCAGGTCGTGCGCGCAACGCGCGGGCAGACCCGAATGCACACCTGCGGCCGCGTACAGTTCGGGATACTCATCGATCATGATCGCCGCCATTGCGCCGCCCGCCGACATGCCCGCGATATACACGCGCGCCGGATCGACGTCATGCGTCGTGATGATTTCACGTGTGATGCCCGCGATCAGTGACGGCTCGCCGCGCTCGCGCTGCTGGTCGCCGGGCTTGAACCAGTTCCAGCAGCGGGACGGATTGGCCTGCTGCGGCTGCACCGGATAAGCCACGAGGCACCCGTGCCGCTCGGCAAGCACGTTCATCCGCGTGCCTGCTGCAAAATCGTCGGCGTCCTGCGTGCAGCCGTGCAACATGACGATCAGCGGACGCGGCTCACCGGCCGCCGACGCGGGCACATATAGCCGATATTGACGGCGTCCTGCCGCATTGGCGTAAGAAAGCGTATCGAAATGGCTGCGTTCCTCGACGTCGACGCCTGATTCACGCGCGACAGACGTCGCGCTCGCCGTCGCAGGTTTGCCGACACGCGGAACCGTAACCGCTTCCTGCGCCGCAGCGCCGGCTGTTACGCCCGACGAATCGCCCCGCAACGCGCGTTGAATCGCTTCGGTCGCCTCAACCGGGCCGCGCGTTCGCAATAAGGCGATCGCTTCGTGCATCGAATTCAAAAAGCCGTCATTCAGTTTCATGAGTTTGTCCGGTGATCGGATTGGACCTGCGCGGCTAGCGGACTCGGGCTCCGAGTGCGGCTTTGACGGCGGGCGTTGCATGGAAAGCGCCCAGCACCACGACACTTTCGATGGTGGCAAGCGCGAGTTCCGGTGAGACGTCATCGGCGATGCTGGCCAGGCCGAGCACGTGAATGTTGAGATGCTCGTGCGCGGCGCGCGCCGCTTCGAGGTCCTGTCTGGAAAAATGCTGCATGCCAAGCACGAGCGCGCGACGCGTGATGGTTTGGTGCATGAACGGCGCGTGCGCTGCAAGCTGGTTGCGGATTGCCGTGCGAATCAGGTCGGTACGGTTCGAGTAAAAGCCCTCTTCAACCAGCAGATCGATCTGTCCAAGGTCGACAGGGCCAAGATTGATCGTGAGTTTTTCCGATTCGCCGCCTTTCGAACGCGGCGGGACGACAACCTCTGATTTTTTCATGTTTCCATCCATATTCCATCCATATGGATGGTTATAGGCGGGTATTCGCTGCGACGCAACATGAAAAATTGGGGCGCGCTCCCGTGAGTGCCAGCCCGTGACAGCACGGCGTTGTCATGCAGTTATCCATTGCCCTTTCGCGCTCCGGCGAATCTTCATCCACGCGGCGCCAATCGCTTCAATGTTTCATCAAGGGGTAGCGCAAAGGCCAGTGCGAGGTCCGCGACTGCAGGAATATCGTCGATATGCGCATGCGGCAAAGGCGTCCTGCTTCCTTCGGTGTCGCTCACGACTGCCGCGATATGACGATCGGTAGTCCAAAGCCATGGTTTGCCATTGGCTACGCGGTAGATCTCGATCTTGACGTGCTCTTCTTTCTTGAATCCTTCGACCACGACAAGATCGACCGGACTGAGACGGGGCAGCAAGTCGACGAGCGCCGGCTCGTCCGCTCCGCGCATTTCGTGCATGATCGCCCAGCGGGCGCTCGATGCGACGAGCACCTCACTCGCTCCCGCCTCGCGATGCGCGTAGGAATCCTTGCCAGGCTTGTCGAAATCGAACGCATGATGCGCGTGCTTGACAGTCGAAACGCTGAGCCCCCTGCTCTTCAGCTCGGGAATCAGCTTTGCAAGCAACGTCGTTTTGCCTGCTCCGCTCCAGCCTGCCAGTCCGATGACGCGCATCACTCCATGACGCTGGCGACATCTGCGCGCTCAGCCCGTACCGCACAGAACTTGAACTCGGGGATCTTACCCGCCGGGTCCAGCGCCGGGTTGGTCAGCAGATTCGCCGCGGCCTCCGCGTAGCAAAAAGGCATGAAGATCATATTCTCGGGTACGTCACGGTCGGAACGTACCTTGATCTCGACCGCTCCGCGCCGGGTGAAGAGGCGCGCAAACTCGCCGGGCTTCAACTGCAAACGGCGCATGTCCTTCGGCGACATCAGCGCGACCGCTTCCGGCTCGATGCCGTCGAGCACATTCGAGCGCCGCGTCATCGAACCCGTATGCCAATGCTCCAGCACGCGGCCGGTCGACAGTACCATCGGGTAGTCGGCATCCGGGATTTCATCTGGCGGCCGGATGTGGGCGGGCACGATCTTGCCCCGGCCACTGGTTGTTGGAAATCCGCCAGTGAAAATGATGTCATTGCCCGGCACCGCGGGGCCGTCCACCGGATAGGTCACGGCGCCCTCGCGCTCGAGCCGCTCCCAGGTGATGTTTGCCAACGACGGCATGACCTGCGTCATTTCCGCGAACACATCGGCGGGGCCACGGTAGTTCCAGTCGAGGCCCATGCGCCTGGCGATTTCCTGAATGATCCAGAGGTCCTGCCGCGCGTCGCCCGGCGGATCGATAACCTGTCGTGCGAGCTGAACGCGACGATCCGTGTTGGTGAACGAGCCAACCTTTTCTGCAAAGGCGGATGCCGGCAGGATCACGTCCGCATGGAACGCGGTCTCGGTGACGAACAGATCCTGCACGACCAGGAACTGGAGCTTCGCGAGAGCCTGCCGTGCATGCTGCAGATCCGGGTCGGACATCGCCGGGTTTTCCCCTTCGATGTACATGCCGGTGATCGTGCCCGCGTGAATCGCACCCATGATCTCCACGACAGTCAGGCCCGCCTTGGGATCGACTTCCTGCTGCCAGACACGTTCGAACGGCGCACGCAGGTCGGTGCGGCCGACGGACTGATAGTCCGGCAGGAACATCGGGATCAGTCCCGCATCCGATGCGCCCTGCACGTTATTCTGACCACGCAGCGGATGCAGCCCGGTACCGGGTCGTCCGACCTGCCCGGTGACGAGCGCCAGTGCAATCAGGCAGCGTGCATTGTCGGTACCGTGCACGTGCTGGCTGATGCCCATCCCCCAGAAAATGATCGACGCCTTCGCCGTGGCGTAAAGGCGTGCGACCTCGCGCAGCGATTCTGCCGGCACGCCGCAGATCGGTTCCATCTTCTCCGGCGAAAACGCCTGTATCCGTTCCTTCAGTTCCTCGAAGCCTTCGGTGTGGTCCGCGATGTACTGGTCGTCGGTCAGGCCTTCGGTGATGATCGTATGGAGCATCGCGTTGAGCAGCGCGACATCGCTGCCGGGCTTGAACGCGAGATGCCTATGCGCGTGCCGCGACAACGTCTGTCGCCGCGGGTCGATCACGATCAGCCTGGCCCCGCGTCGGGCAGCGTTCTTCAGAAACGTCGCGGCGACCGGATGGTTCACGGTCGGATTCGCGCCGATCACGATAATCACTTCGGCATCGAGCGCCGCTTCGAACGGAGCCGACACCGCACCCGAATTCAGCCCTTCCATCAGCGCCGCAACCGACGACGCGTGGCATAACCGCGTGCAGTGGTCGACGTTGTTCGAGCCAAAACCGGTGCGCACCAGTTTCTGGAACAGATACGCTTCCTCGTTGGAGCCTTTCGCCGAACCAAAGCCAGCCAGTGCTTTCACTCCCTGCGTATCGCGGATCGTTGCGAGGCCGCGTGCCGCCACGTCGAGTGCTTCTTCCCACGTCGCTTCGCGGAAATGCGTGTACGGGTTAGCCGGATCGACCTGATCGGTCCAGTCCTTCTGCGCGTTCGACAAGCGAATCAGCGGTGTCGTCAACCGATGCGGATGGTGAATGTAGTCGTATCCAAAACGGCCTTTGACGCATAGCCGGTTGTGGTTGGCGGGACCGTCCTTGCCGTCCGCGTACAGGATCGTGTTGTCCTTCACCTGATACGTGACCTGACAGCCCACACCGCAGAATGGGCAGAGAGAATCGACCTGTTTGTCCGGATAGTGGATGCGCGTCTGATGTTCGTCGAGCAGGGCGGCAGGCATCAACGCACCCGTCGGACACGCCTGTACGCATTCTCCGCAGGCCACGCAGGTGGATTCGCCCATCGGATCGTCGAAGTCGAACACCACCTTCGCTTCGTGGCCCCGATACGCCATGCCGATCACGTCGTTCGCCTGCACTTCGCGGCACCCTCTTACGCACAGGCCGCATTGAATGCACGCATCGAGATTGACACGCATCGCGGGGTGACTCGCATCGCCTTCCCAGCGCTTCGCCGCGGGAAAGCGGCTCGCGCTCACGCCGGTTTTATCGGCCCACTGCCAGAATTTCGAGTCCGGATCGTGCGACGTGGCGCGCGCCGGCTGATCGGCGACGAGCAGTTCCATCACCATGTTGCGGGCGGATACCGCGCGTGCGCTGGCCGACTTCACCTTCATTCCGACCGCGGGTGTGCGCTTGCAGGAAGCGGCCAGCACGCGCTCGCCTTCGATCTCGACCATGCAGGCCCGGCAGTTGCCATCCGCGCGGTAATCCGGCTCCGGTGAGTAACACAGGTGCGGAATCTCCGTGCCAAGCCGTTTGGCGACCTGCCAGATCGTTTCACCGGGCGCCGCTTCAACCGTCTGCCCGTCGAGTTCAAACTGGATGGAATTCATTGCGCGCGCTCCCGGGCCGGAAACAGTTCGGTGAAGTACCTGATGACACTGGTCAACGGATTCGAGGCCGCCTGCCCCAACCCGCAGATCGACGCGTCCCGCATGGCCTGGCTCAGCTCGCCGAGCAGATCCTGATCCCAATCATCTTGCGACATGAGCAACGCGGCCTTTTGCGTTCCCACACGACAAGGTGTGCACTGGCCGCAACTCTCGTCTTCAAAGAACCGCATCAGGTTGAGCGCCGCCTGCTTGATGTCGTCCTGATCTGAAAGAATCACGACGGCAGCCGAGCCGATGAAACATCCGTATTTTTCGAGCGTTCCGAAGTCGAGCGGAATGTCGTCCATCGCGGCCGGCAGGATGCCGCCCGATGCGCCGCCGGGCAGATAGGCGCGTAAAGTGTGGCCGTCCGCCATTCCGCCGCAGAACTCGTCGATCAGCTCGCGGATGGTGACGCCGGCGGGCGCCAGCTTGACGCCGGGTTGCTTCACGCGCCCCGACACGGAGTAACTGCGCAAGCCAACCCGATCGTTGCGGCCGTGCCCCTTCCACCAGTGCGCGCCTTGTTCAACGATGTCACGCACCCAGAACAGGGTTTCGACGTTGTTGATCAGCGTGGGGCGACCGAACAGACCCACCTGAAACGGATAAGGCGGTTTGTGGCGTGGATACCCACGCTTGCCTTCGATGCTCTCCAGAAGCGAGGACTCTTCACCGCAGATATAGGCGCCCGCCCCGCGCCGCAGATGCAGCACAGGACCGCCCGGCGGAAGCTTGTCGATCTCGCGTGCGAGGATTTCGCGCACCGCCGGATACTCATCGCGGATGTAGATGTAGACGTCCGGCGCTTCGACAACGTGCGCGCCGATCAGCGTGCCTTCAAGGAAGCGGTGCGGATCGCGTTCGAGGTAGTAACGATCCTTGAATGTCCCCGGCTCGCCCTCGTCACCGTTGATCGCCATGAGACGCGGTCCCGGCACACTCAACACAGAGCGCCATTTGCGGCCGGTCGGAAATCCTGCCCCGCCCAGACCGCGCAAGCTCGCATCGTCCAGCGCCTTCAGCAGGTCTTCAGTCGCCAGCGCGCCCGAGCGCAAACGCTGCAGAAGCTGGTAGCCGCCGCGCGCCACGTATTCCTCGTATTCGACATATTGCGGCACGTGAGCATGGGTGTCGTCACGCCGCACGGTCTCGAGCACGTTCTGTACATTCGCGTGATCGACGAAGTTGTGGCCGACTTCTGCCACCGGCGCCGTGTCGCAGCGGCCGACACACGGTGCGCGCACGACGCGCACGCCGGGGCCAGCCGTTTCCTGTAGTTGCGCGAGCAACCTTTCAGCACCCAGCATCGCGCAGGTGAGCGAGTCGCACACGCGGATGGTGAGCGGCGGAATCGCCGGATCACCTTCCTTGACCACATCGAAGTGCGCGTAAAAGGTCGCCGTCTCGAACACCTCGGAGAATGCGAGCTTCATCTCGTCGGCGAGCGCCGCCAGGTGTACCGCCGAAATCTGTTTGCAGGTATCCTGGATCAGGTGCAGATATTCGATTAGCAGGTCGCGTCGCCGCGGCCGGCTGCCCAGCAGTGTCTCAATCTCGTGGGCCGCTTGCGGGTCAATCACCCGGCCCTTCGGGGTGGCTTTGGCCTTGCGCCTTCCCGCGCCCGGATGCTCAAAAATCCGGATCGTTTGCTCGTGCCCACTCATGGTTTCACGTCTCCGATGCCGCATCGTGATACTGCGAGCCGTTGGCGCCGCCGCCACGGAATCCGCGTGCCGTCGCGACCGGTATCTGGCCGCCGGCACCTATGCAGTCTGACTTCACGTACTGGGGAACGACCGTCCAACGGTGGTTCGGTTGCGCTGCGGCCTGACGGCCGAGGCGAGCGGAAACGCCAGAGACAGATCGATATGTTTTAGAGACTATATCGAACCTTGGCAACCGCGCAAATATGAAATCGGACTGCCGGACGGGTGCTACCTGTCGGCGCGAGCGTGCTGGGAAAAGTGCGGCAGGCGAGCCTCGACCACCCGGGCGACCTCGTCCTGCAGAAGACGGTACTCGGCGAGAATCTGTTCGCCAAGCGCTGTGACCGTTGCGCCGCCGCCGCCCGCGCCGCCCTTGTTTGCCGCGACGAGCGGGGAGCGGAAACATTGGTTCATGGTCTCGACCAGCAGCCAGGCGCGTTTGTAGCTCATGCCGAGACGCCGCCCGGCCGCCGAGATCGACCCGGTTTCCCGAATCGCCGCCAGCAGATCGGCCTTGCCGGGCCCGAGCGCAATATCGGTGTCCGTCAATAGACGGATCTGAACGTCATGCTTGAATGTCATGCAGGTTCTTGTACTGACTCAGTCGGATTAGAGGCGTGTGAACACGTTGAGACGGTTTGAAAGTTGGCAACGCAACTGGGTCTTGTCAACCGCCGTCGGCATTTCGCTTTTTATCACCCTTTCAGGAGGCCGGTTCGACGGTGCTTCGACATCCTGTGCTGAATCGTCGACAATCGCCGGCTGGCGGAGGCGCTCCGTCGCTCACCATCCAGCCCGGGAATCGCATACGATGCCAGCGGCCGCGGTAAAAACGATCAACATAGCCATGCTGATTCGACCCATACCCGGTAAGCGCGCCACATTGTCGAAGCACCCAGGTCACTTCTGCGTGATTTTCGCGTAGCTAGTAGAGTGACGCGTGACGCGCCCATGCGCCCATTCGACGAAACGAAGCTATGGCATCCGAAACGAACCTTGCACTCGTCAATACGCCTGCTGGAATACCTCCGATTACGCCGGACGCGTGGAGGCACGCCATCGAAACAAGCTGGGGTATGCGGTGCGACTTTGCGGACAGCGACCCGTCGCCGATGTATTCCACGCACTGGCTGATGGGCGGGCTGCACCTGAGCGCCGCCCAGGTTGCCGCGCAACAATGGACCTGGCTCGGAGAACCGGCGCAGACCGACTGGCGTCACGACATGATGGTCGTCAACATCGTGCAACGCGGCGCCGTCGATATCGAGCAGTCCGGTGTGTGCTTGCATATGACCGACGGGTCGATGCTTCTGCTCGATGCAAGCCGGAAATATACGCAGACGGTCGCGGAAGGCACCACGGGCATTTCCGTTCGCGTGCCGCGCAGCGCGCTCGCGCAACGAGGCCTGCGTCTTTGCGGACACGACATGTTTATCGCGGATCCCGCTTCGGCAGACGTGCGGCTACTCAGATCATGGATCGAATCGACGGCTGCGCACGGTCAGGGCGCAAGCCGGACCGCTCGCGCACTCGCCGCCGAACATCTGATCGACCTGATGCAGATACTGGCCGCCGCTGATCCCGCCGCGCTCAAGCGCATCACAAACGCCGATGCCGTGCTGTCGAGGGCAAAGCGCTTTATGGAAAGAAACATCGGCAATGACACGATCGACCTGCCGGCCGTTGCGCGCGCGATTGGCGTATCGCATGGACACCTGTCGAGGCTGTTCGCCCGTTCCGGCACAACGGTGATGCGCTTCCTGTGGCAATTGCGTCTCGAGCGCGCCAAAGCGATGCTGGCCGATCCGCATATCGAGTTGCGCATCAGCGACGTTGCGCAACGATGCGGGTTCGTCAGCGCCGCGCACTTCAGCCGTGCCTTCAGGAAGCAGTACGGCGCGACTCCCCGCGACGTGCTGCGCAGTCCGAAAAGCTAAGCGGCACTCGCCCGACTTTAATACACCGAGGGCCTGGAAGCAGCGGAGCTTTTACCTGCACGCGTGTGTGCGTCGCGTGCGGAATTGAACTACTCGTGGCACGAACGGCTGCGGGTGCGGTCCGCGCCGGCCTTCACCCGTGCCTTAGACAGAACCGCGACACGCGCGCGGCTGGCGCCGGCGCATCGGCCGCCGTGAGCCGCGCAACCAGTTCGACGAAGCTCGCCACGCTCGCCGTGCGCAGCGGATAGTACGCAACCTGGCTGCGTTCGCAGACGCGCTTCAACATGTTCATCGAATCGTGGTCGATGCAATCGACCGGGAATACGACCATATCCGCATTCGGCAGCGCCGCGGCGAGCAGACCCTTGCGATCTTCAATGCCGCCGTCGTGCACCGTCAGTTCGCCGCCGGCCGCTTCGACAAGGCGCCGCACGGCGCTATTGGACCCCGGACGGCCGCCGACGTACACGATGCGCTTGCCCTGCAACGCATCGAGTGCGCCGCTCTTCGCGGCGGACGCGGGCGACGACGACGTATCGTTGGCCGCCGCCTGCACGGTACGTTCGAGCGCGTTCGCTTCGTCCTGGATTACCTTCAGCAGTGCGAGCGCATCGTCGAGACTCGCACGCAACAGACGCACGTTCTCCTGCTCGGTTGCCACGCGCTGCTCGGCCGCATCGCAGCGGCTCGTCTGCAGCGCGAGGCGCGCGTCGCGCGCGGCAAGCGCCTCGCGCAACCGGTCCGCGTCCGCTGCGCGTTGCGCCGTATCCGCGGGCACTGAACGCGCAGCCAGCTGTGCATTGAGTTCATCGACACCGCGTGCAAGCGTATCGCGCTCGAGCGCCATCTCATGCAAGCGCTGCTGTTGCCGCTCCATCTTCGCGTGCAACTGCGCGTTCTGTTCCTCGAGCGCGACCAGCCGGCGAATATCCGCGCGATTCGCGGCGCCGACCAGGTGCGAAAGCATATGCAATTCACCGAACGCCGCCTGGCGAACCGGCAGCGTCGCCTGCGGATGCGTCATCAGCGCCCAGTAAGCGGGCGGAATATCGCCGCTCTTGAGCGCGTCGTTCCATAACGCGAGCAGCGCGTCGGCATCCTTCGCGCTGTCGAAGCGGCGCAACGCGCCCGCATAGCGTTCATCGAGCGCCTTGTGCAGCGCCTTGCCGCCGGCGCCGCCTTCGATGGCGAGCTCGATCGCCGCGTGATGAATCTCGAGATCCGTCGCCTTCTGCCGATCCAGCCGCGTGAATTTCGGCACGAGCTTGCGCAGCTCGTGCGTGGTCAGGCACGTACCGATGATCGAGCAGTGCAGATGCGAGTCGAGTTCGGAGAGCCGCGGGCGGCGCTTCAGGCTTTGCAGTTGCCCGGGCGACGGCGCGCAGCATGCGTCCGGCGTGCGCATGCGATCGCCGATGTAAGCGTCGGTCCGCTCGGCGCCATTCACGGCGGCGGCGAGACGAAACGGAGGAGCCTGCATGATGGCCTCGTGTCGGATTCGGTTCGCGACGGAACAATACGAGCGAAATATACCATTGAATATATCGATACACGTGGCAATGCCGTCTGCATGTTCCGTTGCGGGTACGCCGCGGGGGCGAATCAATGAAAGAAGCAGATGAAAACGATACCGCGCGCTGCGCGAGCGGCGACGGCCGGGTGAGCGATGACCGCTGCGTCGCGTCAGCGCCCTGCCGAAGGCACGGCCTCAGCGACCTTCGCCGCCGCCGGACGCGCGGCGCGCACGCCGCCGGCCACCACGGCCCGTTCCGCGCGCAGCACGGTGCCGACCCGCACCGCGTCGATTGGCGTGGCCAGTTGCCGTTCGAGCACATGTTCGACGCATAGCCCGACGAGAATTGCATCGACGCGCTCGAGCTCCGCCGCGGCCGCGCGCAGCGCGGCCGGATCGTTGCTGAACGACTCCGAAAACACCGCGTCGCGCGTTTTTTCGAGCGCGCGCGCATCGCGAATCGTGCGTCTGAGTTCGCGCATCCGGTCGAATTGCGCGGCCTGCGCCGCGTTGCCGAGCAGCGTCAGCAACCGCAGCAGCGGCGCCGCACGGTATTCTTCACCCTGCGCGTCGCGCAGCGCCGTATTGTCGTGGCTCACAAAGAGCAGCACGAAGCGCAATACGCTATTACGCAGACGCATCAAGCCGTCCACGACGTCCCGGATCAATTCCGCGCGGTTATCGCCGCCGGCCGGTTTCAGCGTGCTGATATGCGCTGCCAGCGCGCCCGCCGGCAGCGCCTGCGCCGACCGCTGTTCCGCGATGTGACGACTGCTCACGCCACCCTCTCCTGTTCGATTCCCTGTGGTTGCCCGTGGTTGCCCCGTCGTTGCCGTCCGGCAGACGGTCGCGCCTGACCCTGCGCACCCACCGATGTATTCTACCGAATATATCGATACTATATCGAAACCTGAATGGAAGCGAAAAACTTTCGGCACGCTTGCGTGAGCGGGAAACGGCGGCGCACGCACGCTGTCACGCCAGGAACGGGTCAGCTCCGCTTCTGGCCGCTCGCTTCGTAGATCGCCTGACGGATTCGCGGATACGTGCCGCAGCGGCACACTACCGGCGTCATCGCCTGATCGATATCCGCCGGGCCGGGCTTGTGATTGTGCGTAAGCAGCGCGCTCGCGGCCATCAGTTGCGCGCTCTGGCAGTAGCCGCACTGCACGACGTCGATGCGCGTCCATGCGGCTTTCAGCGCACGGGCTTGCGCACCGTCGAGCCCTTCGATCGTCGTGATCTTCGCGCCGCGCAATTGCCCGACGGGCTTCGTGCAGCAGGTCTGCGCGACGCCGTCGATGTGCAGCGTGCATGCGCCGCACACCGCGACGCCGCAGCCGAATTTTGTGCCGGTCAGTTTCAGCTCGCAACGCAGCACCCACAGGAGCGGCGTCGCCGGGTCGGAACGGACCGCGGTCTCGCGGCCGTTGATGTTCAGAAACAGCATCGTCGTCTCCCGCGCCCGTCGGTTCGGGCAACATTGTTCAGCACCGGCCCTATGCTTCGCTTCGGGACAGCGCTCAAGCTCAAGCCCAAGCTCACGCGAGCATGAGCGGCAGCGTGCGCAGCCGCACGCCGGTCAGCGCAAAAACCGCATTCGCGACCGCCGGCGCGACCGGCGGCGTCGCCGCTTCGCCGACGCCTTGCGGATGTTCGCGGCTCGCCACGATATCGGTCACGATGCGCGGACACTGCGCCATCCGCACGACCGGATAATCGGTGTAGTACTGCTGCTGCACGACGCCGCCATCGAGCGTGATCGCGCCATACAGCGCGGCGGACAGGCCGAACACAATCGCACCTTCGAGCTGCTGCGCGATCAGATTCGGATTGACCGGCAAGCCGCAATCGATCACGCAGACCACGCGGTTCACATGAATTGTCCGCTCCTTGCCCTTTTCCACTGGCGCGTCCACCGACACTTCGACCACCTGCGCAACGACACTGCCGAACGCATCGTGCAGTGCGACGCCGCGCGCCTGCGCGAGGCCGCGCTCATCGGTGTCGAGCGGCGCGTGCCAGCCGGCGAGTTGTGCGGCGCGACGCAGCACCGCGAGATGACGCGGATGATGCGCAAGCATGGCCGCGCGAAACGCGACCGGATCCTTGCCGGCCGCGGCCGCCAGTTCGTCGACGAAACTCTCGACAAAGAACGCCTGATGCGAATGACCGACCGATCGCCAGAAGCCGACCGGCACCGGCAGCGACACCGCCTTGTGGCCGACCCGCAGATTCGGCCACTCGTACGGCTGATCGAACGCGCCTTCATCGTTGGTCTTGTCGAACGCGCGGCCGAGTTCGGCGGCAAAGCCTGGCACACCGTAATTGCGCGCCAGCCAGTGGGTGACGATCGACTGGCTCGCCGACGTATTGCGCCACGCGATCACCGCGCCCGCGTTGTCGAGGCCGGCGCTCAGGCGCGACACGCAGGCGGGCCGGTAGAAGTCGTGCATCATGTCTTGCGGCCGGGTCCAGATGGTCTGCACCGGCGTGCCGCGCATCTTGTTCGCAATCGCGACCGCTTGCGCGATGTAGTCCATCTCGAGCCGGCGGCCGAACGCACCGCCGATCAGCATCGACCGGATATCGACCTGCTCCTCCGGAAGATCGAGCATCTGCGCGGTATAGCGACGCGCGACGTCGGGCACCTGAGTCGCGGCCCAGACGATCGCCGAGCCATCGTTCACCTGCGCGGTGCAGTTGATCGGCTCGAGCGCCGCATGCGCGAGATACGGCACGCGATACTCGGCATGCACCGTGCGCGCGGCGATGCCGAGCGCGGCATCGGCGTCGCCGCGCGCGTACCACGTGTGGCCGGCGCTGTCGTCGAGCGCGTCGCCAAGGCGCGTGAATACATCGGCGCTCGACACGCGCGACGCATCGTCGATACGCCATTCGCACTTCACCGCCTCGAGCGCATGCATCGCGGCATACGCGTTGCCGGCAATGACCGCGACACCGCCGGTGCCGCCGTGATACGGCGGCACCGCGAAGACGCTGATGACGCCCGGCTGCGCCGCGGCGGCCGCGCCGTCGAAATGCGCGACCGCGCCACCCGGCACCGGACACATCGCGACACTCGCGTACAGAAGCCGCTCGGGCGCCGCATCGATACCGAAGCGCGCGGAGCCGTCGAGCTTCGACGGCGCTTCGATGCGCAACAGCGGCTTGCCGATCAGCGTGAACGCGGCCGGGTCCTTCACTTCGATTTTGCGCGGCAACGGCTGGCGCGCGGCGAGCGGCGCGAGTTCGCCATACGTCGCGCTGCGGGTTGCACCGGAGGCCGGGCCATCGAACACGCGGCCGGCTTCGGTGCGGCACTGCGCGACCGGCACGCCCCATTGCGCGGCAGCGGCCTGAATCAGCATCACGCGCGCGGCGGCGCCCGCCTCGCGCATCGGCAGCCATGCATCGTTGAGCGACGTCGAGCCGCCGGTCATCATCGCGCCGATCTCGCGCGCGCCCTTGCGCGCGAGCCACGCGACGACGCCTTTGAGCGTGCTGTCGTCGTCGGGGCGAAACGGCAGATTGCCGACCACGCTTTCCACGTTGTTGTAAATCCGGTCGACCGGCGCGGCTTCGACGCCGACGCGCGACCAGTCCGCATCGAGTTCCTCGGCGACCAGCATCGCGACGCCCGTATGCACGCCCTGCCCCATTTCCGCGCGGCAGACCATCACGGTCACGCGGTTGTCGGCGCCAATCTTGACCCAGCCGTTCAGCGCGGCCTGCGCGGGCAGCACGTCCAGCGCACGCGCCGGGTCGAGGCGCTGGCGCGGCGGCAGCGCGGACCAGCCGACCGCGAGCGTACCGAGCGCCGCGGCCCCGCCAACGAGGAAGGTTCTACGCTTGACCATGGCACGCCGCGATGCGGGTTGTGCAACGTTGGAAACGTCGGCCGGACCACGACCCGCGCCACAAAGCACGGGATGCACGGCGCGGACATCAGTAAAACGCACAAACACGGCGCTGAATGAAACCCTGCTTTTGCCGCAGCCGCGTCGATCCGGCTCGCGGCCGGCGCTCGATCGCGCGTTGATCCGACACGGCCTCGATCGCTCACCTTACGAATGCGATGCGGGTATTTCAAGCATATTAGTCTGCGCACGGGCGGCGCGCGTCCATTCGTGCGAGGCCAGAGACTCGCGGCGCCGGCGTTCCGCTGCCGCGTGCCGTAACCGGCGCGCCTGCCCGGCCGGGAACCGGGAACCGGGAATGCAATTCGCTACCCGTGTGACTCGGCGACAGGCACGGAGGAACCACGATGGCTGGCATCTTTCAGGAGTTCAAGCAGTTCGCGATCAAGGGCAACGTGATGGATCTCGCGGTCGGCGTGATCATCGGCGGTGCGTTTTCGACCATCGTCAACTCGATCGTCAAGGATCTGATTACGCCGATCGTCGGAACGGTGACCGGCGATATCGACTTCTCGAACAAGTTCGTCCGGCTCGGCCATATTCCGGCGACCTACAAAGGGAATCCGGATTCGTATAAGGACCTGCAATCGGCCGGCGTGGCGGTATTCGGCTATGGATCGTTCGCGACCGTGGTGCTCAATTTTCTGATCCTCGCGTTTATCGTGTTTCTGCTTGTGAAGTTCATCAATAAGCTGCGTGAACTCGAAGCAACCAAAGAGGAGGCGCCCGCAGCGCCGGCCGCGCCGCCCGAAGACGTCTTGCTGCTGCGCGAGATTCGCGACGAATTGAAGGATCAGCGGCAGCGCGCATAGTGGCATGCGATGCGTTGCCGGAGGATCAGAGCCGCGCCGCAGTTGCACGGCGTGAATGTCTCAATGCGAAGACCGGATCGCGCGGCTCGGACCCGGCCGCGCAGTGTGCATCGCGCCGGCATGCACCCATGTCGTATCGACCATGCGGGAACGCCACATGCTCGCTAGCGGTTAAGGGGCTACGGGGCGAGCCGCTAAAGGGCTAACGACTGAAGGTCGACCAGCACCGCGTCGCGGCCGCTTCGCCGCGTGCACTGCAACAAGGAGGCTGCGTATGTTATCCATCCATGCGTCCGATCCCGCATCGGACCCGCCGATTCCCGATCAGCCGGCGATACCGCCGGAGCCCAGCCCCGGCACGCCCGATGTGCCCGATATCGGTATGCCGGAGCCGGAACCGGATCGGGCGCCGCCGGAAACAGGCAAGCAGAATAAATAGTATCCGGCCGCAGCCGGATACTGCGTGTCTTCATTTTTGAATTCACGCGTATTCGCGCGCTTTCGCGATACGCGATACGCGATACGGCCTATTCGATTATCTTGCCGGTCCGCATTGCCATAGCAATCCAAAAAATGGTTAAATCAACGGCACCACCCTGAAGGGTGAATTCGAATCAATTAGAAAGCCGGGGATCAAGCAAAATGAAAAATAAATGCGCCGTATTGCTGCTCGCATGCAGCATGCCGATTATCGCGTTCGCGCAATCGGTTAGCGCACCGACATTAAAGGAAGGAGACACCTGGACCTATGTCGATACCGTCGAAAAAGGTCCGACCGGATGGCAGCAAACGCACAACGCGCTCACCGTGCAGCGCGTCACGGAATCGCATATCTACGTTTCATCGAAACCGGTCGGCGCCTCGACCAGCGGCAATGAAGCCATTGTCGGCGCGGACTGGAGCCGGGCGCGCGAATTCGATGGAAGCGAAGTCGTCGTCAACCGGCCACTCGCCTTTCCGTTGACAGCCGGCAAAAGCTGGAATGTCGAGTACACGGAACCGCATCCGACGCCGAAGCTCAGTTCAGCAACCTGGACGACGAAATACAAGGTGGTCGGCTACGAGGACGTCGATGTGCCGGCCGGCAAGTTTCACGCGCTGAAAATCGAAGCGGAAGGCGACTGGCACGGGCAGATCGCGCCATCGAATACGGTCGTTCAGTCGGCGCAGGTGCAGCAGGGACAGACGACGCTCGTCACGCAGGCACGGCGCGTCACGCCTGAAACGACCGCGGGCCATACGTACAAGGCGTTCTGGTATGTGCCCGAAGTCGGCCGCTGGGTGAAGTCGGTGGAGGAGTACTACGGCAGCAATGGCGTGCGCAGCGAGCGCTTGACAACGGAACTCGAGACCTACAAGCGCAGCGCGCCATAAAACGCACAGGCCCGCACCTCGACGGCAATCGACAGGCGGCAGCGGGACATACATGGCCCACTACGCCAACTCCAGCCGGTTCCCTCCCAACGCCTTCGCGCTATACAACGCGTGATCCGCGGCAGCCAGCAGATCCGCCAGCGTCGACGCATCACGCCCGAACTGTGCGAGGCCGATGCTCACCGTCGCCTGGATGCGCACTCCGTCCGCGCTGTATGTGGTTGTCTCGGCGAAACGCCTGACGACCGCCTCGCCCACTTCCGTCGCACGCATGCTGTCGTCGCCAGGCAGCAGCGCGACAAACTCTTCTCCGCCGATGCGTGCAAGCAGCGCCGCGGGCCCGATCACGTCACGGGCAATCTCGCCGAATGACTTCAGCACGGCGTCGCCCGTTTCGTGACCGTATCGGTCATTGACCGTCTTGAAGTGATCGAGGTCGAACGCCAGCAGCGACACCGGCCGCGTTGCGCCGGCCTCGCGAAGCACGCGCGCGCCCTGTTCGAAAAACCATCGGCGATTGCCCAGACCGGTCAGATAATCCGTTTGCGATTCCAGCAGAAGCTCGCGATGCGCTTCCTCACGCACGAGTCGCAGCAAGGTCATCGGTAGAACGACCGAATACAGCACGCCCTCGTACAACGTGATCTTGCCGACAGCGACCAATACATCGCGCCCGTAGAGCGTCACCATCCACGGCAGGATGCATGCGCGCGCGGCATAAAACACCGCGTGAACGCCCGATACCAGCGCGGCAATACGTTGCGACTGCAGCCCCGTCATTCCGTCGCTGCGCAGCAACTCGCGAGCGGTCAAGCCGCAAGCAATCGCAATCGGAAACGCGCTCACATAACTCCACACGACCTCCTGCCAGCGCACGCCGCCCAGCGCCCACACGAGCGCCGTGCCGGCAAGCGTCGCGATTGAAACCGCGCTGTACCGCCGGCCGCTCAGCGAGCCGGCGCCGCGCAGAATCAACAGATAGCCGGCGAGAATCAGGAGATTGCTCAATGCCGAGCCGGTCACGCCCGGCGGCGCGTGACGAAACAGGGCCGCCGCACAGCCGATCGCAAGGGTCGCGTATCCGGCTGCCAGGATGGTCAGTTCCCTGCTGCGCTTCAGATGAATTCGCCGCTCCCACAGCGTCAGCCCCGAACTGGCCAGAAGCGTCCCGATGGCAAGGAGATAAAGGGTTATGAGGTCGACATGCATTGCTGACGTAGCGGCTGTCCACCGTTGCATCGCGGCGGGAGTCGCATTTTACGCTGAAAAATTCGCCAGTACTAAGCCTGTGGGAAGCGGAACAACACCGCCCGTTGATTCGCCTGCAACGCCTGGTTCGGCTGACTGCCGGATCAGAATTCAGGCGGCGACCGCAGTCGTTCAGCCTTCCGCTCGCTATTAGTCCGCCGATATCAATTGATTTTTTAAGCTGGCGCCGGCTTTATTGACCTTGTTAGATGCATGACATCCCGAAGACCCAATGACAGATAACTAATCCTGCTTCGCGATGCCGATACCGCTTGCACCCGCATCGCCTGCCCACCCGCCCGTCGAACCCGGAGCCGAGTTCGATGCGGTTTCGTTACGCCTCAACGTCCACATCGTTCGCACCGATCGGCCAGTCCGCGCTGTTTGCACTCGCCCCGCCGCCTGCAGGCATACTGACAGGCACCGCACTGCGCGCGCTCGCCTGCCGCAGCGCATGCCCGCCGCATTCGACCCGTCCGCTTCCCGTTATTCGAACCGCATGCCTTCATGACCGAACCGATTCGATCAACCGCACGTCTCGTCCCGATCACGCGCGACTCACACGGCGTCGACATCGACCTCGTCTACGCGAGCGACCGCAATCTCACCGGCAAACCGATTTACAAGCGCGCCCACTGCCTGCTGCTCGAGCCGGCCGAAGCCGCGCTGCGCACGGCAGTCGGCATCGCGCGCGAAAGCGGGCTGACGCTGCGCATTTTCGATGCGTACCGTCCGCCGCAAGCGCAACAGGTGCTGTGGGACTTTCTGCCCGACCCGACTTATATCGCCGATCTGACACGCGGCTCGAATCACAGCCGCGGCGCGGCAATCGATCTCACACTCGTCGACGCGAGCGGCGCCGAGCTCGATATGGGCACCGGCTTCGACGCGATGACAGTCGAGTCGTGGCACTTTCACCCGGGCCTGCCGCAGCACGTGCAGCGCAACCGGCTGATGTTGCTCGGCATCATGCACGCGGCCGGCTTCACGCATATTCCGAGCGAATGGTGGCATTACGAGCTGCCCGGCGCGCGTGCGCTGCCGCTGATCGACAACGCGGACAGCGGCCCATGGCAGCTGATGTAACGGACAACGGCAGCATAACTTCACGAACAGGCAGGGGAACACGGATGAAACAGGTTTTGCGCAGCATGCTTGCCGCAACCGCATTCGCCGCCGCGCTGAGCATGTCGTTGACGGCCGCCGCACCCGCGCACGCGGCCACGCCGAAGGACATGCTCGTGATGGCGACGATGCTCGACGAGTTCTCGACGCTCGATCCGGGCGAAGTCTACGAACTGGTTCCCGAGGAATACGTCGCGAATACGTACGACCGGCTCGTGCGCGTCGACCTGAAAGACCCGTCGAAATTCAACGGCGACGTCGCGCAATCGTGGAGCGTGAGCCCGGATGGTTTGACATTCACGTTCAAGATCAAAAGCGGGCTCAAGTTCCACTCGGGCAATCCGCTGACCGCCGACGACGTCGCGTGGTCGATCCAGCGCACCGTGCTGCTCGACAAAGGCGCGGCCGCGGTGCTGCAAGGCATCGGCCTCACGAAGGACAACGCGCTGCAGCGCGTGAAGAAGATCGACGACACGACAGTCAGCGTCACGACTGATCAGAAATACGCGCCCACCTTCGTGCTGAACGTGCTCGGCGCATGGCCCGCGTCGGTGGTCGACAGGCAGCTGCTGCTCACGCACCAGCAGAACAACGACCACGGCAACGCGTGGCTGCGCACCAACGAGGCCGGCTCGGGCGCCTATAAGCTCGTCAGGTGGACCGCGAACGACAGCATGATCCTGCAGCGCTTCGACGGCTACCGCGTGCCGCTCGCGATGAAGCGCATCGTGCTGCGTCACGTGCCGGAAGCCGCGAGCCAGCGCCTGCTGCTCGAAAACGGCGATGCCGATATCGCGCGCAACCTGAGCCCCGACGATCTCGCCGCGCTCGAAAAGTCCGGCAACGCGCATATGATGGCCGTGCCGCAGGCCACCTTGCTGTATCTCGGCCTGAACGTGAAGAACCCGAATCTCGCGAAACCCGACGTACAGGAAGCGATGAAATGGCTGATCGATTACACCGGCATCCAGACCAACATCGCGAAGTCCACCTATAAGGTGCACCAGACCTTCCTGCCCGAAGGCTTTCTCGGCGCGCTGAACGACAACCCGTATCACCAGGACGTCGCGAAAGCGAAAGCGCTGCTCGCGAAAGCGGGCCTGCCGAACGGCTTCAACGTGACGATGGACGTGCGCAGCAGCTACCCGTACAGCGAAATCGCACAGGCCGTGCAGGCGAATCTCGCGCAGGGCGGCATCAAGGTCGAGATCATTCCCGGCGACAACAAGCAGACGCTCGCGAAATACCGCGCGCGGGCGCACGACATCTATATCGGCGAATGGTCGGCGGACTATATCGATCCGCACAGCAATGCGCAGGGTTTCGCCTGGAACCCGGACAACTCGGACAAGTCCAGCTATAAGATGCTCGCGTGGCGCAATTCGTGGAATATCCCGGACCTCACAAAGGAAACCAACGAGGCGCTCGCCGAATCGTCGACCGCCAAACGCGCACAGCTGTACCAGACCATGCAGAAGCAGATGCTCGCGCATTCACCGTTCGTGATCATGTTCCAGCAGGTGTCGCAGGTCGCGATGCGGCCGGGCGTGAGCGGCCTCGAAGTCGGCCCGATCAACGATCTCGTGTCGTATCGGCATCTGCAGAAGCAGTAAGCGAATCACGCCGGCGCGGGCGATGCGCGGCGGCGCGCCGTCCTCATGCAAGGAAGCGAAGATGTCGACTCCCGTCACCCCGCTCGAACGCCTGCGCACCCTGCCCGCGCGCCGCGCGGACGTGCGCTGGGCGCTGTACGTGCTGCGCTGGGTGCTGACGCTGGCCGTCACGTTCGTCGGCCTGCTCGCGGTCACGTTTGTGATCGGCCGCAAGGTGCCGATCGATCCGGTGCTCGCGGTGGTCGGCGACCGCGCGTCGGCGTCCGCGTATGCGGCCGCGCGTGCGCAACTGGGCCTCGACCGGCCGCTCGCGGTGCAGTTCTGGCTCTACGTGCGCGATGTGCTGCACGGCAACCTCGGCGTGTCGCTGCTCACCGCGAACCCGGTGCTCGACGATATCAGGCGGGTCTTCCCCGCGACGCTCGAACTCGCCACGCTGTCGACGCTGATCGGCGTGCTGGCCGGTGTGCCGCTCGGCGTGATCGCCGCGGTGCGGCACAACCGCTGGGTCGATCACGTCGCGCGCCTGATCGGCCTCGTCGGCAGTTCGGTGCCGGTATTCTGGCTCGGGCTGATGGGTCTGCTGCTCTTCTATGCAAAGCTGCACTGGGTGGCCGGACCCGGCAGGCTCGACCCGGTGTACGACGGCATGGTCGACACCCGCACCGGCAGCCTGCTGATCGACGCGCTGGTTGCCGGCGAATGGGATGTGCTGTTCAACGCGCTATCGCATATCGCGCTGCCCGCGGCCATTCTTGGTTACTACTCGGTGGCGTATCTGAGCCGCATGACGCGGTCGTTCATGCTCGACCAGTTGAGCCAGGAGTACATCACCACGGCGCGCGCGAAAGGCCTGCCCGAACGGCGCGTGATCTGGAGACACGCGTTCGGCAACATCATGGTGCCGTTGCTCACCGTGATCGCGCTGTCGTACAGCTTCCTGCTCGAAGGCTCGGTGCTCACCGAGATCGTGTTCGCGTGGCCCGGCATCGGTTCGTATCTGACCGGCGCGCTGCTGAACGCCGATATGAACGCGGTGCTCGGCAGCACGCTCGTGATCGGCGCGACGTTTATCGCGCTGAATCTGCTGACCGATGCGCTGTACCGTGTGTTTGATCCGCGCGCCCGTTAGTGCATAGTTGTGCGCGGGTCGCGCGTAGGTCGTGCATTGATTCGCACAGCCCCCTTTTCAAAGCGTTGATGAACCGTGTCCGACCTTCTTCCGAACCGACCGCGCCGCAGAATGACCATGCGACGAAGTCCGCTGTCGACTGCGCAGTCTCCGCGCCGCCGCAAGGCGGCCCAATGAGCGCTGGGTCACCGTCGCGCGCATCGGGCTGGCGCGCGTGGCTGCTCACCGACACGCCCGCATCGCGCCGCCAGGCCGCGCTCGGTCTCGCATATCGCCGCTGGCGGCGCTTCGCGGGCAATCCGCTGTCGCTGTTCGGCCTCGCGATTCTGCTGCTGCTCGTCGCCTTCGCTGCGTTCGGGCCGCTCGTCGCGCCGCACGACCCGTTACGCCAGGTGCTGTCGGACCGGCTGCTGCCGCCCGGTTCCGCGTCGCATTGGCTCGGCACCGACCAGCTTGGCCGCGACATCCTGTCCCGGCTGATCTACGGCGCGCGCATCACGTTGTCGATCGCGATGCTCGTCGTGATCGTGGTCGTGCCGCTCGGCCTCGCGATCGGCACCGTCGCCGGCTTTTTCGGCGGCTGGGTCGATATCGTGCTGATGCGCATCACCGACGTCGCGCTCGCGTTCCCGAAGATCGTGCTCGCGCTCGCCTTCGCAGCCGCGCTCGGACCCGGCGTGATCAACGCGGTGGTGGCGATCTCGATCACCGCGTGGCCCGCCTACGCGCGGCTCGCGCGCGCGGAAACGCTGCGCCTCGTCGAAGCGGATTTCATTCATGTCGCGCGGCTGCAGGGCGCGTCGCGCATGCGCATCGTGTTGCGCTATATCGTGCCGCTGTGCGCGTCGTCGGTGATCGTGCGCGCGACGCTCGATATGGCGGGCGTCATCCTCACGGTCGCCGGTCTCGGCTTTCTCGGCCTCGGCGCGCAGCCGCCCAGCCCGGAATGGGGCTATATGGTCGCGTCCGGCCGCAACGTGCTGCTCAACGCATGGTGGGTCGCGACGATCCCCGGTTGCGCGATTCTCGCGGTAAGCCTCGCGTTCAACCTGCTCGGTGACGGACTGCGCGACGTGTTCGACCCGCGCCACGGAGACTGACTAATGGAACGTCCAACGTCAGTGAACGCAGCCGCCGCCGCTTTCGAAACGGCGCCGCTCGCTGAGATCGACAATCTGCGCATCGCGTTTCGCGGCCACGACGGCACGCTCGCCGAAGCGGTGCGCGGCGTATCGCTGACGCTCGACAAGGGCGAGCGCCTCGGCATTGTCGGCGAATCCGGTTCGGGTAAATCGCTGACCGGCCGCGCGCTGCTCGGTCTTTTGCCGGGCGCCGCGCAGATGAGCGCGAGCACGCTGCGCTTTGACGGCGCCGATCTGCTTGCGCTCAGCGCGCGCAAACGCAGGCAGTTGTGCGGACAACAGATGGGCATGATCCTGCAGGACCCCAAATATTCGCTGAATCCGGTCATGACGGTCGCGCAGCAGATGCGCGAAGCGTTCGCACTGCACGCGCCGAAAACCGGCCGCCGCGCGATGCGCGAGAAAATCGTCGACGCGCTGGCCGCCGTGCATATTCGCAACCCGGAGCGGGTGGCCGATGCGTATCCGCACGAACTGTCGGGCGGCATGGGGCAGCGCGTGATGATCGCGATGATGGTGTCGAGCGGCCCGCGCCTGCTGGTTGCCGACGAGCCGACCAGTGCGCTCGACGTGCTGGTCGCGCAGCAGGTGCTCGCCATTCTCGACGAGACGATCGCCCGCCACGATACCGGGCTGATTCTGATCAGCCACGACCTGCCGCTCGTGATGTCGTTCTGCGACCGCGTGGTCGTGATGGTCGCAGGGCGCGTCGTCGAAACCTGCGTCGCGCGCGATCTGTTGCACGCGCAACATCCGTATACGCGCGGGCTGCTTGCCGCGAATCCGCCTCTGGCGAATCCGCCGGACGAATTGCCGGTGCTCGCGCGCGACCCGGCGTGGCTCGCCGACCCGCACGACAGCGCGCACGGAGCGCCGCGATGAACCACCCGATAAACAGCGCGACGAACCACGCAACGGGCCGCGCGATGATCGAGGTCGACGCCTTGACCGTCCGCTTTCGCACGAAAACCGGCACGTTCGACGCGGTACGCGACGCGAGCTTCCAGGTTCATGCGGGCGAAGCGTTCGGCCTTGTCGGCGAATCGGGGTCCGGCAAATCGACGGTCTTGCGCGCGTTGACGGGGCTCGTGCCGGTCGCGGGCGGACGGCTCAGCGTCGGCGGATGCGCGGTCGGCACACCGGACCATGCGGAGCACGGCGGACCACGCGGTGCATACCGCACATCCGGCACATCCGGCAAGCGCGACCGCTCATTGCAGCGCGACGTGCAAATGGTGTTTCAGGATCCGTACGGATCGCTGCATCCGCGCTTTACCGTCGACCAGACATTGCGCGAGCCGCTTGCGATCAACAGGCTCGATCGCGAAGACGAGCGCATCGCCGCTGCGTTGCGCGAAGTCGGGCTCGGCCCGGCATTTCGCTTTCGTTATCCGCATCAGCTGTCGGGCGGCCAGCGGCAGCGTGTGGCGATCGCGCGCGCGCTGATTGTCGAGCCGCGCGTGCTGCTGCTCGACGAACCGACTTCCGCGCTCGACGTGTCGGTGCAGGCGGAGATTTTGAACCTGCTGCGGCGTCTTGCGCGCGAGCGCAATCTGACGATCCTCCTCGTCAGCCACAATCTCGCGGTGATCGGCTTTCTGTGCTCGCGCGTCGCGGTGATGCGCAACGGCGAGATCGTTGAAGAACTGGGCATCGACGCGGTGCGCGCGCAACAGGTGCGGCATGCGTACACGCGCAGTTTGCTGCAGGCCACGGCGGGATACCGGCGCGATGCGGCGGATGAGATTGGGGTGGATGCGGCGCTTTAGCGGCGGACGTATCCGACGCGTACGCTGGTTTCCGGAACGCAGCAGCAAACATTTCTGCCCGGCATTCGATCTCAACGGACTCGCTCACCGCTCGACGTCGACCCATCCATCAGGCGCAAGCGGCGCTGGAGCGTTGACAAACCTTTGCAACCCACCACCTGACCTTTGATACGTATACAGGCCTCAAACCGAACGCGAGGCGTGGCATATGTCAACTGAATTGGAGATTGGACACGAAGAGACGGGCAATGTCGTATAACGCGCTCTACGTTCCGCTCGACATCGGCACATGGAGCTGCAAACTTCTGCCTACGTCGGAATATCGCAGTCCGTCGGGAGAATGGCTGAACCTGATTAAGGGTGAAGAGCTGCATCAACTCGAAGAAGACCGGCGCGCATTCGATCTGTATTTCCGGCCGAACTATGATTTTCGATCTCTGATCCGCAGCGATATCGACGCCATTTGCTCATTCATTCGTGATCAACTTGCCTTGGCGCACTGGGATTTGCCGACTGATAACGCTGGCATGGAACGTATCCTCAAACAATCAGTCCGTGATAGGCGGCTCATACCCGTCGTCAACCGTGACCAACGCGTGCGCGCCTATGCGCACCGACCGCCCCCCGCGCCACTGCGATGGCCGCCTTCGGGCGGTGCCATGCCTGAAGTGCAGGCCATACCCTATGTCGGACGGCTGTCTCTAACCGTCAGCAGCGGGCCAGCGACGACGATGGGAAGCACGCGCGCTGCGGCTGGTACGGATTTCCGGCGAGGCGGGGTCGCGGCAGGAAGCGCGACTGGCGCAATAGTGCGCAGCGCCCGCGCTGTCTCAGTCGTTGACGCCTGGACGGGCGACGGCATCACGCGCCTCGCCGAGGCCCAGCCGTTCGAATATACGCCCGATGCGTCAAGCGGTAGCGTGACGGAAATAGCCGCACGCGGCGTACGCATGACGGGCAATCAGCCAAGTGGATTCCGCATCAACCCTAATGGCCTCGATGTCGATTATTTCGACGCGGACGGCAATCTGTGCGCCCAATACCACGCAAGTCACGGGGAGCCACATGGTCACAATTTTGAGGGCGGTGTGAGAGATGGCGCTCACCTGTCGATGTCACCGATCGACTGCCGTTAAGCCGCAACAGACAGGAGAACAGAAGTGGGCAGCGAAAATAAGTCATGGGGCTGGGAACTGGCAACAGGCAGCGACCTGCTGGTCAAGGTGTTCGGCGAATATCCGTCATTTCACGATTCCGCTGTAACGACATTCTGCATGCAAAGACAGCGGCGTTCGTTTGAAAGCGCAGATGGAACGCTGTTACCGCATGGCCGGGTGCGGTATCTGGTCGACGTCAAACTTGAGGTGCTACATAACCGATATGGCAAACCTCGCTGCGATGGAGGCTTGGACTATCTGGTCGTGCTGGATCTTCTGGACGTCAGAACTTCGGAAATCGATGTGAACGCGATGCTCGAGGAAGCCTCGATCATGGAGATTTCGTTGTCCAGCATCCCCAACGGACTGATCAGCTTCGACCTGATGCCGAACATCGGGCTCGACGTTCGTCTAACCTGCAAAGAGGTCGTCGTCAGCGCGGTTCGCCCGTACAGTCGCAACGACGTCTGACAGACTGCCCTAGCCCGCCATCACCCGATTGCGCCCATGCGCCTTCGCCGCATACAACGACGCGTCCGCGCGCGCCATCAGATGCGCAAGCGTTTCGCCGCGCCGGTACTCGTCCACGCCGGCGCTGAACGTATACCCGAGCCGTTCGCCGTCGCTCAACCGGCAGCCGCCGGCGGCAATTTTCGCGCGCAGCCGGTCGAGCAGCGTGACCGCCTCGCTGCGTCCGGTCGACGGATGGAGCAGCGCGAACTCCTCGCCGCCAAGACGCCCGAACAGATCGGACGACCGGATATTCGCGGCGACGACCCGGCCGAAATGCGCGAGCACCTCGTCGCCGCTCGCGTGCCCGTACTCATCGTTGATCGATTTGAAGTGGTCGATATCGAGAATCGCGATCGACAGGTGCGTGCCGTGCGCGGCCGCCTGCCCGAGGCACGCCTGCGCACGCGCGAGAAACGCGCGGCGCGTGAGCGCGCCGGTCAGCTCGTCGATGTTCGCCCAGCGTTCGAGGCGCTCGGCCATGCGGTCGTGCGCGAGCATCACCATGCCGATCGACAGCGACGGCAGCGCAAGAATGCCGAGACCCAGAAACGCGATATTCACCGCGTTCGGCTGCAGCAGCGTCGTCTGGGTCACAATGCCGAACCCGTAGATCAAGCCGCGCGACAGATGCCCGAGCGCGCCGATGCCGGCCGCCGCGGTCACGAAGTGATAGCTGTATTTCGGCCGCCCCGGAATGTGGCCCTTATAAGTGATCCAGCCCACCGACGCGTAGATATAGGCGTGAAACATCGACGAAGCCGCGATGCGCGCGTTGATGTCGGGCTTCACATAAGTCCAGCACACGAAGCCGAACATCATCGCGGCCCAGCACACATACTCGCCGAATTCGACCGGCCGGCGCCCGAAAAACTGCCGGCAACCTTGCAACATCTGTAGTACTGCAAGCGAAAAGATGCCGTTCGCCATCATCACTGAAAGATAGAGCGGCGCGGTGCGTTGCAGTGCGAACAGGATAAGCCCGGTGATCGCGAGCGCATTGCCGCCGATCCAGTAGCCGACCCCGGGAATGGCCGCGGGCCTGAGCGAGCCGAGCACGGCCATGCTCATGATGCCGGAAAGCACCGTGACGATCAGGATACTGACTGGGTCTAGCATGGCCGGTGCAATGCGGCGCAAGCGCCGCGGGAAGTTGCAGGAATCGCGCGAGCAGCGCCGCTTCTGACGGCTCGCCGCGCGAAAAGCGTTTGTCAGACAGTTTACGGCATAAACGCGGCATTTCTTGAAAACAGCAGCGCGCCGCCGCGTTTAGAATTGCGCTATGACTACACCGACTCCGCCGACTTCCACCGAACGCGGCAACGAGCCCGAGTTGCCGTTGCATACGCCGAGCGCCGCCTCACTCAGCGTGGCCGTCCTGATCGCCCTGATCGCATGGCTCGCGTTTGCCGCCCAGACCGACATCACAATCGGCCGGCTCGCCGCGCGCGGGTATGGCGTATTCGACGCGCTCGAGCGGATGAGCAGCTATCTGACCAATCTCACCGTGCTGTTATGCGCAATCAGCTTCACGTGCGTCGCGCTGCGCCCGCCGACGCCGATCGGCCGGTTTTTCCGCACGCCGACGGTCGTTACCGCGATCGTCGTGTACATGGTGTTCGTGGGGATCGCGTACAACGTGTTGCTGCGTCATCTGTGGACGCTGTCCGGCTACCGGGCGCTCGTCAACGAAAGCCTGCATACGGTGCTGCCCGTGTTGTCCGCGCTCTACTGGCTGCTGTTCGTGCCGCGCTTTCATCTGACATGGCGGCGCGCGCTGTTGTGGCTCGTCTATCCGCTCGCGTATATCGTCATGACGATGCTGCGCGGCAGTCTGTCGGACTTCTATCCTTATCCGTTTATCGACGTGCTCGAACTCGGCTATACGCGTGTGCTGATCAACGAGACGCTGCTGGTAGGCGCGTTTGTCGCGCTGATGGCCGTATTTGCCGCGATCAATCATCGCCGGCCGCCACGCCCGCGCGAGCCGGCCGCCGCGCGCGACATGCGGCAGGATGCGCGGTAAGCGCACGTGGCCGCCCCTCGCGCCGTCATGCGTGATGCACGAGCCGGCAGCGATGACCGGTATTCCACGCGTGGCCAAGCCGCGGTAAGTACACGTCGTACCGCGCCGCCTTGCGCGCTTTCTTCAACCGGTTAACCGGCCGCGAGCGCGGCCAGCGTATCGCCGAAGCCGCCGCGCACGCGGCTGTCGATGCGCGCACTCGTGACCACCCGCGGCGCCGCGCTCCACGTGACGCACACACCGGCCGCGATCAGCAAATCGACGAGCGCGACGTCTTCGCTGCATGGCAGCGGCGGAAAGCCGCCCGCGCGGCGATACGCGCGCGCGGACACGCCGAAATTGGCGCCGTGCACATGCCGATGCCCATCGGCATCCATATATGCGCGATAGAACGCGGCGCGCGTGCGCTCGTGATGCGCACTCCAGTCATCGACGGTGACCGGCCCGCATACCGCCTGAGCGCGCAGTTCGAGCTGCGCCGCGAGCCAGTCCGGCGCGACACGGCTGTCCGCGTCCGTGAACCCGAGCCAGCGCGCGCCACGCGCGAGCATCCAGTCCGCGCCGGCCGCGCGCGCGATGCCGACATTGCGCGCGTCGACCTCGAGCACGTCGATGTCAAAGCCGGCCGCGATCGACGCGCTGCCGTCCGCGCAGCCATCGAGCACGACCGCGATGCGCACCTGCTCGCCGCGCAGACGCGGATGCGCCGCCGCGACGCACGCCGCGCGCAGGCATGCGCCGAGCCGCGCCGCTTCGTTGTGCGCCGGAATCACGATGCCGATCATACGAGCCCCTCCTGTTGCGCGACCGAACGGCCGTCGCGCGACCATACGTCGAGCAGCAGGTCGGGTTCCTCGTGATGCACGAGCCGCGTGAGCGCCGTGCAGGCGTCAAAAACCGCATGCGCGGCGCCCGCGGACTGACGCTGTTCGACGAACGCATGGCGCCAGTGGCAAGCGAGCAGCGCGCCGTCCGCGGAGAGCGACGCGCACACGCAGTCGGCCAGCCGCGCGATATCGGCCGCATCGAGGTAGTACGCGATCTCGCCGAGCACGATCAGATCGAACTGCTGCGCCGGCAAGCGCGCGTCCGGCCATTGTCGAGGCAGCACGCGCTGCTCGATGTCGACGTTCGGCAAATGCGCGCAGCGCTGCTGCGCAAGCTGCACCGCGCGGCCGCTCAGGTCGCACGCGATCAGCGTGTCGCAGCGCGCGGCCAGCAGCGCGGTCAACTCGCCGTTCGCGCAGGCCGGCTCGAACGCGCGGCGATAGCGCTCGCGCGGCAGCGCGGCAAGCGTCAACTGCTGCTTGCGGCGTTCGTACCAGCGGTGCCGATAACCCCACGGGTCGTCGTCCGCGCGGTACATGTCGTCGAAATAGGTAGCGGGGAGCGGCATGCCGGCGAATCCTTCGTGCGTCGTGCGGGTGAATCGCTATGGATGGGTCGCGATGCAGGCCGCCACTGCGGCTGCATCGGGTCGTCAATCGTCAGCGCTAAGGGCAAGCCAGCGGCCACAACGGATCCGGATCGCGCTCAAGCGGATCGCGCGCATTGCGCAACACGTCGCCGAGCGCGGCCGCATCGCGTTCAGCGTGGCTTTGGCGCAGAAATACCGGCAGATCCGCGACCGCGCGCGCAAAGTGCGGGTCGCTGCACAACGGACCGGCGCCAAGCGCGCGCGTCACGTGCTCGAGCACTGCGCTCGCCGCCTGTTCGACCGCCAGACGGACGCGCATCGCGTGGCGCATTGCATCGGCGCGCCGATGCGCGTCGATCCATGCGGCGGTTTCCCGCAGCAGCGCGCCGGCCGCGGCCAGTTGCGCATCGGCCGCGCCGAGATGCGCACAGGCATGCGGCTCGGCACGCGCCACGACGTGCGCGCGCAGCGCCGCGGCGAGCTCGACCGCGCAGCCGTACCAGCATGCGGCAATGCCGGCGCCGCCGTGCCAGAAACCCGGTCGCGCCAGATACGCACCCGCGTCGCCGACCTGCCGGGCGCGCGCGCCGTCGAAGCGGACGTCGCAGGTGCCGGTCGCGGCCATGCCGACCGCGTGCCAGCCATCGTCCGACATCTCGATCGACGGCTGCGCGAGTTCGACCGCGGCCAGCACCGGCTCGCCATTACGCGACACCGTGACGAGCGCGTGCGTCAGCATCATGGCGCCCGAGCACCATGGCTTCACGCCTTCCAGCCGCAAGCCGTCACGGCTGCCGTCGGGTATGGCGGTCACTTTCCGGTGCGGCGGCTCGGCGGCCCATACGCCCCAGCGACGGCCCGGCGCCGCGAGCAGCGACGCGTGCAACTCCGTGAGAATCGCGAGCGCGTCGGTGTGGCCTTCGTACAGCTTGACGAGCGACAGATCGCATGCGGCGACCGCGGCCAGCGCGCGCCAGCGGGCCGCCGTGCGGCCATGGCCCGGCAGCGGCAAGCGGTCGAGGCCGCGCGCGCATAGCGCTTCGAGCGCGGCGCCGCGGCTGGGCGGCGCATCGGTCGTGAAGCGCAGCGCGGCCAGTTGCTGTTCGAGCGCGTGCAGCAGCGCGATGTCGTGATGCATACGGCGATCGATGTCGCGGACCCTCGCGCGAATCGCTGCGTCGCGCTCGTCGATGCCGCGCTGGTCCATGCTGCGCTGGTCGACGCCGCGCTGGTCGGCGCCGTCGGCGGCTGCGCCGCTTGCGCGCGCGCCGGCGCGCGGATGCGGCTCCGTATTGATGTCGGTGCCAGTGCCGGTGCCAGTGCCGGGTGCACGGCTGTCGGATACGCGGCGCGCAGCGTCTCGCACCGCATCGTGGCCGATGTGGTTCATGCGGATCTCCGTCGGGAATCGGTACAGTCCACGCCCGGGCCGCTGCTCGCGCAAGCGCCCGTTCGTTTGCAAGCCACTTCGCAAGCGACATGCCTACATGGCAAACACTGCACGTCCGTTCACCGCCCGCGCGACGCCGCGCGGCATGCGCCGGCCGCTTCATCGCACGACAGGGGTGCGACGGCGCCGATCATGCAATGATGGGCGCCACGGCGGCACAGCGTTTGCAACACCTTCCCGCAACCCCCGCCCGTCGCTTGCGCGCGCATTCGCTGCAGAGGCGCCGGACCCTCCGAAACCGCCCGTCCAATGCGGGCCGTCCCCCATTACGACCGTCATGAGGTTTCCGATGTCCACTCAACCGATGCAAAAGGTCGCCGCCCTCTCCGAACTCGAAGAAGCCCAGCCCCGCCGCGTGAAGCTGGGCGACACGCCGATCCTGCTGATCCGCACCGGCAACGCGGTTCACGCATACAGCGCCGATTGTCCGCACGCGGGCGCGCCGCTCGAGGAAGGCGCGATCTGCCACGGGCGGCTGATCTGCCCGTGGCACAAGGCCACGTTTGAAATCGACAGCGGTGCGATCGTCGAGCCGCCGGCGCTGTTGCCGCTCACCCGCTACCCGGTGAAGGTCGAGGGTGGCGACGTGCTCGTATCGGCCGAGTCGATCGAGTCCGCGAGCGGCGCGGCCGACGCCCAAACCACTTCACTACGCAGCGACGCCACGCAAGGTGTGCAGCACGCAAACGCGGCCGAAGCGGCCCAGCCCCAGGTCTTCGCGATCGTCGGCGCAGGCGCGGCCGGCGCCGCGGCGTGCGCCGCACTGCGCGAATTCGGCTACCGCGAACGCATCGTGCTGATCGACGACGACGCGCATGCGCCATACGACCGGACCGTGCTGAGCAAATTTGTCCCGTCCGGCGATATGGCCGTCGACGACGTGCCGCCGCTGCTGCCCGATGGCTTTTTCGAGCAGCATCAGATCGAGCGGCTGCATGCGCATGCGACGCGACTCGACGCACAACGCCGCGAAATCGAGTTCGACGGCCAACCGCTGTTGCGCTACGACGCCGCGCTGATCGCAACCGGCGGCACACCGAAGCTGCCGCGCCTGCGCGGCAGCGAAGATCCGGCGCTCAACGAGCGGCTCCTGCTTCTGCACAATCGCGCGGACGCGGCGCGCCTCGCCGACCTCGCCTCGCAGGCGAAGCACGTGGTAGTGCTTGGCGGCGGCTTTATCGGCCTCGAGGTTGCCGCGTCGCTCAGAAAGCGCAAGCTGCGCGTGACGGTGGTGCTGACCGGCAGCGTGCCGTTCGAAAAGCAGTTCGGCGCCGAACTCGGCCGCCTCTTTATGAAGCTGCACGAAGAAAACGGCACCGAATTTCGCACCAACGCGCAGATCGAAGGCGTCGAGGCCGGCGAGCCGCTGCGCGCGCGGCTCGCCGGCGGCGATGTGCTCGATTGCGACTTTGTCGTGGCGGGCACCGGCATCACGCCGGCCACACATTTCGTGACCGGCGTCGCACACAACGACGACGGCGGACTGAACGTCGACGCATCGATGCGCGTGACAGACGGCCTGTACGCGGCCGGCGACGTCGCCGCGTTCCCGTACGGCGACGGACGGCGCGTGCGCATCGAGCACTGGCGCGTCGCACAACAGCACGCGCGCGCAGCCGCCCGTGCGATGGCCGGCGCCGGCGACGCGCCACCGCTCGTGCCGTTTTTCTGGACCGCGCACTTCGACCGCAACTTCAACTATCTCGGCCATCCGCAATCGTGGGATGAAATCGTGATGACCGGCACGCCGGACACATACGAATTCGTCGCGCTGCTCTGCAAGCATGGATTTGTCGCAGGCGCGCTCGGCTGCGGCCGCGACACCGAACTTGCGCGTCTGGCCGAAGCGATGCGCGAGCCGCTCAGTCGCGACGACGCGCGCCGGCTGATTGGCGACAACCAGCATTGAAGCGCGCACCCACGCAACACAAACACACCGACAAGGCACAAGGCACCGGCGAAACCGGCCCCGCTACAACACGACCTGCACGCCAAGCTCGACGACATCTTCGCCGTCGAGCCCGTAGTATTCGGCGCTCGATGCCGAATGAAACGACATCGCGCCGAACAGCTTTTCGCGCCAGTGCGACATCTGGCCGTGCGAGCAACCGGGGGTCACCTCGTCGCGCGGCAGAAAGAACGTCGTGTGCCGCGCATCGAAGCGCCAGTCGCCGAGCTGACCTTCAAGCGACGCAAGCAGGCGCGGCAGATTGGGACGCTCGACGAAACCGTGGCGCGACACGATCTCATAGCAGCCTTCGCGCAGATCGCGCACCTCGATGCGCGTGTGCTCATCGATGCGCGGCGCCGATTCGGAGCGGTTCGCGAAGAAGATCACCGTTTGATGCAACACGCGGTTGTGGCGCACGTTGCTCATCAGCGCGGCAGGCGTCGCGCCGGGTGTGGCGCCCGGATAGACGGCGGTGCCCGGCACGCGCACCGGCGGCTGCGCGCTGGCAAACAGTTCGCGCAAGAACAACTGCAGCGGCTGCGCGTGAGACGCGCGCGAAGCGGCAAGTTGCCGGCCGCGCAACCACGTCGACATCAGCAGAAACAGCACGATGCCGACCGCGACGGGAAACCAGCCGCCTTGCGGAATCTTGCGCGCGTTCGACGCGACCAGCAGCGCATCGACCACCAGCAGCGGCGCGCTCAACGCCGCGACCGCGGCCCACCGCCAGCGCCACATATGACGCGACAGGCTCACCATCTGCACGGTCGTGATCAGCATCGTCAGACCGACCGCGATGCCGTATGCGGATGTGAGCCGCTCTGAACTGCGAAACGCGAGCGTCAGAAACAGCACCGCGACAAACAGCACCGTATTCACCGCCGGCACATAAACCTGGCCGCGCTGCGAGCGGGACGTTTCGATCACACGCAAACGCGGCAGAAAGCCGAGTTCGATCGCCTGACTCGTCATCGAAAAGGCGCCGGAAATCACGGCTTGCGACGCAATCACTGTCGCGAGCAGCGCGATCGCGACCGTCGGTATCAATGCCCACGACGGCGCCGCATAAAAGAACGGCTGCCGCACGGCGCCCGGCTGATACAGAATGGTCGCGGCCTGACCGAAATAGCCGACGATGATCGACGGAAACACGACGAATAGCCACGCGAGCCGGATCGCCCGCCGCCCGAAGTGACCGATGTCCGCATAGAGCGCCTCTGCGCCGGTCAACGCGAGGATCACCGCGCCGAGCACGACGAACGCCAGCGCCGGATGATCGGCCACGAGCGCCGCCGCCCAAACCGGCGACAACGCCCGCAGCACCTGCGGATGCTGCACGATCCGATAAAGGCCGACCGCGGCGAGGTAGACGAACCAGACCGCCATCACCGGCCCGAATGATTTGCCGACCACCGCGGAGCCGCGCCGCTGGAACAGAAACAGCGCCATCAGGATCGCTGCGGCGATCGGCGCCACGAACGGATCGAATTTCGCGTTGATCTGACTCAACCCTTCCACCGCGGACAGGACGGAAACCGCGGGCGTCACCATCGAATCGCCGTAAAACATCGCCGCGCCGAACAGGCCGGCCATTACCAGCAGACGCGGCACGCGCAATCCGTCGCGCTCGTAGCCCGAACGCACGAGCGCGGTCAGCGCGACGATGCCGCCCTCGCCTTCGTTGTCCGCGCGCATCACGTAACAGACATATTTGCCCATCACGACGATCACGACCGCCCAAACGATCATCGACAGAATGCCCATCACCGTCTGCACATTGACCACGCCGGCCTCGCTGACGCCTTGTCGCAATGCATAGATTGGGCTCGTGCCGATATCGCCGAATACCACGCCGAGTGCGCCGAGCATCAGGCCGGGCAGCGCGTTGCGCTGCGCTTCGGCGTGCGGGGGATCATCCGGATCGCGTGCGGGTGAGGACGAGTCGTCGCGCGCGCCGCGGGAAGCGCCGCGCGGGTGTGCGTCATGCGAGGTCGGGGTCATGCGCCGCGGGCCGTCCTGTCGATTGGATGCCGTCGTGGCAAGCAAGGGGCATTCCCCGGTGCGGGCGCGGCTCGTTGCGGGCCGATGTTATCGGACCCAATAACGGGCCCCATTAAATCATCGTCACGCCGTGCAGCGTGAAAAGCGGACTGTCGTGCTCCGGCCCCGGGATCTTCGCGTGCGGCTGCGCGATAGTGAGCATGCGGGCAGTCGTGCGTCGTCGCGCTTCGTACGATTTACCTCACAATGCGACATTTTCCCGACAGTCGTTCGCAAGAAACGACCACCTCGTCGCAGGTGACCGCTTCCCTCGTCCGCGTTGTCCGTCATGTCCGATAGTCCTTGCTAATCCTTCCCGCCAGGGATGACGGACCCCAGCACCTGGCGCGCGGTGTTCGCAATCACGCCGCCCTCTTTCGGATCGCCTTCCATCAACGCGCGCGCAAACGCCTTCGCTTGCGTGAGCGTCACGTGCGGCGGCAGCGGCGGCACTTCCGGGTCGGACTTCACTTCGAGCACGACCGGCCGCTGCGCGGCGAGCGCGGTTTCCCATGCGTCGCCCAACCGCTCGGCCTTGTCGACGTAGAGGCCGGTCAGACCGATCAGTTCCGCGAAGCGGTGGTACGGCACATTCGGAATCTGCTGCGACGCGTTGAACTTCGGGTCGCCTTCCATCACGCGCTGCTCCCACGTCACCTGGTTCAGGTCCTCGTTGTTCAGCACCATGCAGATCCAGCGCGGATCGGACCATTGCTTCCAGTACTTCGCGACGGTGATCAGTTCGGCCATATTGTTCATCTGCATCGCGCCGTCGCCGACCATCGCGATCACCGGGCGGCCCGGATAGGCGAACTTCGCGGCAATCGCATACGGCACCGCGGCGCCCATCGATGCAAGTCCGCCGGATAGCGATGCCATCATGCCGCGGCGTATTTTCAGGTCGCGTGCGTACCAGTTCGCGCACGAGCCGGAGTCGCTCGTCAGAATGACGTCATCGGGCAGGCGCGGCGACAATTCGGTGAAGACGCGCTGCGGGTTCACGCCGTTATCGGTCGGTTGATGCGCGCGTTCGTCGAGCGTTTCCCACCAGCGCGACGTCCAGCGCTCGATGCGCGAGCGCCACGCGTGGCTGTCTTTTTCTTTCAGCAGCGGCAACAGCGCGCGCAAGGTCAGCGCGCTATCGCCAACGAGGTTCACTTCCATCGGATAGCGCAGGCTCAGCATGTCCGCCTTCAGGTCGATCTGCACGCCGCGCGCGTCGCCTTCCTTCGGCAGGAATTCCGCGTAAGGAAAACCTGAGCCGATCATCAGCAGCGTGTCGCAGGTCGTCATCAGTTCGTCGCTCGGCTTCGTGCCGAGCAAACCGATCGAGCCCGTCACCCACGGCAGATCGTCCGGCAGCACGGCTTTGCCGAGCAACGCTTTCGCGACGCCCGCGCCGAGCCGGTTGGCGACTTCGATCACTTCGTCGGTCGCGTGCAACGCGCCCGCGCCGACCAGAATTGCAACCTTACGGCCGGCATTGAGCACGTCGGCCGCACGCTGCAGATCGGCATGCGCCGGCACGATCTCCGGCCGCGTATAGCCGATGCCGGAATGGGCGGTGCCGTGCTTACGCGCGGGCGATTCGTATTCGAGGTCCTGCAGATCGTTTGGCAGGATCAGCGCGGTGACGCGCCGCTCCGATAGCGCAATGCGAATCGCGCGGTCGATCATATGGCGCACCTGCGCGGGCACGCTCGCCTGCTGCACGTACGAGCCGGCGACATCCTTGAACATCGCCGCGAGATCGAGTTCCTGCTGATAATGCGAGCCCAATGCCGCGCGCGCCTGCTGCCCGACGATCGCGAGCACCGGCATATGGTCCATTCTCGCGTCGTAGAGCCCGGTGATCAGATGCGTGGCGCCCGGTCCGGACGTCGCGATGCATACGCCGAGTTCGCCGGTGAATTTCGCGTGCGCGCTCGCCATGAAGGCCGCCATTTCCTCGTGGCGCGCCTGGATGAATTCGATCTTCCCTTCCGCACGGTTCAGTGCGCCGAACACGCCGTTGATGCCGTCACCCGGATATCCGTAAATGCGCCTCACGCCCCAGCGATGCAGCCTGTCGACGATAAAGTCGCCCACTGTTTTTGCCATGAGAACCTCCTGCAAAAGAGAAGTTTTACCGACGTCGCCGACGTCGCGTTTGCATTTGCACCTGCGCTTGCGCGGTCTGCCGCTTGCCGGGTCAATGAGCAAGAGTCGCGCCCTGGTCCGCCAGATCGTGCGCGCAGCGAAGGCGATGGTTCGGCGCTCCTTTCGATTGAAAGCAGCCAGCGCGGCTCGTCGCCTTTGCATCACGGCGTGAGGTTTCGTACGTTGCCGTGCGCTGGCCGCAGTGGAGCAGCGAGGGTGGAACAGGAGTTGCGCAGTCATGCATCATCTGCCTACAGGAGAATCGCCGTGACCGCGCACAAGAAATCAGACGCCTATCGATACGCGAGCGGCGGCTGGGGTTCGTTGAGAGCCGTCGCCACCGTGCTGCTGAAAGAAGAAGCGCTCGTCACCACGAGCCGTGCGCTCGCGCATCAGAACAAGCCGGACGGCTTCATGTGCGTCGGCTGTTCGTGGGCGAAACCGGCGCACCCGCATCCGTTCGAGTTTTGCGAGAGCGGCGCAAAAGCCACCGCGTGGGATATGACGTCCAAACGCGTCGCGCCCGATTTCTTCGAGCAGCACACCGTCAGCGAACTCGAGCAATGGCACGATCACGCACTCGAGGACGCGGGCCGCATCGTCGCGCCGATGCGTTACGACGCGATCACCGACCGTTACGTCGAAGTGAAATGGGAGCGCGCATTCGCTGAAATCGCGCGCGAGCTGCAGGCGATCGAACCGGATGCGGCGGTGTTCTACACATCGGGGCGCGCGTCGCTCGAAACCGCGTATATGTACCAGCTGTTCGCGCGCATGTACGGCACCAACAATCTGCCGGACAGCTCGAACATGTGTCACGAAAGCACCAGCGTCGGCTTGACGGAGGCGATCGGCGTCGGCGTCGGCACGATTACGCTCGACGACTTCGACAAGACCGATCTGATGTTTTTCTTCGGGCAGAACGTCGGCACCAATAGCCCGCGCATGCTGCATCAGTTGCAGGATGCCCGGCTGCGCGGCGTGCCCATCATCACGTTCAATCCGATCCGGGAGCCGGGGCTCGTGAGCTTCGTCAATCCGCAATCGCCGACGCAGATGCTCACGCCGGGCGCGACGCAGATCAGCACGCAATACCATCAGGTGAAGGCCGGCGGCGACAGCGCGGCCATCACCGGCATCTGCAAGGCGCTGATCGCAGCCGACGACCGTGCGCTCGCCGAAGGCGGCCCGCGCGTCGTCGATGCGGCGTTTATCGCCGCGCACACGGTCGGCTACGAGGCGTTCGCCGCGTATGTACGCGAGATGAGCTGGGAAAAGATAGAAAGCACGAGCGGCCTGACCCGTGAAGCGCTCACTGGCGTTGCTGACGAATATGCGCGCGCGAACGCGGTGATCGCGCACTTCGGCATGGGCCTCACGCAGCATCGGCTCGGCGTGCAGAACGTGCGGATGGTCGTCAATCTGCTGCTGTTGCGCGGCAATATCGGCAAGCCGGGCGCCGGCCCGTCGCCGATTCGCGGCCATTCGAATGTGCAGGGACAGCGCACGGTCGGCATCACCGAAAAGCCGGCGCTCGCGCCGCTCGACAAGCTCGCCGAACAGTTTCTCTTCGAGCCGCCGCGCAACGAGGGCATGTCGACGGTCGACGCGTGCCGCGGCGTGATCGACGGCAAGGTGCGCGCGGTGCTTCAGCTGGGCGGCAACCTCGTGCGCTCGGTGCCGGACCGCTATGCGATCGAGCCCGCGTGGCGCAAGCTGCGGCTGACGGTCGGCATTGCGACCAAGCTCAACCGCAGCCATCTCGTGCACGGCGAAGTGTCGTATATCCTGCCGTGCCTGTCGCGCATCGAGATCGATGAACGTGCCGGTGTTGCGCAGGCGGTATCGATGGAGGACAGCACCGGCTGCATGCACGGTTCGCGCGGTGTCGCGACGCCCGCGAGCGACCGGCTGCTGTCGGAGCCCGCGATCGTCGCCGGCATCGCGCAGGCGACGCTCGGCACGCGCTCAACCATCGACTGGGATGCGTGGAGCAACGACTATGCGCTGGTTCGCGATGAAATCGCATGCACGTGGCCGGAGATTTTCCACGACTTCAACGAGCGGATGTGGACACCGGGCGGATTTCATCGGCCCCTGCCCGCGCGCGAACGCAAATGGAAAACGACAAGCGGCAAGGCCGAATTCATCATGCCGGAAACGCTCGACGAAGACCCCGATATGCCCGCGCGCGACGCAACCGATATGCGGCTCTTCACGGTGCGCAGCGATAGCCAGTTCAATACGACGATCTACAGTCTCGACGACCGTTTCCGCGGTATTCGCGGCAGCCGCATGGTGGTGATGATCAACGCGCGCGACATCGCGCGGCTCGGGCTTGCCGCACACGCGCAGGTGTCGCTCGAAGCGGTATCGCCGGACGGACATACGCGCCGCGTCGATGGCATGGAGGTGGTGCCGTTCGATCTGCCCGACGGTTGCGTCGCCGGCTATTTTCCGGAATGCAATCCGCTGATTCCATTGTCGCACCATGCGAAGCAAAGCAAGGTGCCGGCGGCGAAGGCGATTCCGGTCAGGGTCATCGCCGCGTAGGCGGCAGGCCGTCGCAATGCGTTGCGATATTGAGGGTGTCGAGCGTGCATCAGTCGCAGCGTCCAACCCAAGCGGTCACCGCGCGTGCGCCGCTCATGCAGCGCACGCCGTTGCGCACCCGCACCTAACCGACCAGCAGCGACTGCCCGCCGTCGATCCACACCGGCGTGCCCGTGATAAATCGCGCGCGCTCCGATGCCAGATACACGACCATGTCAGCAATATCATCGCTGCTGCCCGCCTTGCCGTCGGTGAGCGGAATCCTGCCCTCCGGATACTCGGCCGGCTCCGACGTTTCGGCAGTCGAGCGCGCCTGCGTGTTCTCGTCGATCTCGGTGTCGACCTTGCCCGGGCAGATCACGTTCACGCGAATCCTGTGCTTCGCGAGTTCGAGCGCGGTCATCTGGCCGAGCGCGAGCAGGCCGGCCTTGGTGGTCGAGTAGGCCGACGCGCCGCCGTGGCTGAACACGCGCGTGCCGTTGATCGACGAGATGATCACGATCGATCCGCTACCCGCGCGCTTCAGATGCGGCACCGTCAGATGCAGCGTCAGATAGGCGCCGCGCAGGTTCGTGTTGATCGTGTTGTCCCATTCGGCGGGCTTCAGTTCGTCGATCGGCGCCCACACGCCGTTGATGCCCGCGTTCGCAACCACGATATCGAGCCGGCCGCTTTGCGACAGCGCGTGAGCGAGCGCCTGGCCGAAGCCCTGGTCGTCGCGAATGTCGGCGGTAAAGCCGAACGCGTCGCCGCCGCGACGCACGATTTCATCGACGGTTGCGCGCGTCTCATCGTCCTTGTGCGCGTGCACGATCACACGTGCGCCCGCCGCCGCCAGATGCAGCGCGCTTGCCTTGCCGATGCCCGATCCCGCGCCCGTCACGAACGCGGTCTTGTATTGCAGATCCATGCGTTTTCTCCCTGAAAAATTCTTGCGTGCGGCGCGCCGGCGTCACGGCTTGCGCGTGTCGTCGGGCTTGCGTCGTTGCGATGGACGGCCGCCGCCGCCCGGCGGCTCCGCATGACCGCCGGTGCCGTGCGGCACTTCGGCGGTCTGCTCAGGGTGGACGTCCGCGCGTGGCGGGTTGGACTGCTTCATTGCTTCGGTTGGTTCTTCGGTCGCATTGGTCGCCTTGGTTGGTCCGGTCGCCCTGGTCGCTTCCGTTGCGCCGCCGGCGGGGTTTGCCGCTCGCTCATGCTGCGCTTCGTTGCGCATATCGCGATGAGCGGCGCGCTCACGGTCACGGTTCGGCTCATTCGCTTCATTCGGTTTGTTCGGCTGCATCGTTCCTCTCCCTGACGTCGGATAACAACCTTGCAGCAACAACCGGACCGCGAAAACGCATTCGCGCTGTCAGCATCGGGTATGCGCGTTGCACCCGCTGCTGCGATTGCATGATCCCGGGAGCACGTTATGAGCGTCACCATCATCCGCACGTCCGACACCGAGGTTCAGGTCGAGCACACGGTCTACACGTTCGCCGCGAAGGACGACGCCGACGCGTTTCAGCGCTGCATCGCGAGCCATTCGATCAACACCTGTTACCAGCGGCACCCGCCGGCCGCGATGCGCTCCGCGACGCCGGAAGAACGCCCCGACGACCCGAATCGCGGCAGCACGATTTCGCCGTCGCCCGGACGCATGCGCTAGCCGCTGAAGTGTGCCGAGGTGCGCCGAAGTGCGCTGTGGTGTGCCGATGCCGCTTCGATAAAACGCCGCATCATCGAGAGGAACGGTCCTTGCTACAGCCTTGGCTACGGTTCCATTCACGGAGAATTTCATGCTCGGTCACGGAATGCCCCGCAACAAACCGCGTCGTGTCGATCCGCATTCGCGTGTTCAGGTTTATCACGACGCCTCCCGCGATATTCCCGCCTCCGGTTATCGCACCACTCCGCCCGCTGCCCCGCCCGTTTCCGCGGCGGGCACATCGGCGCCGAAGCGTCATCACGAAAAGCATCCGCACGCCGACCGTTCGGAAAAGAACATCGACAAGGCCGGCGAAGACAGCTTCCCCGCAAGCGATCCGCCCGCGACCGGCGGCACGACGCGCATCGATCCGGACTCGTCGCCGGAGCGCGCCAAACGCGATCGTCCGGCCCCGGACAAAGGCGGCAATTCGTGATGCACGCGACGAGCGGCCGCTGCCTGGAAGACCTGAACAAACGAGCGGCACACCATGGATGAACGTACGGCGCAGGCGCCGCACGCGCACGAAGCGCCGGGCAGCACGCAGCGCGCGGCTCGCGACGGCGGGCATGACGCGACGCGCGACCGCCAACGCGACACAGCGCGCGACGAGGACGGCCATGCGGCGCGCGACAGCGAGCGCGGCGACAACCATGCAAAAGGTACAGCCGGCGAACCCGACGAGCGCAACGGCGACACGAATGACGACGCGCACGGCGACACGTCACGCGAAGGCGAGAAAGGCCACGCCGACGATGAAAGCCACGAGAAAGACAGCGAAGGCAAAGACGGCGACAGCGAAGACGGCAAAAGCGACAAGGACGGCTCCGACGGTCAGGAAGAAAAACCGCACAGCCGCAAGCCGCTTTACATCCTCGCCGCGCTCGTACTGCTGTTGCTGATCGGCGCGGGCATCTGGGCATTCGCCACGCGCAACCAGGTCAGCACCGACGACGCCTACACCGACGGCAACGCGATCACCATCGCGCCGAAGGTGTCGGGCTACGTCGTGCAGCTCGCCGTCGACGACAACACGCATGTGCACAAGGGCGATCTGCTCGTCGTGATCGACAAGCGCGACTACATCGCACAGGTCGATCAGGCGAAGGCGCAGCTCGGCCTCGCCGAGGCGCAACTGGCGGCCGCGCAAGTGCAACTCGATATCGCGCGCGTGCAATTTCCCGCGCAATTCCAGCAGGCGCAGGCGCAAGTTCGCTCCGCGCAGGCGAACCTCACGCAGGCGCAGGCCGCATTCGACCGGCAGCATTCGGTCGATGTCCGCGCGACGTCGCAGCAGAATATCGATGCGGCGAATGCGCAGCAGCAGACTGCGAGTGCGAACGTGCAGCAGGCGCGTGCGCAATTGCAGACCGCGAGTCTCGTGCCGCAGCAGATCCGCCAGACGCAGGCGAGCGTCGCCGAACGGCAGCAGCAGGTCGAGCAGGCCCGCGCGCAACTCGAACAGGCGGAACTCAACCTGTCGTACTGCGAGATCCGCGCGCCGTCGGACGGTTGGATCACGAGACGCAACGTCCAGTACGGCAGCTTCCTGCAGGCGGGCACGTCGCTCTTTTCGATCGTCACGCCGCAGGTCTGGGTGACCGCGAACTTCAAGGAGTCGCAACTGACGCGCATGCGCCCCGGCGACGCGGTGAAGGTCGACGTCGACGCGTATCCGGATCTCGAACTGCACGGCCATGTCGACAGCATCCAGCTCGGCAGCGGCTCACGCTTCTCCGCGTTTCCCGCCGAAAACGCGACCGGCAACTTCGTGAAAATCGTGCAACGCGTACCGGTAAAAATCCTGATCGATAGCGGGATGCCCGCCGATCATCCGCTGCCATACGGACTGTCGGTTACGCCGAAGGTGTATCTGAAATGACCGCGCGAGATTGACAGTGGGCCGACGTATGCGCGCCCACTGGATGGTTGGCAAAAAGTGCGAAGCATGGAAGCGCAATCGTGCCGGGCGGGATGACTCCAGCCGCGATAACGCCGCGCAGGAATGCATCGAGCGCGGTACGCGCCGCGCTTCGCTCACCAGTCGGGATCGTTCACTTCCTGCCGGTAGCCGTACGCATGGTTCACAAGCCGGTGCGGGCGGCCGCCCGCCTGCAGCACTTCGCGCCAGCCGTTCAGTTCGGCGAGCGAATTGGTATGCAGCGCCGCATACGGTTTGCCGTCCGGACCGCTGCCCGGGAAGAACTCGATCGGCTCGCGGCCGGCGACCGGCAGCATGGATACGTCTGCCTGCAAGACCTGTATTTCGTATTGGGTCATGCGTGTTCTCCTTTTCCCGGCGTTTCAGAAAGGCCGATGCGGGCCCGCGCGATAGTCGAAGCAGCGCTGAAGAAGGCGCCGCCCAAGCGCCGAGCAAGCAGCATACCAGCACATCGCCGGGCTCACGCTCGACACGCCAGAGCGGCGCTACGGCAATGCACGGCTCACGCGCCCGCCGGTGCGCGCAACATGGACGCTGATGAACCTGTCGTTCGGCAAGCGCGAGGCGCGCGCTGCGCTCGACGTCGATATCGCGAATACGAGCGGCACCGTGCGCGTCGTCGCGACGCATCCCGGTTTGTCGGCGCATGAACGGCGCACACAGATCGCGTCACTGAGAGCGGGCGTTTGCGCGATCCATGCGCGGGTGTGCTGAAAGCGTCGGGCGTGGGCCTTGCTGACATGACCCGGTCAATTCGATGCCGCGCGCCGCTGTCATGCCATGGCGCGCGCCGCCCGCTGCTTCGCTCGCAAGGAAATTTCGATGAACCAGTCATGCAGATACGCGCCCGATGAGCACGACGACGCACGATGATGCAGCCGGCGGCAACCGCAAGGGCAACCCCAACGGCAACAGCCACGGCGGCAACGGCGGCGGTCGCAACGGCAATGGCGCGAACCCGCCGCGCGATCAGACCTGGCGCCCGGCCGCGAACCCCTGGCTGATCGCGGTCGTCGTCACGCTGGCGGCATTCATGGAAGTGCTGGACACGACGATCGTCAACGTCGCGTTGCCGCATATTGCCGGCACGATGTCCGCGAGCTACGACGAGGCAACCTGGACGCTGACCTCGTATCTCGTCGCCAACGGCATCGTGCTGCCGATCTCCGCATTTTTCGGCCGCGTGCTCGGCCGCAAACGCTACTTCGTGATCTGCATCATCGCGTTTACGATCTGCTCGTTTCTGTGCGGCATCGCGACCGACCTGTGGCAACTGATCCTGTTCCGGCTGCTGCAGGGCTTTTTCGGCGGCGGTCTGCAGCCGAACCAGCAGTCGATCATTCTCGATACCTTTCCGCCCGAGCAGCGCGGCCGCGCCTTCTCGATCTCGGCGGTGGCGATCGTCGTCGCGCCGGTGCTCGGGCCGACGCTCGGCGGCTGGATCACCGACAACTTCACGTGGCGCTGGGTGTTCCTGCTCAACGTGCCGGTCGGCATCCTGACGTCGATCGCGGTGATCCACTTCGTCGAAGATCCGCCGTGGGAACGCAAGCGCACCGGCAAGATATCGATCGACTATATCGGCATGGGGCTGATCGCCATCGGCCTCGGCTGCCTGCAGGTGATGCTCGATCGCGGCGAGGACGACGACTGGTTCGGCTCGAAGGTTATCTGCACATTCGCGGCGCTCGCCGTGGCCGGCATCGGCGGCGCGATCGTCTGGCTGTTGTACACGAAGAAACCCGTGGTCGATCTGCGCTGCATGAAGGATCGCAATTTCGCGCTCGGCTGCGCGTCGATCGCGGCGTTCGCGGTCATTCTGTACGGCAGCGCGGTGCTCGTGCCGCAACTCGCACAACAGCAGCTCGGCTATACGGCGACGCTCGCGGGCCTCGTGCTGTCGCCGGGCGCGGTGCTGATCACGCTCGAAATTCCGCTCATCAGCCGGCTGATGCCGTACGTGCAGACACGCTCGCTGCTGAGCGTCGGCTTCCTGCTGATGGCGCTCGCGCTCGCCTATGCGCATACGCTCACGCCCGATATCGACTACGACACGCTCGTGAAGATGCGCAGCGCGCAGTCGATGGCGATCGGCTTCCTGTTCGTGCCGATCACGACGCTCGCGTATCTGACGGTGCCGCAGCGGCTGCACAACGATGCATCGGCGATCTTCACGATGTGTCGCAACGTCGCGGGCTCGATCGGCATTTCGTTGTCGACCGCGCTGATCCGCGAACGCACGCAGGCGCGCATGGCGCATCTGGTCGAGCATATGACGCCGCTGTCGCAGAACTTCAGCGACGCGATGCAGCGCAACGCGCGCGCGGTGATGGATTTCGTCGGCCAGCCGCTGCCGCAGGCCATGCAAACCGCCACCGGGCGGCTGTATCAGACCTTCGTGAGCCAGGCGACGATTCTCGCGTACGTCGATGTATTCGCGATGCTGTCGATCTTCTGCATTCTGTGCATTCCCCTGACCTTTTTCTTTTCGCCGGCCAAAGCGTCCGGCGGCGGAGCGCACTGACATGGCATTCGACATGCGCCGCTTGCCCGGCCAGTGGATGCGCCGCTTGCGCGATTGCGCGCGAGGCTGCCAACGTCGACACAGCCCGGACGGGCATGGCCGTGATATCGACGGCCGCTGCGGATATAGGCATCGCGAGGCGCGCCCGTCGATGCGGCGCGCGCGCGTCCGCGCGCTGCCATGGCTGCTGTGCGCGGCGTTGAGCGCATGCGCGGTCGGCCCCGACTTCAAGGCGCCCGATGGGCTCGGCAACGACGAGCCCGCGCATTGGCGCGATCCGCAACGCGCAAACGATGCGGCGTCGTCCGGACAGGCGCCGAAGCCGGGCGCGGGCGCCGCGAAGGTGCCGCCGGCCGACGATGTCGCGTCGCAGCCGACCGAAGACTCCGACCCCGACCCGCGTTGGTGGCGCACCTTCAACGACCCGCTGCTCGACCAGTTGATCGAGCGCGCCGCGCAAAGCAATCTCGACTTGCGCGAAGCGGTGCTGCGTATCGAAGAGGCGCGCGCGCAAGCGCAAGGCGCGGCCGCGCAAGGTCTGCCGAACCTGCGCGCGAGCGCCAGCTATACGCGCGAGCAGCTCGGCATCAAAGGCATTCTCGACGATGAAAACGCGAATAGCAGCATCGATCGGCCCGGCGCACCGGGTTCGCCGCTGAACCAGGTCGCGCCCGGCGCGGGCACCGCGGCCGAAAACGGTGCGCGCAATCTGGTGAACCAGTTGGAGCAGCCGATCAATCTGTGGCAGGCCGGTTTCGACGCTTCGTGGGAGCTCGATCTGTTCGGCCGCGTGCGGCGCTCGGTCGAGGCCGCGAACGCGCAGACCGAAGCCGCGCTCGAGAGCCGCAATGACGCGCTGCTGTCGCTCGAAGGCGAAGTCGCGCAGACCTATATGCAATTGCGCGGCGCACAGGCGCAGCTCGATATCGCAAAACGCCTCGTCGATGAGCAGAACGGCGTGCTGACGCTCACGCAAAGCCAGGCGAAGGTCGGCCTCGCGAGCCAGCAGGATGTGCAAAGCGCGGCCGCGCAGCTCGAATCGACGCGCGCACAGTTGCCGCAGTTCGAGCAGCAGATCGCGCAGGCGTTGAACGGCCTGTCCTATCTGCTCGCCGAGCCGCCCGGCGCGCTCGACGACGAACTGGCGACGCCCGCCGCGCTGCCGCCGGTGCC